>NZ_CP072390.1:1550338-1860406 GCF_018127785.1 Prevotella scopos JCM 17725
AAAGTAAAAAGAAATTATTGAAACCTGCAAGAGTTATTCCTAAATTGACAAGAAAAACGAAAGTTCTGACTGATATTAGGCTTATTAGGCCAATAGCAATGAAAATACCGACCAATAGGTATTGCCTAATTTATAAAAACAACATAACTTTGCAAAGTTATTTACAAACCATATAATAACAAATAAAAAATATTTACTAATCTTAACCGCCATATTATGCTCTTTAGCAGCCATGGCACAAAACACCGACGCAATGCTCTTCGGTGACGTAAAGGCAAAAGAAGGTGGACAACACCTCTCTCATGCTAAAATCCAAGTAAAAGGTACCAACCTTAAAACTCAATGCGATGCTACTGGACACTTCAAATTAAGTAATCTTCCTGTTGGAAAGCAGGTTATCATTGCTACACTTTCTAGTTATCAGCAGCAGGAAATCGAAGTAAATATGGAAGCCAACAAGGGTACTGGTGCTTACTTTGAGTTGGAAAAAGATCCATTAGAGTTAAGTCAGGTCGTTGTAACTGGTACTCGTACCAGCCACTTTGTAAAGGACGTGCCTATCCGTACAGAGGTTCTGACATCACAGGCTATCACCAAGAAGAATGCCCAGAACTTATACGAAGCACTTGAAGGTGTACCGGGTATCCGTGTAGAACAGCAGTGCCAGTTCTGTAACTTCTCTGAAGTACGTATGCAAGGCTTGGGCGCTGAGCACACACAGGTACTCATTGATGGTGAGCCTATTTACTCTGGTCTTGCTGGTGTCTATGGTTTACAGCAGATTGGAACCAATGACATCGACCGCCTTGAGGTGGTTAAGGGTGCTGGTTCTGCACTCTATGGAAGTAGTGCCGTTGCTGGTGCTATCAATATTATCTCAAAGGAACCAACCTTTGAGCCATCTGTTAATGGTGATATTCAGTTTGGAAACTTTGGCTTCAAGAGCTATAAGGGTTCTGGTTCTATGCGTTATAACAACATCGGTCTGAGTGTATTCGCACAGCGAACACAGATGGACGCTATCGACCGCACACAGAATGGACTTACACGTAAGGAAGTAAAGAACAAGGATGGTATCTCTGATCGTGTAGATGAGACGATGAATAACCTTGGTTTCAGCCTTTATTTCTATCAGCCTTTTGCTAAGAACGATAAACTCGTACTGCGTGGTAAGGCGATTGACGAGCACCGTTTCGGTGGTGTTATGACGAATGATCAATATATGAATCCATATACTGATGGTACTGAAGACATTCGTACCAACCGTCTTTCAGCTGACCTCGCTTACACCTTGCCTATCGGTAAGCACTCTGAATTAAATCTTACAACAGCTTACGTATATCACAAACGCCTGGCAACAAACGACACCTTCCTTCACGACTATATGGATTCTCACAAGGATCCAGCACATCCAGATGAAGACGGTGCAGAACCTGACGTTTCTATGATGCGCCCATACATTGCTAAGGAGAATACGGTGACACCATCACTCTCCTTCACTTCAATTCTTGGCAACCATACATTGCTTGGTGGTGTACAGGGTTATTTCACTCGTTTGCGTGAGACTGGACTCTATGTCATCTCTGCTGAGGACGAGAAGACAAGTCCTTACTATGGCGTTCCATATACTTCTATCGGTAAGAAACACGCCAACGAGCTTGGTTTCTTCGTACAGGATGAGTGGAACGTGACTCCAAAGTTGATTGTTGTACCAGGTATCCGTGTTGATTATCATAGCTCTGGTGAGGAGTACGCTACCAGCGTAAAGGTTTCTGATAGCGCCTTCCCAACTACTAAGTTTAGTAAGACAACCATCAATCCTCGTATTGCTATCAAATATGAACTGACTCCTTCACTCATTCTTCGTGCTAATGTAGGTACAGGTTTCCGTGCTCCTTACGGATTCTCTGAGGACCTCCACCTCTGTAGTGGTTCGCCACGTGTATGGAAATCATCTAACCTTAAGGGTGAGCGTGCTATTAGCTACAACCTCTCAGCAGACTATTATGCTAAGAAATATCAGTTCAGCATCAACATCTTCCGCACCAACTTGAAAGATAAGATTCAGTTCTCTCCTGCAGACGATGAGGTTAAGAAGTTCGGTTACTCTTACCAGTGGGAGAATGTTGACGATGCCTACGTACAGGGTGTTGAATTAGGTGCAAAGGCAAATCTCTTCCGCAACTTCAATGCTGGTATTAACTGGACCTTCAATCAAGGTAAGTTTAAGCACGAGCGTGCAGACTGGTCAGACCCTAACGATGAGACTGTAAAAGAGTTCCCACAGCGTCTGCAGTATGCGAAGGACAGCCGTAACGTTTCTCGTTTCCCAGCAATGACTGGCGATATCGACCTCGATTATACCCCTGGCACATGGACTTTCTCTCTCACAAGCTCATTACAGGGAAGAATGTTCATCGACTACAACTCTGAGGACGATGGTGCAACATCAAAGATTAAGAAGACAAACACCTTCATGATCTTCAACTGCCGTGCTGCAAAGCGTTTCGGTTCATGTACTGTTTATGCAGGTGCTAAGAATATCTTCAGCTATATTCAGGACGAGAAACACACAGACGACGCAGCCTTCATGTATGCTCCAGTTTATGGTGCAACATGGTATGTAGGTCTCAGCGTTAGACTATAAGAAATCTCTGAATTATATTTTGATACTTAAGTCGCAGCCGCATTGCCCAACTGGGTGATGCGGCTGCTTTGTTTTATACAACTAAGAGCAAAATAAAAACAAGCAAACCACTATGCGATAAGTCTTTCCTTCAAACAAAACACAAGAACTGATTGAACGCCTTGGGACTGAATTAAGCTCACCTTTTCCTACTATTTTTTGTTCTTTCCAATACAAATCATTATATTTGCATATTAGAATTAAAGTAGGCATCATAACTTATTACACAGCAATTATTAAACGAATTTGAAGAAGAACCAATAAAGCTATGGGAATAAAAGATTTTTTCAAACGCCAACTGCGAACTGTCATAGAATGGAAAGAGCAGAAAACTAACCTATTATTTCATCAATTGGAAACTACTACAGATGAAATAAAGAACGCAAGTAAACTTATCGTTGCTCCGGGACAAGGTTGTATTATCATTTATGATGGAAAGGTAAAAGGCACCCTTATTGAACCCGGCATCTATGACATGGAAACCGCTAATCATCCCTTTATCACTTCACTGCTCAATCTTGCACAGCAAACAGAGAGCGAACACAAGATGAGGTTCTACTTCTTCCGCACGGCAGAGATGGTGAATATCCTTTGGGGAACAGCCTCACCAGTGAAGTATATAGAACCCTATTACAACTTACCAGTGGCACTTGGAGCCTGTGGAAACTTCTCCGTAAGGATTCAAGACGCATCACAAATGTTCGTTACGGTGCTTGGTACCGTTGCAAACTACTATGTAGAGGATGTGCAGGAACTTGTTTCTTCACGCATCATAACGCCACTCACCAACTTTCTGGCAGTCAAAGCATACCCTTACAAAGAGGTGGATACGCACTTAGAAGAGCTTTCTAATGAATTACGAGAGAAGACGTCAGAGAAGTTATCACGCCTTGGTCTAGAGTTAACCGACTTCCGTATTGCATCAGTCACATTCGATGACGATACGATGGAACGTATTGGGCGCATTGCAAATATGGCCACTGAGAAGCAAGCAGCAGCCGAAGTAGACCTAGACTACACCGAGTTGCAGAAGTTAGGAGCCTTGCGTGATGCTGCAAAGAACCAAGGTGGACTGGCAGGAGCTGGTTTGCAAATGGGTGCCGGACTGCAGTTAGCACAAGACATATTCAAGTCGGGAGGTGCAAGCAGTGACCCTTCTCAACGCTTGCGGAAGCTCAAAAAGTTACTTGACGAGCAGCTCATCACAGCAGAAGAATACGAGCAAAAGAAGAACGAAATACTTTCTAAATTATGAATAAAGTCCTAATTCCCGCCATAGCCATCCTCTTTGTCAACATCATTGCAGGTCTGGTTCTCTCTGTTTACCCCTTAGCAAACATGCTCTACACGAGTGCTGCCATCATTGTTAACACCCTGTTGGTGGTCATGTTGTTTGCTCTTGGTGCAGAACGAACACATCGTTTGAGCCTAGGAATGCTCTTCCTCTTTGCCAGCATCATAGAGTTTGGCAGTGGACTAGTGGCTCCGAGCAGCGTAAAAGACAACTGGTGGATTATCCTCTTCGCTATCTTTACGGCTGTAGAAGGCGTCTTGAGTTATCTAGCCATCCACTATAAGAAACAATCATAAGCACTGATTCTGTAAGAAAATGTCAACAAAGATAAGACCTATAAAGTGTCCGAACTGCGGTAGTGAAAAGCATATTCAACTGGATGAAAAGCTCTATCGCTGTAAAAACTGTGGAACGGAATACTTCTTAGATGACGATGATATAACCATTCATGTTAAGCATCATTTTGACGATGGGGGCTTCACGCGCATTAAAGGAGACGCTAACGTCTCTATGAGCAATGCGATACGAGCATTCGTCATCATCGGTGGTGTCTTATTCTTTCTGTTCTGTATTATGCTCTTCGGGTTCCACTCTTCCAGTCCAGACCTTAGTTCAGACGACTCCCTCAACGTAGATGACACTTATAAAGCCATCGTCCCAGTGAAGCATGACGGACGTGTTTGTTTCTTCTATCTAACCGATCGCCGTTTCCATAACACATTCTACAACAATAGAACCTCATCGAATGGTTACTATTATGGATTTATCGATCCGGATAGCGGAAAGGTGTTAGCTGACAAACTTCTCATCAGTGATGACGATGCAAGGAAGATTGGTATGACAGCTTTCCACATGCTTGAGATACAACATCTGAACCAAGCCAAGAAGTGGTATATCACGATTCCTAGCCAGTTTATACTCGAGATTGACCCACAGACACTCACACTAAAGAATGTCTCAAAGACTATCTTCGCCAATAAAAAAGCGATGTCAAGTGGTATCTCATCAGTAGCATTTATCTCTGATACCTACGAAGACCACGCTAGTACGGCGGGCGTAGGTGAGGGCTTCAAAGTCACCAACAATATGGCAGAGACCTATTATTACTTCCCCGCCACAGACCGTCTTTATACGGAGGAAGCCTATGAATACGCCCAGCAACTACCTGCTTCTGAACTCAATGGAGAGGTTCACGATAGTGTATTCTATATATTAGATCGAAAGGAAGCGAGCGAATCCTCTAGCCAAAAAGGCCTAAACCGATTATGGAGAATACGCTTCATGTATCACTTAGGAGACCCTCAAGACGCTGGTTACTTCCTATATGGTGTGACAGATACTCCGCGTGGTGACGGTCGAATGATTAGTCATAATGCAATAACAGATTGGTTTGCTGGCTTCAATACAAAGATTGATTACCAAGACTCGAAGTATATCCTTATAGAGTATAATGCTAGTATCTCGGAGGATGCACCAACGGTTCTTCAACTTCGGAACACTAATGGGGTGATTCTCTGGACACACTCTCTTGAGCTTCCAATGAAGATAGGTGGCATTATAAGAGATAATCAGAAGATATGGTTCAGAGCGACCAAGGAGAACAGTGAAACTGATGATGAACACTACATCGCAAGCCTTACTTTGAAGGAAGGCTACCTGAAGTATGAGTATAAGTTTGCGACTGAACACAAGATACTAAAGCAATGAGTATTAAGCACGAGTATAGTATGAGAAAGATTCAAGTTCTTCTGCTCCTCCTTATCGCACTACCTTTAGCGTGTAACGCACAGGTGAAGAAGATAGTAGAAACCTATGACAATGGACAGATAAAGTCGATTACTTATAGGGATAAGAAGACGGGGTTATTAGAAGGACACTGTGTTTCATATAAGGAGGATGGGAGCCTCTCCATGGAAGAAGACTATAAGGACGGTCTAAGGGATGGACAGGTGAAGTATTACGATGCGTTTGGTAACATCGAAAGTATCGTGAGTTACAGCAAAGGGAAGAAGCAGGGTAAGCTCATCAAGTACCAAAAGATGAATTGTCCCAGTGCAAATCCTTATCTTGAATACATTGAGAACTACGAGAATGGACTACTACAGGGAATGACCTACGTGTACGATGATACTGGGCAAAAGATTATCGAACACGCACGTTACGATGATGGTCTATGTATCGAAGATACTGTATATCTCCCTAAAAGCACATTCTATGCGTATCGGACGAAAGGACCTAATGGTACTTATGTTGGTGGTGAGATGAAGAGCAGAATAGTACCCAATAAGAAGAATGCAGCTACTCATCAACCTACGAGGAAAGCTCCCGCTAGGCAACGGACAACGGCACCAAAACCTGTTAAAGCTAAGCCTGTTCCACAACATAAACCTGCTCCTGTAAGACAACAGAAGCCTCAACCAGCTGCACCACAGCCCAAGCCGCGATTGAAAGTGAATAAGGATGGGACAATAGAAATGGGTTAGCACATATATAATAAGGTGTATCGAGAATACATCTAACCTAATCGGTTTGCGAAATAAGCCTATTAGCTTGAACATAGAACATAAAGAAATCGAACCAGCTGGATGCTTCCAACTGGTTCGATTTGTATAATAGCTCTGTCCCTATAAAGGGACGGAAGAGAGCTAGTCTTACTTTGTTAGCTTGATAATCTTACAGCCATGTGCAGGAATGATCGCCTCAATCTTATCACTTACAGTTCCTTCATCAGCATGCTTCCAAAGGTCACGTGCAGACCAAGTACCAGTAATTCCCACCTTTGTCAAGTCAATAGAACGAGTTGCTGCTGCTTGATCACGGTTGAAGAGACCGATAACCCAAGAGCCATCCCTCATCTGACCATACCATACCTCTCCATCAGTATTCCAGAGGTTACGCTCTAATGGCTGACCAACGAAACCATCCTTCTGCAAAGCAAGCATCTCATCATTCTGGAAGAACTTCAAGTCGTTGCCTGTAGGCATATCTGTGATAGAGATTGGTCCACCTGCCATCAAAGGAAGAGAGATAACCGACATCTTCTCATTATCATCAGCATAGCTTCCGATACGAATAAAGTCGCCGTCAAGACGAATCTTCTTACGGCCAGAAATCTTTGACCAATTGATGAAACCGTCGAAAGCATTCTCAGAGTTTGGCCATCCACCACGAAGGTTACCGCGATTATTATCAGAGAAACGATACCAAGAACCCTCAAGTGCATCGGCGTCAATACGTACCATATTACCCGCATATTTCTCGATAATAGCATTATTGCGGAGGTGAGGCATTACGAGAGAAACATATACGCCATACTTCTGTGCATACTTGTTAATCCACTGCATACCCTTTACATAACGCTCACGACCATAACCTTTATCGATAACGTCAGTATAGTTCATACCATCTTCATACCAAGAGAGGAAGTCCATACGTACAAACTTCACACCTAAATCAGAATAGTGCTTGAAGAATCCTTCAAAATACTGCTCTGCACCTGGGTGATCTGTTACTACCCAACCAAACTGATCCCTTGAGTTTGGATGCTTGATATCTTTATCTTTTGTTGGATCATAAGCCAGACTGCTCACCTTAATACCATCTGTTCCTGGAATAACAGCATCAGGATTGGTATAATGATACCAGAATGGACTATCGTAAACACCGAGTTTCAGCCCCTTTGCCTTCAACTTAGCAACAATAGTAGTCAATGGGACCTCTGGCGAACGCTCATCTTTCGCTGTGCGGCTATAACGTGTCATGTAACCATCATCACCACTCATCGAAGCAAAACCATCAGTAACAAGCATGTCATAACCATGCGATTTGAGATTGGTTGCTACATAGTCTGCAGCCTCATCCCAATCTTGCTCAGTAAAGATATTTGGGAATGATCCAGCCTTTTCTTGTGCACGAAGATGACCATATACACTCCAGTAAAGTGGCGCATAGTCCATACCTTCAGCCTCTGCAACAGGTGTAAGACCTACTGTTGGGTCAGTCTTATCAACGCTCAGATCGCTGGTTACGTCCCATTCATTGCTGTTACAACTTGTCAGAAGAGCAGCGAAAGCCAAGCTTGCTAAAATATATTTCTTCATTGTTTTATTCTATCATAAGTAGTTTTAACCGGTAGCTGTGTGCCTTTAGCCTAATAAAATCCATGCATTATACTTACAAAACCCATGCATTGGAGCACCAGCTAACCGGTTATTTATGTTTTTAAACTCTGTTATGCGCTTATGTATTCTGCCTTGAACTTCTTGTTCTTCAAGTCAAGTGTCAGCTTATACTTTCCAGCCTTAGTAACTTTCCACTTCTTGTCACCATAAGAACTTTCTGTACCATAAACAAGTGCATCCTTAGCTACACCCGTTTCATTGATTATAGTATTCTCTTCTGGAGCAAAGAAATAAGGCTTATCACCTGAGAAACCAGACTTATCGAGCATAAACTTCATTTCACCCTCAGCCAACTGAACTTCAATAGAGAAGATATGATCGCCTGACTTCGTGAAAGCAACGCCATTATCAGTTACCCAACCAGCAGGAGTTGCGCTACCAATCATATAGACGCTTTCAGTGTCCCAAGGTGTTGGTGCAGCTGGAGCAGGAGCATCAGCGACAAACTTCGTTACCTTGATTTCATGCTTTGTGAGGTCGAATACAATGGTATAAGTACCAGCTTCTGTCACTTTCCACTTATTGTCATCGCCACCAACAACCATTCCCTGCTTTGCAGGACCATCATGGTTGAACTCACAATCAGCTACAGGTGCCTGAATCAAGTTGTTCCATCCATCTGACTTGTCAAATGACAATTTGAACTCACCTAAGTTAAGATGACCCTCATAAGTGAACTGTAATGGATTAGATGAGGTCTTAGCAAACTTAGCAGAACCATCCTGTACCTTTGCTTTCAAGCCATCAATATCCCAGCCGTATGGCGTTGCATTACCGATGAATGACAACCATTCAGACTCGATAGGAAGGATTGGACCTGCAGGTTCTTCGCCTTCATAAGTAACAGTAAGCTTACGTGTGCGGAGATCTACAGCGAAGGTATAGATACCTGTCTTTGTCACCTTCCACTTATTATCAGCACCACCCTTACGAATATCAATCGCATCACTGGCAACACCTTTATCGCTGATTTCAGTATTAGCAGCAGGAGCGTAAACGAATGTAGCACCCCAATCACCCTTTGAGAGTGGCAACTTAATCTCGCCAGTCTTTAGTTTACCATGATAAGTAAAGAGATATTTATTCTCTGTATCGCGTGTCATCTCGTATGGATCACCGATGTTCCAACCAGCTGGAGTAGCATCACCCACCATATAGAGATGGTCAACTTTCAGTGGAAGTTCTTCTGTTATGACCACAATATCCTTATCATCGTTGCATGACTGGAATGAGGCTGGCGCAAGAAGCACTAACAACAGATACATTCCATATTTCATTAACTTTTTCATATCCATAATAGCTTTTAGTCGTTAAACATCATTAGTAACCCAGATTCTGCTTCATTCCCTTATGAGCACCAATGATTTCTGGGTGGAATGGGAATATCTCGGTGTGCTTGTCAGCATCAGCTTCCTTGTCCCACCATGCATCCTGGAACTTGCCAAAGCGAATCAAGTCAACACGACGGCGACCTTCTGCGAAGAACTCACGGCCCCATTCTGCCAACATCTCTTTCATATCGAGACTTGCAGAACCCTCTGGAGCATAGAGAACTGTTGACCAGTCAGATGATGGATAGTTACGCTTACGAACCGTATTCAGCAGTTTTGCTGCCGTTGTAGCATCTCCACTGCGGAGCTTACACTCGGCAAGGCTATAGATAATCTCTGGCAAACGAATCTCGCAATAGTCTGCTTCAAGCTGCTGAGCCTTCTCGTTATCAGAGTAGAGTGGATATTTAGCAAACATCCAGCCAGAGTTATCATCACCATGCTTGATGCTACTTTCGCTTGTTGACAACCACTTACTACCGTCTGTTGCACCAAAGACACCTACTGCATCGCGGATATCAAGTACATAAGTTCCGTGGTGATCCTTTAGATACTGCTGGTTACCATCAGCATCAGTGTACTTAATTTTACCATAGATGAACATACCTTCACGACGACCATTACCAAGATTGGTATACATCTTCAAGCGAACATCAGATGGATACTTCTTGAACTGTGCGATAGGCATACCCAACTCGAAAGTATATTTCTCACCCTTAGGGTTATAACTTGGTGAAGCAGAGTACTTAATATTATGTGACCCCTCCTTGTTCTTTGTATCGTTCAGCCACTCATTTGCTTTAGATGGAACTGACCACCAGTACAAATCACCCTTATAGTGCCAGTGAGTTTCACCCGCAGAACCAGGGAATGCGAAGATAACTTCATCACAAGTCTCATTATCCCAGTCGAAAGCTGCATCCCAACGGTCCGCAACAGCGTATGTTCCATACGTACCATCTACGATTGCCTGAGCATATCTCTCGGCATCAGCAAAGTGGTCTTCGCCAACATAAACCTTAGCATTCATATACAGACGAACCAACAATGCAGCCGCACCAGCCTGTGTCCACTGCCCTTCTAACTTCTGATTACCACCCAAAGAAGTCTTCTTTGTCAACAACGGAAGCGCTTCTTTTAAGTCTTTCTCTATAAAATCAAAGATTTCCTTAGGCTGAACCTGCTCTTTAGAGTTCTTTGATTGGTCGTAGAAACTGGTAGATAAATAAACGTTACGGAAGGCATCTAAGAGGCGAAGATAGAACCAAGCACGCAATACATGGTTCTGTGCTTTCAAGTTATTGAACTCTTCCTCTGAGAAACCAAACTTTGAAGCAGTAAGGTTATTAAGGTCTTCAATTACCTTATTAGCCTGCCCAATGCCCTGATAACAGCCATTGAACTCAGACTGTGCTTCACCAGTCTTATTGTCCCACTTGTGTTGATGAAGGTCTGCCCAGCGTCCACCGTCATCCCACCAGTCCTCACGAGTAGGGGTAATCAGCTGGTCAGCAGTTTCTTCATTCAGTACCTGACGGCTCTGGATACTCCAGAATCCATGCTCAAACGGACGAAGTACCGCACGGATAACATCATCCTTTGTATTGTAATAGTTCTTTGAAGCAACCTGATCGTACAGTGTTTCCGTTAAGTCTGTACAGCTGGAAGTTGTCATCAATGCTGCTGGCATCATTAGCAAAGCAGCATATTTATATATCTTATTCATTGTTCTTTCAATGTCTAAAAAAGTTTTCTTATTATTTAGAAGTCAACCTGCAGACCCAGCATAAACTGTCGAGTTGATGGGTAGTAAGAGCGAGAACCTGTTGCACCTGGCTCAAGACCATTCACCTGATAGGTTGATGGGTCAATTCCAGAGAACTTAGTAATCGTAAAGAGGTTGGTTGCTGTCAAGTTGATACGAATTGCATCGATGTACTTCTTGTTCAGATTCAGTGTGTAACCGAGGCTAAAAGAAGACAGTTTCAGGTAGTCACCAGGCTCAAGGAAGTAGTCGCTAACAATTGGATTCTGTGTTACTGCGAGGTTCTTGCTATATGCCTTATCCATTACATTACCTTGGAAGTTCTTGATTCCATAGTAGAAGTCATGAATATTAAAGATATCGAAGCCAAGTGCTGTTTGGAAAAACAGTGTTGCATCGAAGTTCTTATAACGGAAACTGTGAGTCATTGAACCCGTGAACTTTGGCAAGCCATTACCCACATACTGACGATCTTCCTCGGTTGCGTTATCTGCCAAGATCTTATCACCATCCTTATCGTAGACAATCCAACGGCCCTGTGGGTCGATACCAGCATACTTCAACATATAGAAGTTACCAACACGCTTACCCTCTTCAAGGCGTTGCAAATAATGGAATGGATAAGGCTCCTGCGTACTTACACGGTCTTCATAGCTTCTTCCTTCATACTGTTCGTTGCTGAAACTCACAAACTTATTACCCATTGTAGAGCCAACCACATTCACAGTATAAGAGAAATCCTTTGTCTTAATAGCATTCCATGTAATATCAAACTCGAAACCATAGTTACGCATTGTACCTACGTTCACGAATGTTGTTGTAAACAAGTAAGGAGGAACTTGTACTGTATAATCACCAAGGAGGTCTTGCTGCTTACGGCTGTAATAGTTAAATGAACCATAGAGATTACCATTAAACAATGCCCAGTCAAGTCCGATATTCCAGTTCTTACCCTTCTCCCAATGGAGTTTTTTATTAGGATTCTTTCCAGGACCCCATACCTGATAAGACTTACCATTATACATATAGTAGCCGAAACCCTGCATTGTGTCAAGCGATTTATAGCTATCAAAGTTCTGGTTACCAGTAACACCATAGTCTGCACGAAGTTTTAGGTCGGTCAACCAACTCTTTGTTCCTGCCATAAATGCTTCGTCAGAGATGCGCCAACCAGCTGATACAGCAGGGAAGTTACCCCACTTATAATCCTCACCAAACTTTGTTGAACCCTCATGACGCAAAGAAGCAGTAACCATATAACGACTCTTCCAGTCATAGCTTATACGACCGAAGAAAGCTATCAGCTTATTACCATTCTTATAAGAACCCATACCCAACTCGTCCTTATCCTTCATGTAAGCACCCGTACCAAGGTTATTATCCTCTAAGGCATCATTAGGGAAGTCCTTGTTCTCAGCATTGAAGCCAGAGTACAATGCCTCTTGATAAGAGTAACCAAACATAGCCTTAATGTTGTGATTACCAAAAGAGTTGCTATAGTTATTAATCCACTCCAAACTTTGGAGAGACTCCTTTTTATAGTTCTGTGAAGCTTCACCATCACGACCTGCATTAATAGTACGGGTGTTGGTTGATGGGCTAAACCACTGGTTATAGTTATCATACTGATGGTCAGCGAATGTCAACTGTGTAGTCAACACCTGCTTTCCAGGATTAGTCAATAACAATGGGAAGAGATTCAACTTAACGGTACCATCCCAGTCAATCAACTTTGTTGTACCAGTATCTTTACGTCTCTTCTCCTGCTCTACTGGGTTCCATTCTGCAGGCTGTCCCTTGAAATTATAATACAATGTAGGGTTCTGTGGATCGAATACAGGAGTGGTAGGATTGGCTTCCATTGCGTTACGGAATACATCCCAAGTTGCATTCTTACGATAAGCAATACGAGGTGCAACATTTAAACCGAAAGTAATAAGACCACTCTTATTTGTATGATTCAAAGAGACACGTGCACCATACTCACGACGTCCAGAATATTTATCAATACCTTTTGCATCACGATAATCAACAGATGCACGGTAATTAGACTTAATATTACCACCACTGAAAGTCAGCGTGTGAACCGTACGTACACCTACTCGGCTTACTTCCTTCATCCAATCAGTTGCACCTCCAAGGTCGTAACCTGTACCAGATGCCAAGCGATTAGCACGATACTCTGCAGCATCAAGCATATCGAGGTCTTTCTTGATAACGTCGAAAGCTACTGTACCATTATAAGTTGTATGAAGATTACCGTCGCGCGATCCCTTCTTTGTTGTCACGAGGATAACACCATTAGAACCACGTGTACCATAGATAGCAGAAGCTGCACCATCCTTGAGGACGTCATAGCTTTCGATATCATTTGGGTTAATATTAGTAAGGTTACCACCTGGTACACCATCAATAACAATCAATGGACCCAAGCCTGCTGCGCGGGATGAGACACCACGAATCTGAATACTTGCCTGATTATTAGGGTCACCAGAGCCTGTATTGGTAATACTAACACCAGCGACCTTACCTTGAATCATCATTGATGGGTCTACACTTGCTACCTGTGTGAAGTTACGTGCTGATACGTGAGATACAGCTGAAGTCAACTCCTTCTTATCCATCGTACCGTAACCAACGACAACGACCTCATCAAGATTGGCAGCATCTTCCTGCAACTTGATTTTGAAATCGGTCTGATTATTCACAGGCAACTCCTGTGTCTTATAACCGATATAGGTCACACGAAGTCGCGATTTAGGACTTGCAACAGATAGCGTGAAGTTTCCATCGATATCTGTCACCACACCATTCTTGGTACCCTCCTCCATAATGGTTGCACCGATGACGGGCTCACCATGCGGGTCAGTTACCGAACCTTTTACATTGATTTTTTGAGCTGCTACGTTCAATGTGCAGATGAGTCCCACCAATACGGCAAGAACTTTGTGCCATGAACTGCTCTCAGTTTGCAATGGTTTCATGATTGTTAATTTGATTTATGTTTTTAAAATTATTCTTGTCTATGTAAGCAGAAACATCTTTTCTAAAAGATGTATGCAAAGATACACGAAAATAAGGCTTTATAATAGATAATAAAAGGATATGAGAAGAAATTACAAATACTCTTTACTGATTATCAAGAAGTTAGAACACGTAATATACAAATAAATACAATAACCATTATAAGCTTTAACAACAAGTATTAACATCTAAAAAACTTTAAGCGTCTAAGAAAAGAGTCCTTATCACGCTTTTCTACAGCAGTTTATACCTTGCATTAATCTGTTTAGAAATAAGCAAATAAGCTTTTGCTCTATATTAAAATATGACTTCAATAACCGTGAAATTTATCGATGAAATGGGCAATAATTGAAGTTTTATTGCTTTTTATATTATTGAACAGAAGAAAGTTGCTGTCACACATCCTAATCGACCTGTTTCTGCAAACAATAAGAAAACTGCAAGTCGCAAAACAACGCCTGCCAACTCAACAAAGAAGCAAACAATTACACCTAAGAAAAAGCCTCATCTGAAAATAAACAAGGATGGAATGATTGTGGTTGAATAAGCCATTCTTCAGCTCAGTAGGAATAGGTAGCGAGAAGTGAACGAAGAGCGAATAAATTGCTCTAAACTTTGACGTGAGAAGTATTCTTAAATGGGCGTAATACGCTTACAGATTCTAAAGAAAAGTTTTATTTCTGTTTGCTGTCACTTTTAACATTTCATGCACCTCACTAGAATATAACAAGTTACGCATCTATATAAATGACAGGAGTGACAGGAAACTTAATTATCCTTGAAACTTGGAACTTTAATATTTTTACTTTTCGAAGTGCTCTTTTACTTTTTCTTCTCGCTCATTCCTCCTTTTTCGGTTCCGACAAAGAATTCTCCATTTCAGTAATTCGGCTCACATCAAAATAGATATCAGGTGTAGGATAAGACGCATTTGTTTCACCTAAGACAAAATGGTCACTATTTCCTTCAACCATCTTATCATCGATTTTATGAATACCAAAGAAGAATTCCACAAGATTATACTCATCACCTTTCGATGTTACAGAGAAAGGATGTTCTTTGCTGCCATCACCAGTCATAAATAGGGTATCAAGGATACGCAATAAACGGACAGTATAAACCCGAAGACTATCAGTTACCATCTGTGCCGAATCCGGATCGACATAAGATTGGGTCCTTAAGTTATAAATCTTAGACACAATGGCATTTGTATTAAGTGGGTTGATAGCGAGAATTTTATCTGCGATGTCAGCTGCCTTACGAAATTGTCCTTTGTCACGTATCTGCTGCATCTCATGTTCCAAACTCAAATCACGTCCTTTAGTTAGGTAAGTATTTCCGTACACAATCAACATTTTGTCGTCTGCAGTCAGTGTCGTGTCAACATCGACATTTAATAAAGAATCTATTAATAGCTTTATATGTTGCGGATTAGTTTCCACCTCTGCCCTTATTTTATCCCAATTTACTGGCATCAAACCCGTACCAGTCTGTGCTATTACTGTCTGAACAAACAGCATTAATACAAAAGCAAATACCTGTCTCATGTGCTTTCTCATTTTTTTAATCGTTAATAGCATTTCTTTTCTTATTTATTAGTTTAGCGTATCTAAATGATTAGATGCGCAAAGATTTCTTTACAACTATCTTTTTATTTATCCTTCGAATACCAATACCTCCTTCACTTTTTCCCCTCATTCATGAGCCATTCCCTATTTCGAGTTGCATAGAACAAGTCTCATCGCTCTGCCCAATCACTTCTATCGAGGTTTCTGTACCCAATAGCTTCTGCAATATGTTGCACCTGCACATTCTCCGACTCATCCAAATCGGCAATGGAACGCGCCACCTTTAAGATTCTATTATAGGCGCGAGCCGAGAGCTTTAGCCGCTCCATCGCATCACGAAGTAACTTGATTGAAGCCTCATCAGGCTCAGCAAACTCATGAATCATACGCTCAGTCATCTGTGCATTACAATGAATATTACGATAACTGCAGAATCGGTCGGTCTGGATTGCACGTGCACGGATAACACGCTCACGGATGGCAGCACTCGGCTCGCCCGGTGTTGCTTGTGATATATCCTTGAAGGGGAGAGGAGCTATCTCACATTGAATATCGATTCTGTCCATCAGTGGACCAGAAATCTTCGCAAGATACTTCTGAATCTGCCCTGGCGTACAAACACAATGATGTGTAGGATCAGCAAAATAACCACACGGGCATGGGTTCATGCTTGCAACGAACATAAAGCTACAAGGGTAAGTAACCGTATATTTGGCACGTGAAATGGTTATCTGACGATCCTCCAAAGGCTGACGAAGCACCTCTAAGGTATGTTTATTAAACTCAGGTAGCTCGTCACAGAATAACACGCCATTATGTGCAAGCGTTATCTCACCCGGCATCGGATTAGCTCCACCACCCACGAGTGCAACCTCAGAAATCGTATGATGCGGACTTCGAAAAGGTCGCTGTGTAATCAATCCTGTGTCACGATGCAACTTTCCTGCGATAGAATGAATCTGAGTTGTTTCTAAACTCTCAGAAAGAGATAAGGGGGGAAGAATAGAAGGGAGACGCTTCGCCATCATACTCTTACCACTTCCGGGTGGTCCAACCATGATAAGATTGTGTCCACCAGCCGCTGCAACCTCTAACGCACGCTTCACATTCTCTTGTCCACGCACATCAGCAAAGTCAAGATCGAAAGCGTATTGATGCTCATAAAACTCCTTACGGGTATCTACGAAACAAGGTTCTGGTGAAGATGTTCCATTAAGGAAATCAATAACCTGCAGAATATTATCCATTCCATAGACCTCTAAGGTGTCAACAACAGCCGCCTCATGTTCATTAGCTTTCGGAACGATGATACCTTTGAACTTCTCTGCACGCGCCTTAATGGCAATGGGTAACACGCCTTTAACAGGCTGCAACGTCCCATCAAGGCTTAACTCTCCCACAAGCATAAACTCACGCAGATGATCACAGTTCATCTTCTCATTGGCAGCAAGGATAGCAATGGCCAGTGGGAGATCAAAACTGGAGCCTTCCTTTTTAAGGTCGGCTGGAGCAAGGTTGGCGGTGATATCGGCTACAGGAAATTTATAACCAGTATTAAGAAGAGCTGCAGCAATACGGTCATGGCTTTCCTTTACCGCCCCATCAGCAAGACCGGTAAGATGGAACAAAACGCCCCGTGTTATACTAACTTCAACTGTTACGGTGGTAACTTCCATTCCGTTGACAGCTGCACAGAATGTCTTTACAAGCACAATATTAGTTTTTAATCAGTACTATAACGCTGACGGATGGTATTAGCAGTGATATTTCTTTCCACAACTTTTCCGTTCCGAATGACGATATTATCTGGTATGGTATTAAGTCCAAAGGTTTTGAGCAAAGGAGTATTAAGAAGTTTTCCATCACAAACATTCGAAAACTCTATCTCGTCGCGCTCTAATGTTTGTTTTACTTCCTTAAGATTAGCATCAACACAGATACCCAACGCAGCTATCTTTCCTGCTTTCACAGCATCATTCAGCGCACGTTGAATATCAAGACTCTCATAACTCCATGCTGCCCAGGTATTGATAATAATGACATTCTTTCCTTGAAATGACGCATTATTAACCATCTTCCCATTGACATCCTTAACCGAAAACGTTGGTAGCTTACTACCTATTGGTAAAGAACCAAGTTCAGTTAATTGTCGTTGAAGACGTCCCAAGCTGGCATTATCAGGCTGTTCTTTTATCAATAGTGGTAAAAGTTTTGCAGCCTGTTTGTAGTCAGGAGCTTCCGTTTGAACAAGATAGTGATTGAGCAGATAGACACTTACAACAGACTCTGGATGGTCGTTGATAAATTGTATTGCATACTTGAGTTCCTCTGGAGGAGATACACTTGCTATCTGCTTACGAAACTTAGTCATCAACTTATTATCCTTTGTCCCATCCACTTCCATCTCTTTTAAGTGAGAAGCATCCGCTTTCACCTCAACCGCTTCACCAGGCTCGGCAAAGATAGGTTGCGTGGAATAATTTGGGAAGATAATAATCAATGTAGAAGGTTTATTACAAGGCTTCTCGTAAGAAAAGCGTCCTGCTTCAATCTTGATGGTATCCAAACCAGCAATACCACCATCAGGACTATAAACATAAAGTTCACCTTGATTCATGTGCAAGAAGCGTCCCTCCATCTTGAAGTAACCGCTACGGGTACCACAAGAAACTAACAGCAGGGAGAATAAAATTATGTATGCTATTCGCTTCATGCGCATAGAGATTTAAGAAAGAAGTGCCGCGAGCGGGACTCGAACCCGCACAGCCATTACTGGCCAAGGGATTTTAAGTCCCTCGTGTCTACCAATTCCACCATTGCGGCAAACCGCTTGCAAAGATAAGGCTAAATCTCCGAACTAACAAAATTTTTCATGCTTTTTTGAAGTTATTAGGTTGATTGGTATCGCTATTTAAGATTTTCTTCTACTTGACTTTATCAAAATACACCTATATAATATGTTACATTTGTTATGTCATAATTAGCTTTAGACAAAAATAACTCTGCGCACAAAGCTCATAAATCATGAGAGTATTCTATACTTATTCCTTGACTTACTTCTTGACCTTCGAACTATGGTAAGTCTTCCTAAATACGGATTGATATCGTTTAACATCTGATTATCAATAACTATTATGTGTTCTATTCTTTCATACCCCTTTATTTACTGAATATTAAGGAATATAAATGTGTAAAACAAAGACTACTCAAACAATACTTAGTTTACAAGAGCTACCCATATTACAAAGAACTTATATTTAAGGGTTTATAATACTTGTCTATCAATAGGTAGATAAAAAAATAAAATATCACTCCAATTTCTAAAAGCTCTAAAAGAGAGACTTGTGTGAATGCTCCGCACCACGTATATCTACCATCCTCATCACTCATGCAGGCCATACACTCTACATGTGCGGAGTATCTGCAAAAAACGACAAGGGGACTGATAAGAAATTGACCCCAAACATTATCTTAATCAAAAGATATAAAAATATTGGATAGGTTACAGATTATCCCATTTATTTTTATTAACTTTGCAACGAAATTACACCGAGGACCGGATGTAATTTAAATATTAATTAACAAGATAGGTATGAAAGTCAATAAGAAAAAATATTTGCAACCAAACACTACAGTGCTCTCTGTTGAGAATGTAGGCATGATTTGTAGTAGTGTTCAACCAAATCCAAGTAGTCCTATCCAAACAGATAATAATTACGGCAATGGCGGTGAGCATAATGGAGGTGGAGAAGGAAACGATTTATAATTACGAGTTATAAAGAAACAGAAATAACACAATAGAGATGTACTTATTTGGTACATCTCTATTGTGTTATATAGCATTTATAACCATGTTTAGTATAGAGCTTTTAAAACTAATAATAAAAAAATGAGCAAACTATGGGAAGTTTGCTCATTTTCTATTTCTTGTTTGTCTGTTTTATCTATTAGTACCTAATGAAAGCTCGGGTAGCTCCCCATTGATCAGTTTTATTTGCATCGTTAATTTGTGGCCAATCGAGCTTTTTAGTAATCTTTGTACGAATCATTATAGTATAAGATTTTCCGTGTGTATCGGCTGTCCAATAGAAACCAGCAGCAGGACTTCCACCAGCTTGTAAGAATAAAATTTGTACAAGTTGATATTGTAAATCACTTGAATACCATACTTCGTCATTTTTTTCTTTTTTACCTATAATAGATTCAAAGCCAAATGTTCTATAAGCATCGTCCCATTCTCCCCAACTTGGTAAATACCATTTAGCACCTGCAATACTACCTGTCAAATTTACACCTGGAGAATAGTGTGCTGCAGCATAAAAAGCATCAAAGTTTGGATTATTAGCCTTTACTTTTCCTCCTGATGGATTAGCCCAAGTTGTATTTGATTCATATGTAGTTTCATAGCCATCATATTTTGGAGTTTGGGTATTTATATTATATAAATATGTCGCATTATTGGAATTATTTCTTGACCAAGGACCAAGATACCAACTACCATCTCCTCCTTTTTCAGGATATTTCGCATCATTCAAAGCAATTGCAAATTTATGACCATTATGTGTACCAACATATAATGCTATTGGTGTGCGATTTCCTTTATTTCCCATTGTTCCTTCCGTACCATCGCTGAAAAGATAGGTAGCAGTATAATAAACTGTGGTTGAAACTATATATTCATAACCGCTTTTTAGTCCACCTGTAATAGGTTTACTTATTTTTAGCGATTTACCTGCAATTGATTTTTTGTATATAGTACCAGCAATACCAGTCTTAAATTGGAATTTCAACTTTGTAATATCAGTTCCTGGCAAGAAAAACATTGCATTATTGCTTAAAATATAAGAATTATCACCATCAACTACATTTCCAGTAAAGCTAACAAAGTCGTTTGTTTGTCCAGCAGCACTATTATTTGTAGGTGTTATTGTACCATTTGTTGCATTAAGTGTCATAGTTGAAGGGATAGAATTGGCATCATATACAAAATGTCCATTAGTTGGACCTTCAAATGGAGTCTGTTCTGTATATGGCATCCCGTTTGCTGTTTTAGAAGCTCTATCAAACTTAGCTGAAAAAGCTTTAACCTTAAATTTTACTTTCGCAAAGTATGGTTTAAGAGTAAATGTAAGTTTTGTTTTAAGCTGATTATTAATTGTTACATTATCCTCATACAAATAAGGTTCATTCTCACCATTCTTAAGTTTAGCTACGTAATTACCATTTTCTAACTCGAAATCTTGGTTCTTAAAGACATAGAATTTATAACTACCTGGTGCAAGATATTTCTCTGGATTAGAGCCATCTTTCATTGTGTAGGTGCCGCTTGATGTATAGTTTATCTCCCATTTTTGCTTCAATTCAGTACCTTGATATGCAAGTATAGTATAATCTCCTGCAGGAGCTTGACCCACAGCACGCGTTTTTGCAGCTTTTGTAGGAGTTTCTAGGCTTATGTGACAAAAGTGTGCTTATTTTAGCGTCGTTTTCTCTTATGTGACAAAAATGTGCTTAAAATCTCCCATTCCCCTTTTATTTCTTAGGAGAATGGGACTTTATAAAGTCTTGGATGAAGATCTTTCTTCTTTCCATACTGATCCCCTTGTGTAGGTTCAATTTTGTCTTTAAATCTGCATTGAGTGATTCAATGGCATTGTTTGTATTTGGCATCTTCAATTCAGGGTAATCATAGTATGTCCACAATGACGACATATTCCTTTTAAGGCTCAAAAAAGCACTACGTAGAGCTTTATGAGTATAATGTGATTTTCCATCTTCTGTTGTTGTCCGTTCCTTAAGAAAATCCTCCCACTTGGTGTACCATTCCTTTAAAGCCCCAATAAAGGACTCCTTGTCCGTATGACATAACATCTTGGATAATTCAAGCAGTTCTTTTGAAGCCTCAAGCTTGGGTCTTGAAGTTAGTTTTGTCTTTATAGTCATTACTTGATGGAACTGGCATAATTGGAATTTATAATTGGGAAAAGCTTGCCTAAGTCCCTTAAAACCATCGCATACAAGCCCTTGAATGGTATACCCAAGTGACTCCAAGTAGCTTATGCCCTCCTTATAGTCTTCAAGACGTTCATGCCTATTGATAAACTTAAACCAAAGTACATCACCAGACAATGAATCCTTCATGATAACGACACCAAAATTACGTCCCCAATAGGTGGCATCCATTAAAACCACTACAGGGCGAACAAGAAGGTTGGGAAGTTCTTCTTTATAAGATTTGGTGAGTTTTCTATAAATTGTCCTGGTTGAAACTCCGTACTCCTCTGATAGATCTTTGACTGTTAGATTACCCTTGGAATAACGATTATTGACAATGGTATTGGTAAGGCGATTATGTCCAACAAAGCTCCTCTTACAGCACTTACAATACCAGCGTTGACTACCATTAAGATGACCACGTTTTATAGTCGATTTTGAGCCACAATAAAAGCAGATTTTTTGCCATAAAAATATAAATAAAACAAAGATAATGATTATTAGATAGTTACAAGGATTTTAAGCACATTTTTGTCATATAGGCCAGTTTCTATAACTTCTACAAGAGCTTCTAAGCCATTTCCAAGATTTTCGGTAGAAGATGACACTACCCGACCTTCATTGCTTCCTGCAGCACGTGAGGCAGGACTTCCTTCTGAATATTGACTTGTACTCAACCCAAACGACACCAGACTACCCTTTGCGTCAGCTGGTGCATCATCATCGTTAATAACTGAATTTTCGGTATTGTTACACCCTGAAAACATGGTAACTACCAAAGACAAGAGCAATGGCAGCAGCCAGAAAGTTGTATTTTTCTTATTCATTCTTAGTGATAATACTGGTAAGATGTACATACAAATTACCAAATTTTATACTCAATTTATATTTATTGTCTGCAAAGGTACGATTTTATTCGCTAATAACATATATTAATAAGAACAAAAGAACATATTTTTAGGCATTAAAAGAGAGTTCAATACGCATGTGCGACTTTAGCCAGATCCTTTTCGCAAGACTTTACTGTGTTCCACCTGTATCCAAGTTGCAATACATTCTACCATCAACACATTTAGTGCACATGCACCACACAACACGTATTCATGTTATGCACAAGTGGTGTCTAACCTTCGTTCCATACATGTTAACCCACATCACGTTATTTGGGAAAGGAAGATTAGGCTATTCTCTTAAGCAGACTGATTATTAGAGGTAGAAGAGCTCCAACCCTTATTTCCTCTCCTTTGTAAGGTCAGACTATCTCGAGCTCCGTCAAAGAAGGTTTCGAGCATCTTTTCGAAGGTATCACTTGGGCCGACAGCATCAAAGAGAGTCATAAAGAGACAGAACTTTAAGGCTTCAATTCTACGCCCCATCACCTCTTTCACTTCCTTAGCAGAATGTTGCAAGACGTCATTCGTAATCTCTCGCAGCCATTCGCTCAGTAGAAGAATGAATCAAGTAGACACGTGATTCATTGGCTTCTACAATACCATAACACAACGGCCGATAGCTGTGACCAAATCCTTTCAATCGTGGGAGAACAAACCAAATCCAACGTAAACGCTTCTCAGCCTCCTGCATTTCGTCCAATGCTTGACAATAAACTTCCTACGTGTTCTATGCTTCAACAAATCGTTTAAGTCAAAAAAGTGCATTTCCTTCGCTATTTAACATCGTTTCAGGCTATAGATTAAAGGGTTAATTACGATGGAAGGTGAACGTACCACACATATATAAAACACGTGTGCAACCATGAAAGTGACAATAAAAGTCACAGTATTAATTAACGCCCAAAACGCCAGTTGGTCCCGTACAATTAGCACGATAACGGATAAGTTTCTTACCCCCCTCGCCACTCACGATGTTACCCCCAGTATTAAGGTTATACTTACGATGGCAGTTAGTACAAAAGGCAAAGCCATCACCACTTAATTTTAATTCATAAGAGCGCAAAGGAAGTACATTCGGCTGAAAGCAATTAGGACATTGTAGGTCATATGCATACAATGGAGCAGGAACATCAAGATTACCATACCCGACTATAAGTCCGTTGTTCTGTCCCACATGCTTCCAACTCTCCAGTTTAAGATCGATACCATCAAACCACACAGGAGAGCCCGACCGCAGTCCTTGATTATTCTCAAAAGAGAAGCTATGACGCCCACTAACGTATGAATATCGTATGATACAATATACTCCAGGCGACATTGAGTTGAGCGCAGAGGCAAGGATAGGGTCTTGATGCGTATCGTTATGGAAAGTAAAAAAGATACGACGGCTACTGTATTCATAGTCCACCCTATCACCACATGATGATAATAGGATGAGAAACAGTAAGAGAACAGATTGAACACAACGTCTCATCATAATTTTAGTTTCCACATGTAATGATATTATTCAAACGGAATCATTGCCAGTGCATCGGCAATCTTCTCAATGCCCTCTTGCAAAGGCTTTGACACCATGCCCTTTGCAAAGAAAGGAATATCAGCGTCAATCGTGAGTTTCATCTTTGAAGAAATCTCCGTGACAGGAAGTATCTGAATCCAAAAATTGAATGACAACGGAGAGTTATCACTTTTAAACTTGATTGTCTTTGGTTCTTCACGTTCTATGATACGCATAGAAATCTGGCCCACTGGGTCAACATTCATAGACAATGAGTCTTGATCAAAGGTGATATTCTGTAATCTTTCTTTCACCTTGTCCATCTCATCGTTACCTATAGAACCTTCCGGAAGACGTTCTTTCAGACGCTGTACGTTATTTAAATCACTCAACGTGTTGTAAACACTTTGTTGAGAATGTGGAATTTGCTTTACGCTACTTTCAAACTTTGTCATTGATAATTTTTATTGCGAAGTTAAAGAGAGGAGGATTGGAAAGAAGAGAACTGTTCGCTATAGAAGGATGTTTCGGATGGCGGGGACGCACGAATTATGCGCCCGCTACATCGAATCCTTTTCAAACATTTCCTATGCAAAAAGGTTCTTTACTTCCAATGGGATGTCAGAAGATTACTTTTTCCAATTCGCTGGGTCTTTACGCCAGTCGTGTAACATAGTAACCTCAGACTCTTTGATATAACCTGTCTCGAGTGCTTTTTCTACGACATGTTCATAATCCGTGAGTGTCACGAGTTTCACATCAGCCTCACGGAATGCCTCTTCAGCAACAGGGAAACCATAGGTATAAGAAGCAACCATACCCACAACCTCAAAACCTGCTTCACGAAGTGCAGCAACAGCCTTCAAGGAAGAACCACCAGTAGAGATGAGGTCTTCTACAACAACAACCTTCGAACCTGCAGGCAGTTCACCCTCAATCTGGTTCTTCATACCATGATCCTTTGGTTTCGGACGAACGTATGCGTATGGCAATGCCAACTCATCAGCAACAAGCATACCCTGTGCTATAGCACCCGTAGCAACACCTGCCACAGCTGTAGCCTCAGGGAAGTTCTCAAGGATAGCATGCACCAACTCTAGTTTCACAAACGAACGCACATCGTGGAACGACAACGTCTTACGATTATCACAATAGAATGGTGACTTCCAACCACTTGCCCATGTAAATGGGTCGTTAGGCTGCAACTTAATAGCTTTAATTCCGAGCAGTTTGCCTGCAAAGACTTTCTTTAAATCTTCCATCTTGATAGTTTATGGTTATATACTAATTGCAAACTTACGCATTTTTTCTGAGATTAAGGGACAAAAATATGATAAAAGAAAATAACGAGTCACAGCCTTCCCTTTTCATTTACAGCAAAGAAAAAGGGATACACCTATAGAAAGATGTATCCCTCTTTGCGATAAAAAATAAGTCCGAGAACTATTAATCTTTATTTCTTCAATAAAATCATATTAATTCAAGGATTAATCCTCAGCTTCCCCCTTTGGCAAAACAAAATAACCGTAGTGCAGGTAGTTGTCCTTCAATACCCACATGATTCCCCATACATGCGTATCTGAAACCTTGAGTATTTCAACATTAACTCCTTCATACTGAGTTACAGAAGTGCCCCAATAATCGGATTTAACTTCAACCTTACCATCAGTCTTCATGCCTATTGTAAGATCGCCACTGAACCAGCACTTGATATAGATACCATCGTAATAGTTCCATTGTGCAAGCTGCTTACCATCCTTTTCGCCTATTGACTTGCTTCCATACCCCCTTGATTGAGTATTATCAAAGACAATAGTCTCACTTGTAGAAGCCATTATATCAGCCTTCTCCTCATCTGAATAAGGAATATCGGTTGTTGTAACAGTCACTTTCACAACCTTGCTGACACCCATCTTGTCAGTAATCGTAATCATAGCCGTACCATTACTGAGGGCTTTGATGGTAATTACGCCATTTTCAATAGAATAGATATCTACAATATCATTATGGTCGCTGACTGCTTCATATCCACCATTACCACCAGTAATAGTCAACAGAGCATAGCCATCAGTATGACCAACCTTGATAGTCATGTTGACTTCATCCTTATCGAGCAATAACGTCTTATACATAGCTTTGACCAACACTCGCTTGTAATTGCCAGCTGCATCAGAAACAACAATACCCGTAAAACCACTTTTTACAGCAGTAACACTTATCTTATTCCCATCAATGTTCATCGTTGCCACATCTGGATTCTCACTGAAAGCCTTGTATTCACCACCACCTGCAGTGATATTGAACGTAGTTGTTTCGCCCACACCTACACTCACTGTATCGGTATCGAAAGTGAGAGCTGTCTCAACCTTAGGTTCCGGTTTTACTTCTGGGCTATCTTCCTCATTGCTACAGGCAGTAAAAGCCAAAGCAAGACATGCCGTTAGTACGGCTGAAAAGAAATATTTAAGTTTCATTATTTCAAATATTTAGTATGTTACCAATCCTTTGCATAACTACCTGTCAGTACAGTCTCTTCTCCGTAGAAGGCACGTGTGATGTTGTTCAGACGAGACACATAACCATTCCGTGGGGTTAAACCAAAAACCATCGTACCGCCATAGCCATCAGTCTTGATAGCAGTTGCAGTATTAAAAGAAATAATACGTCCCTGTCCAAACTCTGATGAACCTTGTATCATACCCTTAGGTAACAATCCTTCATAGTTGCTAGACAGATCGCCATAGCGTCCATAATCCTGCAAAGCATAGTCGATAAATTCGCCCGGCTTATGACCATCAACTGACGATAAGCTACCCGTACGGCTATAGACATACACCTCAATAAGTTTGTCAGGCATGATTCGCTTACATTCATAACAAAGACGAGATGCTGCCTCATTAGAAGGAGAAGCGAAGCCTGGGTAATTGCCATAACTTGAATACTCATCATCAAAGAATATACCATCGAGTTCATAAGCATCAACAACAGCTTTCAACTCCTGTGCAAACTTGATTGCACCCTCCTTAGTAAGGTTTGCCACACCCGAGCGATCATGGTTTCCAAGGATACCGAGGATAACCTTCATACCCTTTTCCTGCAAAGGCTTAAGATATTTTTCCTTGTAATCGAGTAAGTGCTGTACATTCTCGTTGTTATAATTATACACTTCACCTGTCTCTGCATTGTAATTGATGTTACCAGAGAAAAGTATCACTTGGTCGAAAACATATTTCTTTGATTCCTTCAAGGTGTAACAGAGGTTGTGAAGCGGATTGGCGTCGTTGACCTCCATACAGCTGATTACCTGCAAGCCATTGTCCTTATGGCAGTTTGGCATCTTAGTAATATCGCGTACAAAAAGGACAAACTCGCCTTTTTCCTTTGAAGTCTGGCTGGCACCCTTTACACTCAAAGGGATAGCATAAACTCCATTTTCCTTCAAATCGGTAGCTGTAGTATAGCTGACCGCCACCTTAGACGACTGCTTTGCACCCGCATTTACCATAGCAGTACCACTCACCTTGACAAGAGATTCAGGCAATGCTTCGAAGGTTGTACCATGTGCCTGGTTGTAATTCTCAAGTGCTTTGGCATCATAAGACAGCGTGTATTCCTCATTAGCCTTGGCTGCCTCAACAAGATTCACGTAGAAATCAGTAGAACCTTTTTCATTAAAGACAAGGGAATCTTGGTTGCTACAGCCATACTTGTCAGTAATGAAAGCAAGATTATTTTCCAATGTCTTGTAACCGCTTTCAGAAACAAGAGGCACTTCGATGCTCTCAGAGCAGGATACGACCAGAGCTATACCGAGCATTGAGAGTACGAGTGTTTTTATATTATTGATATTCATAAATGTCATTTTGATTAAAAGCGTTTAATAGATTATTTCTCCGGTAATGAAACATTGTGCCAAGAAAGAGGTTTGTTTGCCTTAGCATCATTACCATTACCAGTAGCATCCTTTACAATATTAGGACTATTAGAGTTGTCCATCTTCCAATAGCCTACCAAGCCAGGAGTCTTCGGATCAACACCATAGATATGTCCTGCTATCTCCTCTTGTGTACGGACAACATTCCAAACACGTACTTCAGACATATTACCCTCAAACCAGCGAGCATCATCATAAGACTTTCCGATAAGGAACATACGATCAGGTGAATCGCCCTTGATAGTAACCGTACCCATACGAAGCGTACCTGCTGACTGCAAAAGTCCATTGACATAAACCTTCACTTCACGTGTATCCGCATTGTAAGTCATTGCCACATGCTGCCAACGCTTTGTCTGCAGGCCCTTGTTAGAATCTGCATCAGGGAAGTTCCCACTACTTGTTGCTATCTGAATCTGATTATCTGGGAAGCCTGCATCACCAATACGCATAAGGAACTTGCCCTCAATACCCATCACAGTAGAAATAAGCTTACCGAACTCACGTGGATAGATGAGGGCCTCCATAGTAATCTGATGCATATCAGTAACCATGTCTGGAGTCTTCCAATCTACCTGTAGATAGTTCTTGCTCATGTCTGCAACAACATTGATAAGTGCGCCTGCACGGAACACAAAGTAATAATTCTTTGCAGACTGTAGGACTTCAATGTCATTACATTCTACAGTTACAGGCAATACGTATATTGTTGAGCGGTCCAATTTATCGAGCTTAGAGAACTCAATCTGGGCCTCATTACTCTTTACACTACCCTGATTGATCTTCACTTCACTCTCGAGGAACTTATAACAAGTATCAGGTAACAACACTGCATTGCTATAATAAGCCTTATTATAGGTATCAACAAGTTGCTTTGCAGCAACAAAAGTAGCCCTAATCTCCTTTTCTGCAGGGCGAGGTGTAGAGAGTTTCAAAGACTTCACGAAAGTAGTTGCATCTTTGATGATGGTCTCATTAGTAAATGTCTTTCCATCTATGAACGCCCTACTTACAAAGTCAGCTTCATCATTATTCTGGCATGCACCCATCAATAGGGCTGCTACCAGTACAGGAACATATTTAAATAGCTTCTTCATTTCCTTTTACTCTTTAACGGTTGGATTGATAATTGAGATTACCTTACGTAAGTTAGGGTAAGTGAAAGAGGCATTGTAATAGTCAACATTCGCACTCAACAACCCCATTCCAGCACAAGTATAGCCAGTATGGTCTGACGCTACATACTTTGCAATACCATACATTGCCAAAGATTTACCCCAGTAGCCAGTCTTGGTATCGGTCTCATCGATAGATTTATTATTTGCTAACACAACGAACTTATCTGTTGGAACACCTTCTACCAAAGCCCTGCGAACCAAATAATCAACTCCTGACACCGACTTCTCGTCCTGTGTTGGAATCACGAGATAACGTGCTTGAGCAAACAGGCTCTTATCTGTAACATGCTGTGGACGACCCATCATAATCAATTCCTTATCCTTATGACGCTCTTTCCAGTCCTTAGAAATTCCTAAGAAATCATTCTCTAAAGCGATAGCCTCAGCCTTTTCAGCATCCGTGAGATAATATGTTAACTTTGCATTGAAGTCCATGATGACTCCGTCATAGTTATACTTGTCAATAAAATGTAACTGTGTATTGACCGTATCAACCAAGAAACCATTGAAATCACGGAACTTCTTATTTGCATTCTCAGGCTTTGCCATAAAGGCTTTCTTCTGTGTTTCATAAGCCATTTTGAGCGCATCAAAACTTATCTGAAACACAACTTTCGTTCCTTTCCGACTTCTTACCTCGGCTATTTCCTGCATCATCTGTTCAGTAACCATTCCTGGATTCGTCAGTACAACATAGTCAACACTATCAGGAACGGCATTGATATGCTGCGCTTGTGTAAACGGAACGGTCTGACTATTATCAAACCATGCCATCATAACCTTATGATTGCTTGCTTTGTAAGCACGAATACCAACAAGGTAATTCTTATAGAGTTCAGGGTTCTGATGCTCTATACCTGACTGATTGATTTTAACAGGTTCAACATCTGTATCACAGCTTGACACAAGCAAAGCCACTGCACAGAGCGTTGAATATGCTATATATTTAATGATATGTTTCATTTTCTTTCTTTTTAATCGATAATCATTACTTTGCCCACCAAACATCTGTAGCCATATTATCTGCACCACCAAGCATACCTAAAGCTGCATTGTAGTTTACAGTGTTGTCTCTGCGTTCCTCCTGTGGATAAGACAAACGACGTGCACCACGCTCGCTGTTTACTATACCACCACTATTGTTTACCTTCACAGGCATCAACTTAGGGAAACCTGTACGACGATAGTCAGCCCATGCTTCCAAGCCAAGAGGGAACATAGCTAACCATTTCTGAGTGATAATACGTTCTAACTTCTGCTCTTCACTATTACTATCATCCCAAGCAATTGTAATCGTTGAGACCGATCCAGAGTATGAGTTGAGTCCGGCAGGGTCTGTATAGACTGCAGGTGTACTGCTGTTATCAGCCAAATAAGCTGTTGCACCCTTTGCGCCCCACTGTTCAAACGATAGTTCTACACCTGTCTTATAGAAGTCACCAGCTGTTCCGCCCATGTTCCAGTTCTTCAAAGCACCTTCTGCACGGAGGAAAGCTACCTCAGCTGCATTCATCCACATGAGTTTGCTATCGGTATTTACATTATAGTTACTATAAGCATGAGCAACCTCTGCACCAGGAATCTGGATACCAGAACGTAATCCATAATAACCATTTGTACCGCTTGCAAAACTTGACTTTGTGAACATCACATCACGACGTGGGTCGTTATAACCATTCATATAAGTGGTAATATCTGCGCCAACACGTGAGTCACCACCATTATACTCATACATCACAACTCGGAAAGGATTGGTATTTGATAAAGTCATGAAAGCATTATCATCATTGGAAGTCATCACACCAACTTCATTAGCAATCGAAGCCTCAGCCTCATGTTTTGCCAACGCTGGATCAGCCTTTGATATGCGAATAGCCAAACGAAGACGAAGAGAATTGCCAAACTTAATCCACTTCTCAACATTACCACCATATACCTTGTCAGCCTTTGGCGAGAAGTTCAATGTGCGATTAGCTGTCAGTGTGGTAATCGCCTCATCAAGCTGCTTGAACATCAGCTTATAAACATCCTGTTGAGAATCATAAGGTGCAGTGATTTCACCATTCTGTCCTACTTTAGAATAAGGTATCGGACCATAAGCATCGGTAACACGATGGATACCAGCAACCTTTATAATCTGTGCTACAGCCAATGGGACAGGTTCATCCGTAGCACTCTTCACCTCATTGAAATAGATAAAGAGTTTTGGAAGGAAGTCTCTAAACAATACTCGGCTCCAACCATTCTCTGGACTATATTGCGCAAAGTTCTTACCTGAAAAACCAGCATTAGAATCTGAGAGATAACCACCATAGGAGCCACCACACAGACACTCTGTAAACTGATTGGTATTGACATCCGTAGGAACCACCCAACTCTGGAGGTTCACCATGGCTGCACCCAAAGAGTAAGCATCACGTTTTGTTTCATTTTTTGACACACCATATGGATCTTGGTTATATTCCTCATAACCATTGGTACATCCAACCAGACTCACAACCAAGCCCGCAGATATAGTTGACAATATGATATTTCTTAACTGTTTCATAACTTTGATTTAGAATTTAAGTTTGATGTTGAAACCAATATTTCTCGTACTTGGTGTCATAAACTTATCAATACCCTGATAATAGTTGCCTGTCGTAGCTGTTGTCTCAGGATCGAAAGGAGCCTTACAATAGAACATTAATAAGTTACGACCAGTCACAGAGAGGGTCAAATCGCCAAGACCGAAGAAGTGATTCTTCTTGAAGGTATAACTAAGACTAGCCTCCTGCAAACGAACATTCGTTGCACTATAGGTATAGAACTGTGGGATACCATCACTTCCACCAACTGTTGAGTACCATGATTCTGGGTTAAGATGGTCATTGCCATTTACCTCCATATATCCCTTATCACGTACCTTTGCACTTGCTTCTGATACTCCGTAAAGATCGAGTGCTGCCTGCGTTGCAGAGTAAACAATACCACCGAAACGTGCACTTACCATCACACTAAGGTTAAAGCCCTTATAAGAGAAATCATTGCGCCATGCCATGTTTGCCTTAGGGAATACTGAACCCAACTTCACATCGCCTACATTATTATTACGATATACCTTACCATTCTTATCGATATAAACACGTCCCTTATCGTCACGCATCAAATCAGTCAAAGAATAGAGGTCACCTAAAGTGCCGCCTTCCTTTAAAATGAAGTGTGCATTGCCTAATCCTCCTACATCAAGACGGTCTTTATTGATAACAGTACCTGTTTCTGGGTGAACGTAGTTACGAACCAACTCATTGATACGGTTGCGATTAGAACTCAAAGTATAGTTACTTGACCATCCAAAGCCGCCCCAATTGTTGCTGTAACCCAAAGCTACCTCAAGACCATTGTTTGACACATTACCAGTCTGGATATAAAGTGCAGAATAACCAGATGATACCGAAATATCAGGGTTGAATGTCTGGTTGAAAGTCTTTGTCCAATAAAGTGTTGCATCCAAGTTGAAGTGCTTGAGGAAACGAGCTTGTAAACCAATTTCCCAAGAGTTTGTTGTCTCTGGTTTCAAGTCATAGATAGGATAGATAGTCTGACTCTTCCACTGCTTTGTTGTGTTATCCCACTCATACTTTGGATTTGCAATATTGCGAAGGAATGGGATACCTACAGAAGCAAACGAACCACGTACCTTCAGATAGTTGATAGCCTGTGGCATCTTCACTGACTCTGAAATAATCCATGATCCACCAACAGAAGGGTAGAAGAATGAGCTCTTGTTAGAGTGAGGACCTGCCAACATTGAAGGCCAGTCATTACGTCCAGTAACCGTCAGATACAGCTGGCTCTTCCATCCAAACTCTAAACTACCAAGAAGTGACTTCGTCTGCTCATGATAACCATTTGGCAAACGCTTCTCACGAGCCGCATCAACCTGATATTCATTGAATACATTTGGAATCAGGTTATCAGCTATCGGACCATCAAGACCAGTCTGGTCCTGCTTGATATCAGAGAGACTTGCACCGACATTAGCTACAAACGACAACTTATTCTCTAAGAAGTGCTTATTGATATTCAACATAACATCACCATACACCTGCTTGTCATCAGTCTTCATCTTTGCATACTGACCATTAGCACCTGCTATCGTTGTGTTAGTACTAGCATAATACTTCTTCTCGAAAGTATTTGTTGCATTGTCTATACGGATGCGACCAACAACATTCAACCAATCTGTTACCTTATAAGTAAGACCAGCATTCATCATATAACGATACTTTTTATTGGTACGAATGTTACGATAGTTAATCCAATAAGGGTTCTGACCAACAAACTCACTAATAAGGTTATTCCAATTCTGTGTGTAAATATCACGTGTCGTATCGAAATATTCAAACATAGCCATGTCGTTGTAGTCATTACCACGTGGATAGAGGTAAGCTGTCACCAATGGATTGGCATAAACTCCCTGGTTGGTCATATTGCGATCATTCTGGATGATATAACTTGCGCCAACATCTAACAATAACTTGTCGCCCAGCATACTAGATGTATTGCGAAACGTAAAGTTATAACGATTATAACCATTGTTAGGAATAATACCGCCTGAATTCAATGCACTTGCAGAGAAATAACTCTGATTCTTTTCCGAACCTGTTGAAAGGGTGAAAGTCTCAGTAGTCATGATACCTGTCTTGAGATAATCTTTTTTAGGATCATAACCCATGAAATTGGCATTATTCAACCGACGTCCCCAGCTATAGCTATCACCACCAGCATCACGCAGGCTACTACCCGTTCCATAACGATTCTGAAACTCTGGCAAACGGAAAGCAGAAGATAGTTCTGTGCTCTGACTAACAGTAAACTCTGTATGTCCAACCTTTCCTTTCTTTGTCGTGATGACAATCGCACCATTAGACGCACGGTTACCATAAAGAGCTGCGGCAGCTGCACCTGTCAAGACTGACATACTCTCAATGTCTTCAGGGTTGATATCAGCGATTGCCTCTGTCGTACCATTAGATCCAAAGGAAGAATCGCCGCCACCACCGAGATTGAACATTGGTACGCCATCAATAACATACAAAACATTACTTGACTGCTCAATACTACGTGTACCACGCATAACAACCTTTGAAGCTCCACCGGCACCAGATGAACTAGCATTGATATTCACACCAGCAACCTTTCCACTAAGAGAATTGATGAAGTTAGCATCCTTATTTGTTCCTAACGCATCACTATTCACCTGCTGTACGTTATAACTCAATGCCTTTTGCTCACGCTTTATACCAAGAGCGGTCACTACAACCTCGTTCAACTCCTTGGCACTACCCATAGAAAGAATGATATCGTATTTATCAGCTTTACCAATACGCACCATCTTTGTTGTGTAGCCAATGTAAGAGATTTCAAGTTCAGCACCTTCTTCTGCCATCAGCGTAAACTGACCATCTATGTCAGTCACAGCGCCTCCTTGGGTTCCTTTCAGACGAATCGTTGCACCGATTACCGGCTCACCATTCTCATCCTTCACAACTCCGACAACTTTCTTCTTTTCGCCAGCATCTTGCGCCTTTTGCGAAATCTGGGTTGACGAAACAGAAACTGAATTTCCATTTTTTGTCTCAAAATAGCCATGGCATCATTCGATGTTGCGTTCTTCTTATTACCAGCAACATCATGAGCGTCCATGCTTAGATGAAGACATAACAGGAATGCAGTCAAATACAGACCATTTCTCATGTTACTCATTCAGACTTAGTTTTTAGTTTTAAGAATTTATTATTTGTTATTTGTTTAATTCAGAGGACAGAGCTTTTCAAATCTTAGGATGTCTTTAAGTGCTATCAATATGTATCTATGTCATGTCAGCGTCTTATTTACATACTCAACTTTCGTTCAGTAAAATGCTTTTCTTTTATTAACAGTACAAAGTAGTTGAGGGTAAATCCATTCAAGACTTAATTGCATAGCTCCGACTGCTTATAACATCAAAAAGATTTAATACGTACATCCACATTGGACAACGTTTTTGTTAGGTAATCTATTCGGTTTTTAGATGGCCACAAGACCAACTTATTTAGGTATAATTGATACAATATATCTTTTGCAAAGGTAATAAAAATTTATAAAAATAAAAAAATAACAGGTAAAATCATCCGCTGCAACTATGCCGCAAACAATAATGATGGTACTTATTAAACTTTTCGTTTGGTTTTGTCATTTGTGTCTTACAATTGAACTTTTCATTGCCAACAAACCCGCTCACGTCCAACAAACAATGAGCTTATCCTTAGTATAAGTAGAGCTATTGATAAACACCATGCGTGCGGATACTTAACATCAAATAAAACAAGGTAGAAACAGAATCTGCTTGTAAGGGAAAAAGAATTCTAAACCACGATTACAAGCGATGTCCCACTAATAAATGGATTGTATCTTCAAATGCAATCTCTTTGCTAATTGAATAGTTAACCATTATTCGCAAAGCCCAATGAGAGGACACTGACCTTAACATTGTTCCCCTTGAGTACTTCTTTGGCAACAGCAACAAGGGTGGCACCTGAGGTGATGACATCATCAATGAGTAAGATATGTTGATTGCTTACGGCGGAAGCATCAAGCAAGTGAAAGGCTTTATCTACATTTTCATTGCGTTCCCAACGATCTTTCTGCGTCTGACTACCATGGAAGGTTATACGCTCCAAAGCATTAAGTAAAAGGGGCAGACCCGTTTCCTCACAGACGCCACGTGCTATTTCCACACTTTGATTATACCCTCGTTCTCTCTCACGCTGCCGAGCAAGTGGCACGGGAAGCACAGCTGTGATTCCATCGAAGAAGCCATCCTGTGCAAACTCTGCTGCAACAATTTGTCCCAGACGCTCACCAAGTTCAGGATGACCACCATACTTCAGTTGATAAAGCAAACGACTAGTGTCAGAATGGGCTTTATAGAAAAATAAGGCTGCACCCTTCTCAATGGGAATTCGTCCCCAAAAAAGGCGTGAAAGTCTGTTGTCAAAAGCAGACTTAGAATAACCCGTACGAGGAAGACATTGGTTACAACAAGCGCACATCACCTCTTCCGTAACAGTCAGGCGACTACCACAAATGGTACATGAACGTGGTGCAAGGGTGTCTATCAGACGAGCAAGTAAGCTAATCGTCGGCTTCATCCTCTACAAAATCAATCTCATCATCAGCTGTGACTACACCTTCATCTATGCACCGGTGTATTAAATCCATCGTGAAGCCACGTCCCATGGCAAACTTAATCAACTTCATTGAACGTTCGTAATCACTCTCGGCCTTGATGGTAGGATACTTACTTGCCAATAATGGTCTTAATACTTCAAGATATTCTTCATCTTCCACGGCATCGAGGATAGGCGAAGAAATTGCATTATCGACCTTTTTCATCCACAGAGCTTGTTCAATCTTCCGTCGTCCCCATTTGTTATAGCGGATTTTGTCATGTACGAAAGACTCCGTATAACGGCTATCATCAACGTAATGCAGCGTTATTAACTTCTCCATAATACGTGCTTGCGCATCTTCTGATAGTCCCCATTTGCGCATCTTCTCTAACATCTCACCAGAGCAATGTTCGCCTTTCGCACATAAATCGGCAAGTTTCTTCAGGGCTTGCGGCTCTAATATAGGTCGTTTCTGTATCATGGTAGGATGGCTTTCGTGAATCGGAGCTTACCAAACTGGTCTTCTCGCAGTTTTATCTGCTTATAACCCAATTCGCTTAACATCTGCTTTACATTATCAATATATAATGGGTTGGTCTCGAAATAAAGTGCACCATCAGCTGACAAAGCCTGCACGCCATACTCAGCGATTGCCCGATAGAAGCGTAGTGGGTCATCATCAGGAACAAAAAGAGCCGTTTCAGGTTCATACGCAAGCACATTCCCCTCCATCGCTGTCCGTTCTTTGTCGCAGATGTAAGGTGGATTACTCACTATAATATCAAATTGCTGCTGCATAGCTGCTGCTGAAGGATGAAGCGCATCCTCCATCTTTAGTTCAACACGAACCTGCCATTGATGTACATTCTCACGTGCAATAAGTAGTGCATCACCCGATATATCCCACGCTGTAACCGCCGAGTTGCGTAGGTCGGCAGCCAATGTAACAGCAATACAGCCACTACCTGTTCCAACATCTAAGACCTGTAGAGGCATAGGAGGTTGCAAAGCGCAATAAGGTCGGTTATAGTCTTCCTCTACCCAACGGCATAGCACCTCAGTCTCTGGACGTGGAATCAATACGCCCGGAGCCACATGAAATGTGCGCCCACAAAAGGTTTCACGTCCTAAAACATATTGTACAGGCTCCGAACGCTCCAAACGAAGGATGATTTTCTCTAATTCCTCCTCCGCTTCTCGGGATAATTCATTAACTTTGCCCGTATATATATCGGTCAGCGTAATGCCAAACTGCACCTCTAACACAAGCCGAACGATAGCTTGTGCCTCACCTTCATCATATAAAGGAGTGAGTCTGTGCCATAAATCTTGGTATGTCATAGCTGCAAAGATAGGAATTTTAATGAAATGAAACAAGAAAAAACTGACGAAAAATATATGCGTCGCTGCCTGCAATTAGCTCGTAATGGACAACAGCTTGCCAAGCCTAACCCAATGGTTGGTGCGGTTATTGTGAGCAAGGAGGGCAGGATTATCGGTGAGGGTTACCACGTACGCTGTGGCAAAGGACACGCAGAGGTGAACGCTTTTGCATCTGTAAGGAAAGAGGACGAGGCTTTGCTACGTGAAGCAACGGTGTATGTCAGTCTTGAGCCTTGCTCTCATCATGGAAAGACACCTCCTTGTGCCGACTTGATTATCAGTAAGGGTGTGCGCCGTGTTGTGTGTGGTTGCATCGATCCTTTTGCCGAAGTGCAAGGACGTGGAGTAAAGAAGATTCGCGAAGCTGGGATAGAAGTGACCGTGGGTGTATTGGAGAAAGAGTGCTTAGAACTGAACAAACGGTTTATTACTTATAACACACATAAACGACCTTATGTGATATTGAAGTGGGCAGAAACAGAAAGTAGACTAACCAACACGCCATTCAACACAACAACTGGCCCCTCCCCCTTACCCCTCCCCCATAGGGAGGGGAGTAATCACCGAGATTCCTCTGATGATGCGAGTATTATAAATGGTAGTAAAGATGGTGTAACTACTTGTACTAAAAAACCTTCTGTGGCTTACATTGGCAACTTGCCGGGTAAAGATTATCAGCCATTGATTATCTCTACACCCTTTACAAAGATGTTAGTACATAAGATGAGGGCGGAGAATGATGCGATACTCGTTGGGAAAACAACGGAAGAACTAGAACAACCACAGCTGATGGTGAGAGAATGGAGCGGCCCAAGTCCAGAAAAGTTGGTATTGACAAGTCAACCGACAAAAGCAGGAGAATACGCAACACCTACTGAAGTGCTGTCGCATCTCTATGCTGAAAAGAAGCAAAGTCTCATTGTGGAAGGTGGTGCAAAAACCTTACAGAGTTTTTTGGATGCAGGACTATGGGACGAGATACGCATAGAATCGGCTCCTTTCACGGTTAACGAAGGTATCGAAGCACCAAAACTCCCAGAGAATATACGTGTAACAAAGGTAGAAAAGTATGTAAATACGATTATAACCTACGAGCGAGCATAGGATGAAACGACATCCTTCCAATAATACTAAATGGCTAAAAACAATTTATCTTCATGAAAAAAAGAAATTCTTTTCATGAAGATAAATATTTATTTTCACGACAAAAAATATTTCTTTTCATGAAAATAATTCAAAAAAAAAGCTGAGTTAGGGTATAACAACCTTCTAATTACACTTATGAGTCATGATGTTAAGCACCATATCGTCGGTGTTGCACATCGCTTCCTTCCCTATGCTTGTTAGGTTTCGGATAGACTTATCAACGTCTTCATCGATGATTCCCTCTGCAGCCGTCACATGTTTGCCCTCCATAGAGAGCGTGGCAGAGAGGATGGCAGTCGATACGCCCGATGATATCTTCAGTGAACAACTTGGCTTCGCACCATCGCAAATCATACCCGTAAGGTTGGCTATCATGTTCTTTACTGAATGACAAATATTGACATAATCACCTCCCATCAGATATGTGATACCACAACTGGAACCAATACTCGCCACCACACAACCGCAAAGGGCTGACAGTGCACCGAGACTCTGCTTGATGTAAATGGCAGTGAGGTGACTTAAGATAAGTGCACGGATAAGTTCTTCACGTGTATTCTCATTCTCCTTGGCAAAAACGGCTACTGGGTTCGTTGCACAGATACCCTGATTACCAGAACCACTGTTGCTCATCACTGGAATCAAAGCGCCACCCATACGAGCATCGCAGGCTGAAGCGGTCTTCGCAATAACGTGCGAGAAGATGCTATTACCAAAGATTCCACGACTCAAAGGACGGTCCATTATCTTACCCAAACAATGTCCATAATTTCCTTTCAAAGCCTCAGCAGCAGCACGGAGGTTATATCGCTTCGCCTCAAGGATAAAGTCTATTTCTTCGACAGGGGAGGTCGTTGCAAACTCCCAAACCCTCTTCAGACTCAGACAAAGCGGTGCTTTCTCTTCCGTAGCATTGCTGGGTTGCATATTATCAAGCTGTACATTCCCGTCTTTCTCTTCAAAGACAATATTCGTATGAGCACAAGAGATAATAGCTGTGGCACGATGTCCCTCAGCCTCACAAGTGATTTCGATGTATAGTTTCTCAGTGATACCTTCCTTTAACTTGACGTCAATACGATTCTCACTGATAAATGTCTTACCAGCTTCTAAGGTGTCAGGTGTGAGGTTTTTGATAACCTCCAACTGATACTCTGACTTACCCACCAAAGCACCGAGGGCAATGGCAATAGGCAATCCTATCATTCCCGTGCCAGGAATACCGACTCCCATCGCATTCTTCAGAATATTAGCAGAGAGCAACACGCTAATATGCTCTGGTCTTCTACCTAATAACTCCGTGGCACGTGCAGTACATAATGCCACCGCCATTGGTTCTGTACACCCCACAGCAGGTACCACCTGCTGGTGTATCAATTCGATAATCTGTTCTCTAATGTTCTTCTCAAGCATAATGATTTGGTTTAGGTTTAGCCTGATATTATGACCTAATAAAAGCTTTTACTTTATTTTTTCACTCTCTGACATTAATTTGTCTGCGAGAGTGCGTTACCTAACTCTTGTCGCATAGCCTCCATCTTTTGACGACGGTCGATAGAGAATGTAGAGCCATTCGCCTCAACATAGTCGAATAAAACGTATGCCTTTTCCAACAGCATTTGGCGCAAAGGTTGCCCTTTACAGTTTGCTTCAGCATGTAGCAACTCTGCAACCATATTGATTTTATCTATTCGCTCAGTCTCATCCCACTGCTCCTTAGCGTATTTCAACAACTCGTCTACAGAGAGATTACGTAAGACGTCATACTCTCCAACATACTGTCTGTAAAGGTCTTTCAAGTCCTTATCTCGCTTCAAGTCATCGTCTTTCTTTGTTAGAAAGTGCGAAATAGCAGCATTGAATTCCTCTATCAAACGAATAAAATAATCTCGTTGTAACATAGTAGATTTCCTTTTATGACACAAAAGTAAATAAAAAATTGATATAAATCCACTTTTCAGTGTGTAATTAAATAAAAAATATTTTAGGATTGGGGTTATAAAGAATTAGCCCAATTAGCCAAATAAGACCAATTGGGCTAACAAACCTAATAACTGTTAGGACTGCGGAAGACTTTCCCACAGCTTCTTATAGAATTTGTGTTGGGTCATTGTTTGGGCATTACCAAGGATGATTAGCTTCATTCTGGCACGTGTTATAGCAACGTTCATACGGCGTAAATCACGCAAGAAACCTATCTGACCATCATCGTTGGAACGCACAAGAGAAATGAGAATCACGTCACGTTCCTGTCCTTGGAAGCCGTCAACGGTGTTCACACTGATAAGACTTCGATAGGGCTTAAAGAACTCCCGCTTCTTAATCAGACTGCGAAGATACTGCACTTGAGCACGATAAGGGGAGATAACGCCCACATCTATTCGCTCATCTAACACACGTTGCTTTCCTATCTTTGTGAAGTAATCTTTTAAAGTCTTGAGTGTTAGCTCTGCTTCTCCTTTATTAATACGTCCAAAAGAAGAACCAACAAACTGCTCATGGAAGGCGTTTTCCTTTTCGTTATTTGACTGAGAAGGACCTGAATTAGCCTCACTTTCCGTTAAATCATACGATGCAACGACAGCTTCATCGGACGTATCAACCCATACCATCGGATTGTCATAATCAAGGATGCCACGATATTTTATCTGCGGAGCAGTTTCTACCTGTCCACCATAGAACCAATCGGATGAGAAGCGCATAATCTCTTCGTTCATTCGATACTGCACCTTCAGGAGTGTAACTACCTCTGGTTTGTTCTCTACAATTCGTTCCATCAAGGTCTTACCTAAGCCTCCACGCAGGGCAGCAATGCTTTTTACAGTCGGTGGAAGTTGACAATGATCACCCGCAAAGATGACTCTTGACGCTCTACGAATGGCTATCCAGCAAGCTGCTTCAAGGGCTTGTGCAGCCTCATCGATGAATAAAGTCGTAAACTTCTGACCTTCCATTATCCTACTGTTTGCACCAACGAGGGTGGAAGCAACGACACGTGCCTCTCCAAACAGTTCTGCATTAATACGTATTTCAAGCTCAGTAGCACGGCTCTTCAGTCTATCCATCTTCTGATGATAGCTTTCAGAACCTTTCTTTCTATTGTTTCTCAATTCACGAATAGCCTTCCGAATCGACCATAATTGAGGATAATCAGGATGCGCTTCAAACTTTCGTTCGTATGTGAAACCTAACATCTTATCATTCACTCGGGTAGGATTGCCAATGCGAAGAACATTAATACCACGGTCGACAAGCTTCTCACAAATCCAGTCAACAGCCATATTACTCTGCGCACAAACCATCACCTGACTCTCTCGCATCAGTGTTTCGTTGATCGCTTCGACCAATGTTGTCGTCTTACCTGTTCCCGGTGGACCATGAACTACCGCCACATCCTTTGCCCATAACACCTCGTTGACAGCCTTTTCTTGTGTTGGATTCAGCCAAGGTAATCGAATAGGAGCAAAGGAGAACTTCTCTACCTTTTGTCGTGAATAAAACAAGTCACGAAGATGAGCCAATCTATTTCCCTTTGCTTTCATGGTATGGTCTAACGCATCAAACATCATTTGATAGCTCGTTTCATCAAAACCTAATTGACATCCAATCTGCTCGGAAGCTGATTGAAGGTCTAACAACGGAGCTGAGTCAGGGACAGCAACAACCATTCTGTCGCACTCTACATAAGATACCATACCTGTAAAACCATAGTATTTCAGCTGAGCAGACTTATTAGGAGTCCCCTTCTCCGTCTCAACAAACTTAAAGAAAAGGAGCGGACGACCACTTTCAAAGTTATGTTCGATATCCCCATCCTGTGTACGAAACACCTCAACACACAGTTGGTTGAGTCCATTATAAAACCGTTTTCCCACTCTTAATGGGAACCAAGCGTCACCTCGCTTCACTTTCCGCTGCATACCAGCAGCCTCAGTCTGCTTTCTAAAGGCTTCTTTCTCGGCATAATACTCCATTTGAAGCAGTAAACGCTGACGTTGTAAGAGTTGTATTGGACTTTCCTGAAGCATATCTTTTTATAGTTGACAAGTTAACGAGTAGACGAGTAAACAAGTTGCTTGTAAATAATTAAAACGGTATTATTTATAAATAAAAGCACACTTTGCACACTAAGTATAAAAGAAAGTAGATCACTAAAAGAAGAACATTGTACGACTATTCTGCTTTTTCTGCGCCAAAGCATTTTCCATTTGCTTTGTAGCTGCCTTAAAGAAGAACGCAATTAGGTGTTCATCCGTCCCTTCCGTTCGTATGGTTCGCAAAGCAGCAATATACTCTTGGCGATCTTCTTTCTGGATAATCAATTCAGGATAACCATGACGTAGCAAGATGAAGTTGGACAACAGCCTGCCTGTTCTCCCATTCCCATCACGGAAAGGGTGTAAGTATTCGAAGAAACCATGGAACCGAGCAGAAAGCACCATAGGGTGAAGTTCTCCACGCTTCATCATCCCTGCTGTTGAAGACATCAGTCGTGGCACCTGTGCTACCAATCCTTCATGTTCGCCAAAAACCGTATCACCAGCTGCCATATCCACCATTGTAAACTCCCCAGGTACAGCATCTGCCTGCTTATAAGGAAGTGTACGAAGTGTTACCAACCTATTGATAGTCTTCATTAGTTCGACATCAAAAGGGTGATCTAAATGATTATGCATCCATTCGTATGCTGCAAAGTGGTCTGCCATCTCCTGACACTCCAGCAATGACTTACCAACTGGATGATAACCTAACTGCTCTTCAAACAGACAACGTGTATCATCCACTGAGAAAGAAGACCCTTCTATACCACAGCTATGGCAGGAAAAAAGGATTTCAGAATACTCTCTAAACGCCTTCTTTCCCATTGGCAGCACTATCTTTTCTTGATACTCTGCTACCAACTCATCATATCTTTTTATCTCTGTTTCAAACACGTTACAAATATAGCACTTTTTATCTAATATCCATTCTACAACGAATAAAAAACAGAAAGGGCTTAACAACTGAAGTCATCCTCTATCTCTGCGGCTTTACCCATTTGCAAACCAGGGGGCGCACAAGATGATAAGAACAAGGCAACACGGAGCTCCTCATAATCTGTAGGTAAGGAAAGAACGAGGTCTAACTTCCCATCTCCATCCAAGTCACCAGCAAACAGAAGTGCAAAACTTGCACCATCGACCCTTGCCTCTCTAACGACTCGTTCGCCATTCAGCAATAATGTATAGTTCTTTAATTGACTTTCTCCCTGCGCCTTTGCCTCTAACTTGTAATGCTTCCCAGCAAAAGTAAAATTCCTTACAGAGCCTGGTTCCAGATAAGTACTATCTGAAAATGCAACATCAGCAATCTTAACTTTCCCCTTCTTTATTGGCAACTGATTGACAAACAATATCGTGTTTCGTTTTTCTGATAGATATGTTGGAATGGTACTTGAGCACGCATCCTCTCGCATCTCAATACTATACCGAGCTTTACCAACATAATAATCCTTCCCATCTTTATAGAGTTCAACCCAATTTCGGTTGATTATCGTATCTGGATTACATAAACGATAATTAAAAGGAACAAGAATCTTATACGTGAGAGGCTTCTTCTTCACAACCTTAACACTATCAACCTTCTTTACAAACAAACTATCTTCCTGCTGTACAGACGACTCCTGCACCTGACTAACAGGTTTCTTATCAGTACAAGATAGAAGTATCATGCAAAGACTCAACAAAAAGAAAAGGAACTTAACTTTCTTCATAATCACGTTTTTATTGCCTATCAGTAAACACTATTATTATATACCACACTCTGCAAAAATAACACTTTTCCCTTTATATTCCAACCTTAAACTGTATAAAAGACTATGTAGCAATAATTATATATGGGTATTTTGCAACTTTATCGACACCATTTTATATTTTTTTTTCTTTAATTCTAACCCTACTATCGCAAATATTTGCTATTTTTGTCATCAATAATTAACAGCAAAAACAAGACTTTAAAGCTTATGAAAACAAACAAAATGCAAACAGAACACAAACTTCCTTCAGAGTGTACAACCATCATCGTTGGTCAAGATCAGACTGCCGATGGATCAATGATAGTAGCGCGTTCAGAGGACTGGGACGCTATGGAAGCAAAGAACTACGAGATTTTTGAGGCTACAGACAATGGTCCACGTGAGTTCGTTGCAAAGGATAGCCCTTTCCGTTGCGAACTTCCAGAGAAGGCTTTGGGCTATTCTGCCCTTTCTCCGTATAATCTTCACGGCCATTGGGGCAGTGCTGGTTTCAACACAGCAGGTGTCGGCATGAGTGCCACGGAGAGTATCTTTAGCAATGACGAGGTATTGAAACACGACCCATTGGTAGAGAATGGTGTGGCAGAGAACTCTGTCTTCAACATTACCCTACCTTACGTCCACACCGCACGTGAAGGTGTTGAGCGTTTGGGTATGCTCATCGAGAAATATGGTATCGCTGAAGGTTTCGGTATTGGCTTCGTAGATAGCAAGGAAATATGGTACTTGGAGACAGCTTGCGGTCATCGTTGGTTGGCTTGCCGTATGCCAAAGGATAAGTATTTCGTAACTGGTAACCAAAGTCGTTTCCGCACTTACGATCCTAACGACAAGGAGAATTACCTCGCATCAGCCGACTTAATTGAGTTTGCAGAGAAGCACGGACTCTACAACCCAGCACATGGTGCCTTCGACTTCCATGAGACTTACGCACGTGATATCGAACTCGACACCACCTATAACTACCCACGTGTATGGGGCTTGCAGCAGTTATTCTCTCCAGAAATCAAGAATGACGTAACAAAGAACACCTTCCCTGTCTTTGCTAAGGCTGCTCATAAGGTCACACTGACCGAACTCCGCACGGCCTTCCGCTTCCACTACGACAATACAGAGCACGACCCTTACCTAAATAGCAATCCTAAGGAACCTTACCGCCCAGTTTCTATCTTCCGTACCACTCAGACCCACCTCATACAGGTACGCCCTGAACTGCCACAAGCTATAGGTTGTGTGAATTATGTTGCTATGGGTATGGCTGACCTCGGTGTGTTCCTACCACTCTATCAGGGCATCACGTCCTATCCAGAGGCTTACACAAAGGGTAATGATGAGTCAAGTGCTGACTCTGCTTACTGGAAGTTCCGTAAGGTGATGGTATTGGGTATGACTAACTATAACAAATATGCTCCTATCATCAAGGAGGCGTATGCAAAGTTTGAAGCTGAGACCGACCAGCGTCAACGTGAGATGGAAGAGGAATACCTTCGCATCTATAAAACACAACCTCTTCATGCAAAGGATATGTTGCAGGCTTTCTCTGACAAGATTCTTAACAGTGCACTCGACCTTGCCGACCGTCTCCAAGAGAAACTCTTTACGCTGATGACGCAAGACATCCAGCAAGAATATCTCTTCCACGGAGCATAATAGTTGGTTAAAACACCCAGCTTTAAAAAAGCTATTGTTGGAATTAATGAGGATAATGGTTCCCCCCTTCGCTCTATACAGAGCAAAATTAGAAATGACTTTCTACATGAAAACATGGGATATGTTATATCGGAACTATCATTAGTGTTAAACTTGGAGATAGAGTCTATTAACCAAAAGAATTTTGTTTTGAGTAACAGAGCTCTTTTCTGACCATAAGTAGATTCCATCTCCACGTAATCATACATTGTGCTGAGCCTCAGTATGCATGTTTATTACCAATATAGTACCATGCGTGCTGGGCACAGGCACTTTAATAAAAGAAGACAACAAGAGGGCATTGTCATTATTACTATATTGTAAGACAACAATGACTAAGTTCTATGGGAGAAGTATATGAGACACCTATACATCCTTATAACTAAATAGTTACGTTATGGAACATAAAATAGCTGAAGAAGCTTAAAAGCCGAACGTTGTCAACCTTTAATACCATGGCAACACTTAAATTTTAAACTAATACCGAAGTTTTCACCCATGAAAAAATAAAGAGAAGAACAAAGAAATCTATAACCAATTTACATACTAATTATCTCATTCCTCTGCTTCTTAAAGGAATAGAGATAGAAATAATTACATTATGAGAAAAAATATTCTACTTGCCATTGCCGTACTTTCTGTGAATGTACAAGCAATCTATTCACAAGACACTGGTACTATTGCTCCAAGACCAGCTTATACTTGTGATTTTGAGAACACGGGAACAACAGATTTTGGTGACCAAGTTATCACAATTAATGGAAAACGTTGGAGATTCCATAATGCCAGAATTACTGATTCTGCAATCAATGGTATCCCACAAGGGAAGCGTGCTGCAGAAATACTTGCGGGTACGCATAACAACAAGCCATCGTATCTTGAACTTCTTGACACCATTCGTGGAGCTTCTGTCGCTTTTTGTTTTGGTCATTCAGGGATGGACAGAACCATTAGCAAAAGTAGTGAGGCTTGGTTTGTCGAAGTAACAAATAATGATGGAAAAGATTGGCTTTCAAAACCACTCATTTTCGATGACACTGACGTCACTCCAATGTTATCTTTTGATTCACCTTACTATGGAGAACCTTTTAGATTTAGAATACGTTTTACAGATAAATTAGGATATGGAAGTAATTGGCGTATTCTAATAGATAATATTTTTGTCACACAAGGAGAAAATATAGAAGCACCTTGGTATATACAGCCAGGACGTTTCTTTGATGGGATTGAAACCTCTCAAGATAATATAACGTTTACCCCATTAATGAGTGGCTCTACATTCTTCTTTGGTGAGAAAGACAGTCCGTACGCCGATACTTATATACAAACATGTATTGACGAAAACGAACCTATTAATTATTACACCATGCCCGAGGGCATCCAGTTTAAGGCGAAAAATCTAACGGAAGGGAAACATCACTTCGCCATAAAGTTTATGCGTACTTCCGACGATCAGCCTTGGAGCGGAGCATTGCAGACCAACTTTGATTTCTACGTGCGACCAGTGAGCGGGACCAAGAAAGGTATTTCTGCATTACGACATGGAGAAATTGGTAAGTTCTACGACTTAGTACCAAATGATAACGATAGTATTTTTGTAAACTGGATTAAGAAAACACGAGCACAAAAGTGGCTCTTTGATGGTAAGGCTGGAATCTTAGTAGATGATCCTAACTATATTGATTTTTCTCCTACCTTATCACCTAATGATCAGATTGTAAAGAAAATGCGTGGACAACTCCTTAAGATTGACAATAATCTTGTGTTCCGATTAGATAGTAAACCAGAGATTGAAGATGTAGCTAATACAAAATTCCATTTCCGAAACTATGAATGTGATAATCTTAGTATTATTACCAGCAACCCTGAAAGTTACATGGCTTATCCATTGGCACTTACAGGCGTAAAACTTGTTAAGCCGTTCAACCAAATAGACCATTCGCCTAATGGCAGAATAGAGATAGAAGACTTAAAAGGCAACCAGTTCATACTACAAAATATTTATCCAGATAACTTCCAAGTCTCTCAATTCCTCGAAGCTGGAACAAAGTATTTCATTATTTATGGTATGGTAGGTAGATCTTATATCGATGGTAAACCTTGTTTCTACCCACTCAATGTACAACCTGATAATAATGGTGAGTCTGATGGTGTTAGTAAAACCACAACAAATACACCATCATTGGTGATAAGTCATGTTTCTAATAATCTTTCAATAAAAAGTTCAGTTGCTTGTCCTGTAGGTATTACCGATATAAACGGTAGTGTTGTAACTCGATTAAGCCTTACAGCAGATGTTGCGACAACAATCTCACTCGGTCATGGGCTTTTCATGGCTACAGCATACTTTGGAAATGGTAAAAAATCTACCGTGAAGTTTGTAAACTAATTCATTCAAACAATTCCTACAAAAATAAAGAAAACGTTTATAACTGCCCATCAATATTTCAATATCAAGAAATTTGATGGGCTTTTTCTTTTTTGTAATAGAGTTAGGTGAGGGTACAAAAGCCTTATGTTATTATATAGTCATCTGGTAAAGTAAAGGTAAAAAATCTGTCGTTTCACAACGTATATAACTTTTTTTTCCTATCTTTGCAGACAATAGCTATTGCACATCTGTTCTACGGGAGCAAAGCAATATGCGAAAAATTCGCTCTGATAGTTCAATGGATAGAACGTAGGTTTCCTAAACCTTTGATCCGGGTTCGATTCCCGGTCGGAGTACTAAACAGCAACTATTATCCCTCTCTATTTAATGGGTAAAACTTTGATTATCATTGTCGTATAGACTTACTACTAACAATAAAGAGAAAACATATACCCCCATAGTATTTTATTCCTCTCTCAAGCTACGGAGAGATTAAAGAAGAAACATTATGATTGGTGCTATTATAGGAGATATTGTAGGCTCACGCTTTGAATTTGGACCAGTTCCACAGAAGAGTTTTGAACTTTTCACACCCGATTGTTCTTATACCGATGATACAATTTGTACCATTGCCATTGCTGATGCTGTATTGAATGAGCGTGATTACAAGGAGAGTTTGCTTGATTGGTGTCGTCGCTATCCTGACCCAATAGGTGGATATGGAAGACGATTTTATCAATGGTTTAACGCTGACGACCCACAGCCTACGGATTCATGTGGCAATGGCTCTGCAATGCGGGTTAGTCCTATTGGATGGCTTTTTGACGAGTGGGAAGAAGTGATTGAGGAAGCTGAGAAGAGTGCCATTGTAACGCATAACCATCCTGAAGGCGTCAAAGGTGCACAATGTATTGCTGAAGCCATCTGCTGGCTACGCCTAATGCGCTTTTCAAAATCCGATGTCGAACGAAAAGTAGAGAAGTTTTTCGGTTATGAACTTCCCTCCATGCGAGACATAAAAAAGATTGGTTCTGAGGGACACTTTGATGGTACCTGCCAAGAAACCGTACCAATGGCATTACGTTGTTTCATTGATGCCAATAGCTTTGAGGAGACCATCCGCCTCGCTGTGCTATGTGATGGCGATACTGACACGAAGGCTTGTATTGCTGGGGCTGTTGCTGAAGCTTATTATCAGATACCAGAATGGATGATAGAAAAGGCTATCAGCTACTTACCCGATGATATGCTCATAATCCTCGGACAGTTTTATGAGCGCATACAAGACAGCTGTGGGACTAAGAAAGAATAACTTTAAGCCTTAAAGAAATACGATTTTTCGAGTCTAACAATGCCGTTTTGAAAACCTTAAAACAGCATTTCGCAAGTTCTTTTCATGAACAAAAAGATTTATTTACGTGAAAAGAAATATTTATTTACGTGAAGAAAAATATTTATTTTCATGAAAGTAATTCATCGTTGATGGTCTTTCATGAATGTTTCCAACTGCTTTCGATACTTTATACCAGTATCCTCACCTATTTTAAGGATATCCCTTATCGCCTTTACATTGAAGTCGGTGACACCATAAGTACCTAAATCGGGATTAATATAGAGGTCGGCTTTTGTGCGATTGACGTTATATTTCTTTATATCAGGACGTTCTGCCAACCAATCTAGAATACCACCCAGACCTTTCAGAAAGCTAAAAGGTGAATGATAATCATCGTGTTTGCGCTGCTGTAGATCGACGGCAATAACAATGTCTGCTCCCATCTTTCGTACAACATCCACAGGAAGATTATTTCCCATACCGCCATCCACCAGCATCAGCGTGTCTATCTGCACTGGTTTGAATGCACCGGGAATAGCCATACTGGCACGCATATTACGCGCCATGGAACCAGTATCGAGGACTATTTCTTGTTGACGACGGATGTCAAAGGCTACACATGAGAAGGGAATAGCTTGTTTGACGACACGACGTTGTACGGGAGAACGACTGACGAGTGAGTCAAGGAAATTATAGACATGGTCGCCATGCAACATTCCAAACCCCACCTTATTATTAGCATCAGCCTTTCTACGCACAGGAAAGCCGAAAACATAGATTATTCCATTTTCTTCTTTATAGACTTTTCCAACCAATGTGGTATCTCTATCAGCCAAGAGTGCTAACCAATTCTGCGAACGGAAGAGTTTTTCGAGGTCATCTGCACGATAGCCTTGCGCGTATAATCCGCCAATAATCGCTCCTATACTTGTTCCAGCAATATAGTCAATAGGAATCTTTTCTCGCTCCAACTCCTTTAGTATTCCTATGGCTGCAGCACCTTTCGCACCACCACCACCAAGCACAAGTCCCACCTTTGGGCGGGTCACTTCACCTTGACTTTGTTGCTGTGCCATCAAAGATAGACCACAGCATATCAGTAGCAGAAATACAAATAAGTATTTTTTCATAACGACAAAAGTAGTATTTTTCTAAGAGAAAAGCGTATTTTTTTCTTTTTATTGTTACTTCTCATTTCTCCAACAATCTTCATATTTCTCAAAAGCAAGTAACTTGTTCACTTGTAAACTTGTCTATTCGTAAACTCCAAAACAAATAACTTGTTTACCCGTAAACTTGTCAACTCGTCAACTATTCCTTATCTTTGCACTATGAAGTTTCACCCTGTCGTATCAGAGCACTCCCTACCCGTGCGGTTTAATAATCCTTTCGATTACGAACCGGACGCCCTTTGCCGTGCAGCAGTCAAGCAGTTGCAGGCAAATCTCCCTATAACACCTATCGAAGGAAAGATGTATGGCGTTCTGATTGTTGAGCGAAATGGGGAGATTGGTTACTTGCAAGCCTATTCAGGGCAGATAGCAGACGAGGGAGAAGACTTTGTACCAGCTGTTTTCGATTATCTTCAGTCCGATGGTTACTTCAAGATTCACGAGGCTGAGATTACCCAATTGAATCAACAGATAACCCAACTAAAAGCCTCAACAGCCTACCAACAGGCATCGAATAGCCTAAAAATGATTCAGCAGAAAGCAGAAAAGGATATCGAGGAAGCACGGAAAGTGATGCAAGGAGCTAAGTTCTTACGTGACAAACGACGTAAAGAGGCTTTTATTTCAGAGGCAGAACGAAACGAGATGACACGTCAGAGCCAGTTTCTTAAAGCCGAATTGCAACGTAAGAAAAAGGCTTATGCAGAGCAGATTACCGCTGCACAGACCATCGTAAACGGCTATCAGAAACAAATAACAGCATGGAAACGAGAGCGGAAAATGAAGTCTGACCATCTGCAACATTGGCTTTTCTCTCAGTTCTCATTGCTCAATGCACGCAGAGAGCGTAAGAACTTACTCGATATCTTCCGTGATTACTATTTGAAGAACAGTCCTGCACGTACGAAGGCTGCCCATATAACAAGTGTAAATACTGCTGAACGCACTACCAAGGAGAATCTTGCAGCTTCGCTACTTCCGCCTTCTGGCGCAGGTGAATGCTGTGAACCAAAACTCTTACAATATGCCTTTCTTCATGGTTATAAGCCTATTAGCATGGCAATGTTTTGGTGGGGACCACCGCCAAAGACTGAGATTAGACAGCATGGAAACTACTATCCTGCTTGTAATGGAAAGTGTAAACCCATCTTGGAGTGGATGTTAGACGGGATAGACGTTGACTATAAGGATTGCAATAGGACAGATTATGAAACCGAATTAGCACTTTCTGAAAGACTAAAAATACGCTATGAAGATGATTATCTTGCTGTCGTTGTCAAGCCATCAGGCTTACTTTCGGTCCCAGGGAAAGGCTGTCAGCCATCAGTTTATAGTATTCTAAAGGAGCGATGGAAGGGGAAGAGCGATGTATTCATGGTGCATCGATTAGACATGGATACAAGTGGCTTACTCGTTGTTGCCCGCAATACGGAGGTTTATAAGGCTTTACAGGCGCAGTTTATTGGGCGTTCTGTAAAGAAGAAGTATGTTGCTCTGCTTCCTCTCTCTGTCCTCGAAAAGCAGTTACCAGCAGAGGGACGGATAGAACTTCCACTCTCTCCCGACCCAGACGACCGTCCTCGGCAGCGTGTTGATAGAACTAATGGGAAGCCTGCAACCACCGAGTATCGCTTTATCGGTAAGACTACATACGGCAAAGAAGCATTGGAAGCTGTGAAGATTGAGCTCTATCCGCTGACAGGTCGTACCCACCAACTGCGCATTCATTGTGCTCATCCAGATGGATTGGGCTCCCCTATTATTGGCGACAACCTCTATGGGCAGCGAGCAGAACGCCTTTGGCTACACGCAGAACACCTTGAATTCACTCATCCTATCACTCAGAAGCGAATGAGTTTCGATACTCCTTTATAAGTACCGAAGCCTTCTAATCTTCCTCTTCTTCTATTCTTTCAACCCTTGGAATACTATTTCCTACCTTTTTAGCATGTGACTTTAATGTGAGTGGTACGTTCTCTATCAAGACATTACTCGTATTCAGACCTAAAGAACGTGTCATACTCAATTTCAAATGGTCAATCCATTCATAGGCATCCATGATAAGTCGCTCCTTAAAAGAGAAAGAAGCGAAGGTTGAATAAATCCTATTAATAAGCACAAATACGAAGTTTCCCATCACATTATGCTTAGCCAATGACGGATAAGATGACGCAAGAGAGAACTCATTCTTAGCTACCATATCCTCGATTATCTGCCTAAAATAACGATTGACAAGTGGGTGGATGCGGAATCCTAACCGTAGATTGATACGATAAAGAGTATCGGGAACAAGCGTGGTAACGTCATATTCCAGCGTTGATGGACTGTCTTGATAGTCTATATGTAGCAAGAAATAATGGTCAGCACGCATTGGATGCTTGTTAATGATTGAATAGAGAATCTTCTGTTCAATGTCGTATTTACCCCCAAGTTTGGTGAGATAGACAATATTTGTCGCATACTTAGGGATTGAATCATCGTTCTTAATATCGGAAATAATACTGAACGATTCACGAACATCACGTATCTGTATCTGCGAATTACGAATGGTTGTGGCATTATACCACACATACATGATTGCTATCATCACACTGGCAAGAAGCATGGTTACCCAACCTCCATTCATAAACTTTGCCATGTTTGCGACGAAGAAGATACTCTCCAAACCGACAAAGACAATAAGGAACAGGAGTGTTAGCCAACGATTTACTCGACGAATAGTAAGATAAGCACTCAAGAGGAAGGTAGTCATGAGCATGGTTATCGTGATTGACAAGCCGTAAGCAGCCTCCATTCGTTCCGAACTCTTGAAGAAAAGTATCACAATCACACATAAGACGAAGAGCGACATATTGACAAATGGGATATAAAGTTGTCCCTTAACATCGGTCGGATACTTAATCTTCTGACGTGGCCAAAACTTCAAGTTCATTGCTTCACTGAAGATAGTAAACGACCCACTAATCAATGCTTGACTCGCAATGATGGCTGCTATCGTTGCCATGACAATACCGAAAAAGAGCATACCGTGGGGCATAATGGCATAAAAAGGGTTCAAGTCAGAGGTAAGATTATTGACATGTACAATTATCCAAGCCCCTTGACCAAGATAGTTGAGGATTAACATGACCTTGACAAAGGCCCAACTCGTGCGGATGTTATTAATACCACAATGCCCTAAGTCGGAATATAAGGCCTCAGCACCTGTCGTACAGAGGAACACTGCACCCAAGATTAAGAACCACTCTGGGTTACTCGTCAGCAAGCGGATGGCATGTAAGGGATTAAAAGCTTGCAGAATAGGAATATAATCACCGATATGCATAGCTCCTAACACTCCCAACATTGAAAACCATAAGAGCATTAATGGACCAAACAACTTGCCAATCATATTCGTTCCGAATTGCTGAATGAAGAACAAAACAGTAACAATACAAAGGGCAATAGGTACAACTGGGGTCTCTGGTTCATAGACCTTCAATCCCTCTATAGCAGAGAGAACCGTAATAGAAGGCGTTATTACACCATCAGCTATCAGCGTACTGGCACCAATAATCGCTAAGAAGTAAAACCATTTACGACTATGTCGACGTATTAAAGCATACAAAGCGAGTATTCCACCCTCTCCTTTATTATCCGCACGGAGGGCTATTAAGACATATTTAACAGTCGTTTGAAGGGTTAATGTCCATATAATACACGACACTGCACCGATGATATATTCAGCATTAACAGGGTTTCCAGCCCTAACAATAGCCTTCATCACATACAAAGGAGATGTACCTATATCTCCGAAAACAATACCTAAGGTTACAATAACGCCCATTAAACTTAGTTTATGGCGTGCAGAAATACTATAATTGTTATCCCGTGTCATTCTTATTATATCTTAAAACGGATGCAAAGGTAAACAAAATCATGATAACTGCATAACCCTCTTAAGGCTTTTATCTATATTTCTTTTGTCGTTTCTCTTATTTACTGTAACTTTGCAGTAGATAATAAATAATCAAACAGATATGGAAGAAAAGAAATTTAAGCGCACCACTGTTACCGCAGCATTGCCTTATGCGAATGGAGGTGTACATATAGGACACCTTGCTGGTGTATATGTTCCTGCCGATATCTACGTTCGTTATCTCCGATTGAAGAAGCGTGAAGTTGCTTTCATTGGTGGTAGTGACGAGCATGGTGTGCCTATCACCATCCGTGCTAAGAAGGAAGGTATCACCCCACAGGACGTATGTGACCGTTATCATAAGTTGATAAAGGACTCTTTTGAAGAGTTTGGTATCTCCTTCGACATCTACAGTCGCACAACAAGTGAGACTCACCACAAGTTTGCTTCAGACTTCTTCCGTAAGCTATATGATGATGGTAAGCTCGTCGAGAAGGAGAGTGAGCAGTACTATGATGAGGAAGCTCACCAGTTCCTTGCCGACCGTTATATCATGGGTGAGTGTCCTCACTGTGGCAATCCAAATGCTTATGGCGACCAATGCGAGAAGTGTGGTAGTGACCTTAGCCCTATGGAGCTGAAGAATCCTCACTCAACCATCTCTGGTTCACATCCTGTCATCAAGCGTACTAAGAACTGGTACCTGCCTTTGAATGACTATCAAGAGTGGCTGAAGCAGTGGATTTTGGAGGATCATAAGGAGTGGCGACCAAACGTTTATGGTCAGTGTAAGAGCTGGTTAGACATGGATCTCCAGCCACGTGCTATGACCCGCGACCTTGATTGGGGTATTCCTGTACCAGTAGAGGGAGCCGAGGGCAAGGTTCTTTACGTATGGTTCGATGCACCTATCGGCTATATTTCAAACACAAAGGAGCTTTGCGAAAAGGATCCAGAGCACTTCGGCAACTGGCAGAAGTGGTGGCAAGACCCAGAGACACGTATCGTTCACTTCATTGGAAAGGACAATATCGTGTTCCACTGTCTTATCTTCCCAACTATGTTGAAGGCGCATGGCGACTATACTTTGCCTGATAACGTACCATCAAATGAGTTCCTCAACCTTGAAGACGATAAGATTTCTACAAGTAAGAACTGGGCTGTATGGCTCCACGAGTATCTCCGCGACTTTGAAGGAAAGCAGGATGTACTACGTTATGTACTGACTGCTAACGCACCAGAAACCAAAGATAACAACTTTACATGGAAAGACTTCCAGGAGCGTAACAACTCTGAACTCGTTGCTGTATATGGTAACTTCGTTAACCGTGCACTGCAGTTGACAAAGAAGTATTGGAATGGTGTGGTTCCGGCTTGTGGCGAATTGGAAGAGATTGACCGGCAGACTATCCAAGAGTTCAAGGATGTTAAGGCAAAGGTAGAGGCTTACCTCGATATCTTTAAGTTCCGTGAGGCACAGAAGGAGGCTATGAACCTCGCTCGCATCGGTAATAAATACATAGCAGAGACAGAACCTTGGAAACTCTGGAAGACCGACCCTAAGCGCGTTGAGACCATTCTCTACATCTCACTGCAGCTCGTTGCCAACCTCAGTATTGCCTTCGAACCATTCTTGCCGTTCAGCAGTAAGAAACTTCGTGAGATGATTAACATGACGGAGTATGACTGGAGTGAACTTGGTTCTACCGACCTTCTCCCAGCTGGTAAGCAGTTGGCAGAGCCTGAGTTGCTCTTCGAGAAGATTGAGGATGAGGCTATCGAGGCTCAGTTGCGTAAGTTGGAAGAGACTAAGAAGGCTAACGAAGCCGCTTCCTACAAGGCTGAACCAATCAAGAAGGACATTCCTTTCGAAGACTTCGAGAAGCTTGATATCCGTGTTGGACATATCATCAAGTGCGAGAAGGTGAAGAAGAGTAAGAAACTCTTGCAGTTCACTATCGACGATGGTTCGGGTGTTGAGCGCACTATCCTTAGTGGTATTGCTGCCTACTATGAGCCAGAGCAACTCACTGGTAAGGATGTTCTCTTCGTTGCTAACTTTGCTCCTCGCAAGATGATGGGCATCGAGAGCCAAGGAATGATTCTCTCTGCCGTTAACTTCGATGGTTCACTCACCGTTACTACAACCATGGGTGAGGTGAAACCGGGTAGTCAGGTGGGATAATACCCACCTCTAACTCTGACTAAAAGAGATAGAATATGATAGGCGTAGTGAGTTATCAGACTACCAAGTTTATCACGACATAACAACTATAAAGGCAATTATAAGGTTTATCAGACCTTCTAATTGCCTTTATTTTATTGCAGATTAAACTATTCAGCAAAGCTAACTTCATCCAAATCACGTATCTTTGAAAGTCTCATCAGCGGCTTTCTCGGCAGTTTATAGATGGCGCGTTTAAGTTCAGTTTCCTTTTCATAGTCATCTCCATGGATGTTCTTATCCACAAATTTAATGCCTGTCAGAAAGTTGATGCTTAATCGCGCAAAGACCTTTGCACCATAATTACGCGACTTTTCATAACCTATCAGCATAAAGTCAGATGAATGATAGCGAAAGCAATACTCCCAAAAACCATATCTACCATAATTATAGTGTAGATAAAGTTTGCTGTCTTTTATGCTAACGTTCAACTCAGGAGGATCGTAACATCCTCCATCCTCATTCTCTGAAGAGAAACAACTTTCATTTTTCAAAGCTAACTTATAACCATTACCATGCGTAAACAATATTATAATCCCACGCCTATTACGATCAACCTTATGACCATCACGATCGTTCACAAAGCTATCCTTGCGTGTAGCCTTGATGATTAACACGCAATCCATAAGCCCATCTTTATTCAAGTCACCATAAACCTTGTCAAATAGCTTATAACCCTTAGGGATAAAACCCATTATCTGTTGCTGACCAGTAACAGATATGTGACTTCCTTTATCTATTATCATGGAGCCTGAATTCTTCTTCATAGGTTGTGAAGTCACAACTAAAAAGTCAGCCGCAAAACCTATACACCATGTCTTATCGCAACAGCCAACTAACATAAAGACTGCTAATAACAGCCCTACTACAGTCGTCTTGTTCATTTGTTTTAAAGCTTATATCTTATCTATTAATCATCTGTATTCAATCTCTCTATTTCAAGTTCATCAAAATCATCTATCTCCGAGAGTTTCTTTAATGGTTCTTTCTTCAGCTTTATAACTTTCCGTACAAACTTTTCTTCCGCATCATCATCATACTTATTGACATTATCATCATCATACTTAACCCCTGTAAGGAAGTTAATACTCACTTTTCCAAGCGCTGTTGGACCCTGACTACCAAATGATTCATAACCTATCAACATAAAGTCAGAGTCTTGATAACGGAAGCAATACTCCCAATAGCCATACCGACCATGGGCATAATGTACAAAAAGCTTACTATTCCTAATATCTATACTCAGGTAAGGAGCAAAATAAACTCCACCATCCTCATTCTCTGACGAGAAGCAGTTGTAATTCTTTACAGCAACTTTATAGCCTTTCTCTTCAGAGAACAGCACAATAATACCCCTACGATTACGATCTACCACTTTATCAAAACTGTTTTTTATGAAGCCATCCTTGCGTGTTGCCTTGATGATTAACACACAGTCATCAAGCCCATCTTTGTTCAAGTCACCCGAAATCTTCTCAAATAGTTTATAACCTTTGGGAATGAAATCAGTTATTCGCTGCTTGTCAGCAACATCATACTGACGCATATCTCCTTGTTTTTCCACCTTTGATATACGCTTCATTGACTGCCTTGCTGCGGCTTGATGGTTGGCAGTATCGGCTTTTGACCGCACCTTATCACGGCAACCTGTCAACGCCATTGCCACACAGAGCAAACAAAGAGTTATCTTACTGACTTGTTTCATGTCGTATATAGTATTGCTTTCATCTGCAAATATAGATAAAAAAAAGGATAACAAACGACAGAAAACACCTTTTATTATCACCAAAGTGTATGTGTTTACTAATCAAAAAGAAGGTAGATCAATAGCACAACAATTCTCTCCTGCGAATTATTTTCATGACAAGAAGAATTTATTTTCATGAAGATAAATATTTATTTTCACGACAAAAAATATTTATTTTCATGAAAATAATTCGGCAAGCATGGTCTCAACTTGTTTATGTCGCTACTTTTAATTACTTTTGCAACCATAGGAAAGAATAGAATCGATAGTTAATAATAAAACAAAAGAGGGTTAGGAATATGAGAAGAAAGGTTTTCTACTTTTTATTATTTACGCTGTTTGCTGTTAATTGCATGGCTTGCAACCTTTCTGCCGACACCACAAAGACAAGTAAAAAGGTTGATAATCCACTGATAGAGGACGGATATGATGTTGATGCCGACACGGTTATGGGATATTATGGAAAGCCAATTCAACACCTGACAAGCTTTACGAATAACACCATAACGCTTAATTGTCCTACACCAAACCGTTGGAAGGGCTTTTATACATGGAAAGGCTTTAAGATATCTAACTTCTATGTGAAGACGGGTGAAGCATCTTTCAAGGGAATGAATGCCGCTATTTTATCTCCGACAACGATGACGACAAGTATAGACAGCATCACAGATTCAATTTTTACCGACCGTCTTCTTGCCATTGAATACAAGGGAAGACGATGGGTTTATAGCAATGTTATCCGTAACACGGAGGCGGATACAATGCTAAGTTTTGAGGAGATTAGGACAGGAAAAGAGGGTATAGAACTGAGTTATGTGGGTGGACAAGGATACAAATATGACTATCAACTCCTTATCAATATGTCTGATGGACAACCCTGTTTGACGAACATCTACGTTGACGAATACAATTCTACTGCAAAGTATCAAGCCACACATCAATTCGATTTTACGGCGTTTGACGACGAAGGTGACTTCTCTCTTTATCGTTATCGACGCCATTTTCCAATGCTATTACGGATGGGAAACTATGAAGTCTTTTGTGAATAGCAGCCTACGCTATCTGCCCCATAAATCGTAATCACATAAAGCATCAGCACTTAAAACCGCCAACGCAGTTGAATATCGAGCCCACTTAGCGTTGAGGAGTTGACTTGCTGAAGCCCTGATGATATTGTATCACGGTCGAAATAATGCGTGGTTGAACTGCGAAGAATACACATGAGATGGCGAGATAGATCTGCCCGAGCAAACAGACTGTAGTGCATTCCCTTACCAAAGAAGGCTGGAAAGCTGAAAGAATAGAGTGGGCCACGCTCGTAGGTATAGATACGGGAAGCGAAATCGGTCGTATGGAAATAGCCTATCGCGGCATTGAGCGCAAACCACGACAGGAGTTTACATGTTCCTGTCTCACTGACCATGTAACCAAAACTACGTTTGAGATAATTGCTTACCGCAATGTCCAACTGACTTTTACTGCTCCAAGCAGTCGTTGAATAAGTCAAGGATAGACGGCCACGCTGCGTAAGTTCGTTTATCAGCGCAGTCTTATCGGCATTATCTTTCTCACGTATTCTAAAGCGATAGCGGGCCAAGAGCGACCAGCGTTGACGATTATAGGTAAGCATCAGTAGGTTATCCCACGCCTTACTGGCTGCATGTGCGCCAAAACGAGGATGTGAGAAATAGGCAATATCGGTGTAAGCCATGAGCGACAAGCCACGCCTAATATTCCAATTTGCACCGATGAGGACTCCGCTCTCGTTCTGCACCATCCCATTATCACCGAAACTACGTGCAAAGAGTGCTGTATATTGATAGCCATAATAACGCTGAACGGCAAGTAAAGAGAGATTAGAAGTAGGCTGAAAGGAGAGGTTATTCAGCATAGCAATATTTCCCTTGCTATCCATTGCCGTCTCACCAGCCAACGACCAGTGCGGGTGTTGGTAGCTATAATCTGCACTCACGTTCCAAAAGTTGTTGCCAGCGGGTGCATATTGGTGATAATATAAAGACGTATTGGGTGTTAACTCCTTATTAAAACAAGAATAAACGCCCGACAATCCTACACGAAAAGCACCCAATGACCAAGCTAAATGACTCCCAGCAGCAAACTGCGTGGCAGCATCTTTGTTATTCATCTCACGCACGATGCGGTGATAACCAGTTTTGAGAATCGTCTTAATCGTTCCGCTATCCGTAAGTGAAGCATCGATACTGCGGTAAGAAAGAAAAGTAGTAAGGTCGAGCTGCCGTGTTAACGCTGTCGTTGCAGCTACTCCTTGCAGATAGTTAGCTGCCGAACGGGAGGAGTGTGCATGAATACCTGTTGTCTGTCTGCCAAGTGTTGAGAGAACAGCAAGTTTTCCAAAACCAAAGGAGTTGTTGATAACCAATCCTTGCCCGAAGTTCACCTTATATCGTCCTATGACCAGCGCCTTCAACCGTCCCATCTTTCTTAACAGCAAATAAAAACTATAATGGTCATAACCCAGACTATTCCCATACGCAAAGAAAGGTTCACCAGCATCTTGTGCGCCAACCAATCCTGCTAGAACATAATCGCCATAACGGAAGGAATAACGGAATGAATGGGCATAAGGATAGCCAAGATAGCCATTGCGGTCGCCTTTTCGCTGATAGAAAGGAAGATGTGAAGTAAATAAAAAAGTGTGCTTTCCTCCTTTCACAATCGTTTTAAGTGTGGGAAACTTTCGTTGTTCATCTACTGGAGCGACATAGACAAAATAAGGCAGAAGCTTCCGGCGAAGGGCATCTAAGGATTCAATCATTGCCAATTCGCCTAATGACTGCATACCATGATATTGATAGACATAGGCTTGTAAGTCCTCAACCTGTTCTGCCGTAAGGAAAGGAATACGTTCCAACTCTTCCCGACTGGCCGTATTAAGGTTCAGAGGATGCTCTGCAAGCTCGGTTAATAGTTCAAAGGCTTCTTCCTTAGTATCTATATTCTCTTCACTACTTGCATAGAGTTCTTCAAACAAATCCTCCCAATCATAGGTTTGTTGTGCAATAGAAGTAAGGCTTATAAGTCCCATAAAGCAGGTCAATAGTAGATGTTTCATTCAGTTAGACTTAAAGTATTAAGACAACAAATATAGTCCTTACAACTGAGAAAAGCAAATGAAACGAAAAGAAAAGTAAAAATAAAAACCCTCTCAACCTCCTTTTAGTCCACAATTAAGGGCAAAAGCGAAGTGATGAGAGGGTTATGTTTTATGCTCTTAAGTAGGAGAGCGGTAATAGCAGAGTATCGTTTACTGAATTCTCACACTCTTTCCATCCTTATAACAAGCAATGGTACGACTGCCGTTAGTATAGATATCCTCACTACCAGGCATATCCAAGGTGAAGCCAGCAGCTTTAACCTGGGCAACAAGGTTGTCGTAAGCAGGCTGATTGAAGACGGCAATGATGATTGCTCCATCCTTAAAAGCTACGTAACTTGACACACCTTTGCGCATAGGTTTTGGATAATCCTCATACTTATCAGCTGTAAGGAGCTTCGCCAGAACACAGTTTTTATAGTACATCTTATTGAACTTATCCAAGCGATAGACCTCATAATTGGTTTTCAACTTATAACCATACTTCTTCGTAATAGCCTCAACCTTATCTGGATTCTGATACATATACAAAGCATCTGCAATACTGATAACCTCCTTCAAAGGCTCAACAGCCGCAATAGTATCTTTAACAGCAGAAGTCGTTACTGGCGCTGTTGCTTTCTGTGGTGTACCACAACTATTCAAAATTAAGGCAAGCACAAAGACGATAGAAACTATCCATACATTCTTTTTCATAAATTATTTCTATTTAAATTAATGTTTTATTTATTAAGTATTGGGTTGCAGATGCTATTAAGACATTGACAAGCACAAGGACTAACTATCTATGATTGCATTGATAGAAGCCTTTACTTCCGTCACAGACACTGCTTGTAAAGTACCATTCTTTACCTCCAATAAGCCATCAGCAAACCGTACAGCGAGTTCTAAGTCATGGGTGGAAAGGAGGATAAGCTTATCCCTTTCATGTGCCATACGCTGTAAAGACTGAAAGGTCTCGGCCTTAGAAGGAAAGTCGAGGAAAGCTGTAGGCTCATCAAGTAAGATGATGGGTGTCTCTTGCGCAATTGCTTTGGCAATCATCACCTTCTGTCTTTCACCATCAGAAAGGGTCTGAATCATGCGTCCTCTCAACTTTTCAATACCCATCGTAGCGATTGCATCATTGACAACCATGCGGTCTTCTATACGCAACCGACCAAAGAAGCCTGTATAAGGCGACCTTCCCAAGCCTATTATCTCCTCTACTGATAGGTTTTGCACATCAGGCTTCTGCGTCAAAACGATGCTCACCATTCGAGCCAGTTCTCGCTGAGAGAACGATGCTATGTCACGATTATCAAACAAAAGGCTACCTTTCAACTTAGGCAGGAAACCCGTCAGCGTTTTCAGAAGGGTTGATTTACCAATTCCATTCTCCCCTATCAGACATGACAGTTGCCCACTCTTTAACTCCAAATCGATATCAGAGATAACAGGATGGGAAGGCGAATAGCCTACTGATAAATGAGACAAGTGGATAACCATATCAACACAAAGGTTCTGTCAGACAAAGAACATGACTAATATCTGTGCAATAATAACCCTGGCAAACATTCCTAAAGGATAAACCGAAGCATAACTGATGTTGCTGGTTTCACCCTTTATCGTATCGTTTGCATAACCCAAAGCCATCGGATTAGCCATCGAACCGCAAAGGATACCACAGATAGTACCGAAATCAAACTTCTTCAATCGTAAAGCTATCAAGCCGACAATAATCACAGGAACAACAGTAAGAACAAAACCCAAGCCTATCCACAGCAAACCTTCTGGACGTACTACAGTGGTAAGAAAGTCCTTACCTGCATCCAATCCTAAGCACGCCAGATAGAGTGATAAGCCCAACTTACGAAGCATGAGTGAGGCACTACGCGTCGTATAAGCAATGAAATGTAAACGAGGACCAAAGGCTCCAGCCAATATACCCATGATGATTGGACCACCAGCAATACCCAATCGGATTGGAGAATCCATACCAGGGATGTTGAGAGGGATTGTTCCTAAAGCCAAACCAAGAAGCATTCCGAGGAAGATGACAGCAAGATTAGGTTCGTTAAGCGTCTTAACAGAGTTGCCCAAGAAGGTCTCTGCATGATCAATAGCCTCTGGTTGACCCACCAAGGTAAGGCGGTCGCCATAACGAAGAACAAGGTCTTGCGTTGCCAACAGCTTGATATCAGCACGGATAACACGGCTCACATTGACATTATAAGCATCTCGCAAATGAAGCTGACCAAGCTTTTTGCCATTTAACACACCGTTTGACAAGATAATAACACGGCTCTCCACCTTTGTGTCAAGATGATTCCAATCTACCTGTTCTTTATTCAAGTCGCGATTAACCTGCTTTCCGAATAGTATCTCCATGGCTGGAACTTCTTCGCGTTTTGACGCTACAAGCAGATTATCATTAGCTTGTAGGACCGTTGTACTCATCGGAACGATGACTTCATCACCACGCCAAATACGTGAGATAATAAACTTTCTATGTGTTCCTTGTGCTATCTCAGCGATTGTTTTACCATTAACGGCTGGATTAAGAACAACAAACTGTCCGATATAAGTATGGTCGTCTTCTGCTCCCGAATGTACTACTAAGTCGGAAGGCCTCACAAAGAACTTACGAAGAAATATCATAGCAAAGATAACACCGACAACACCTAATGGATAAGTAACGGCTGTTGCCAATGCTGCCGGACCACCACTATGCCCCGCATGTTGCAATGCTTGCTGTGCAGCACCAAGTGCTGGCGTATTCGTTGTAGCACCACAAAGGATACCAACCATGCTTGACATCGGTACATTCATTGCATATGAGAGCACGACAGACATTATGGTTCCCAAGAAGATAACGCCTAAACTCCACAGATTAAACAAGGTTCCTTCATGTCGGAAGGAGCCAAAGAAGGTTGGTCCTACACTCAGTCCGAGTGTATAGACGAAGATAACCAATCCGAAAGTCTCACAGTAGTTAAGCATCTGCTCATCTACCTGCAAGCCAAAACTACCCGCAGCGATACCAAAAAAGAATACAAAGGCAATACCAAGTGATATGCCTGCTACTCTAATCTTGCCTAAGCCCAATCCCACTGTACAAACCAGCGAGAGGACCACGACTGCCTGTAAGGCAGAAGGGATGTTAAATAGTCCGTCAATCCAGTTCATATCTTATTATTACAATACCTGAAGATATTTCTCCAAAGGGATTCCCCTATTTTTGTCTTTGTTATCTTTATTGAGATCAATCAGTTTATAAACGCCATCAATAGCCTTCTGCGTACTTGGAATCAGTAGCTCGCCATCCAACAGATGACCAATGAGTATTGCCGAGAAGATATCGCCTGTACCTGGGAAATGAACAGGAATCTCTGTATAAGGAAGACTAAAATACTTATCCGTCACATGGTTATACCCAACCACAGAAGGTGTACCATCAATGAGGATAGAAGTTATCATAGCCGACTTCGTTCCTATCAAACGCAAAGCATCAAGCAATCGTTTAGCTTCCTCAAAGTTAACACCTTTCTCGTCATACTTACTTGAAGTAAGATAACAAGCCTCGGTATAATTAGGGAAGGTAAGGTCGGCAACGCTAATCATCTCACGCATTGAGTTGATTGTTGCTGGTGTCACACCATTATAGAGTTTTCCTTCATCGCCCATGATAGGGTCAACAAAGATTGTCGTACCCCGCTCTGCCTGCTCACGACAAAAGTCAGCCACTAGTTTCGCCTGTCGTTCTGAAGCAATAAAACCCGTCGCTATGGCATCAAAGGTAAAACCAAGTTCCTTCCACACAGGGAACACATCTTTGATATAGTCTGTCGTTTCAAGAATCTTAAACTTACCATAATCAAGCGTATTAGAAACCAACGCCGTAGGAAGATTATAAACCGGATGGCCCAAATAAGACAAGATAGGAAGCATCGCTGCCGTTGCTACCTTTCCGTATCCTGCTATGTCATTTACAAGAAGTATATGTTTCTTACTCATTCTATCAATCTTTATTGGAATACAAAGGTAGTGTAAACCGCATGAACAGCAAAATAAAAACCGATAAATTGGCACGAACATTCGCAAACATCACTTTAAGAGGTACTTTTTACGGCTTAAAAGGGTATAACATACTCTCCAACACTTTTTATTAATCCTGTATTACGGCTTATATGATGGCTTTATAGAGACTAACTTCAAACAGCATTAGCTATATGAAAACAGCCCGCTACCATTGCTGATAACGGGCTGTTATATATAATAAGGTGTAAAACCTCAGTTCTGACTATCTATTGATTAAGCCTCAACAGGTGCCTCTGCAAGTTCCTTTGAACGCTTCTCAATCTTCTTACCCAATACGAGGTAAGCAACAGGAGATGCGATGAAGATTGAACTCAAAGTACCGATAATAATACCGATAATCATTGCAAATGAGAAGCTACGGATGCTATCACCACCAAGAACAAAGATAGATACGAGTACAATCAATGTTGATACTGAGGTGTTGATAGTACGTGAGAGGGTCTGGTTGATAGAATCATTGAAGATCTTCTGGATATCAGCCTTTGCAAGATTGTGCTTGTGCTTAGCCAAGTTCTCACGGATACGATCGTAAACAACCACAGTATCGTTGATATCATAACCGATTACAGTCAAGATAGCACCGATGAAGGTCTGGTCAATCTCAAGTGAGAAGCCTATCCAACCATAGCATAATGAGAAGCAACCGATAACGATTGTCGTGTCAAGAACAAGTCCAACGATTGAACCAACAGAGAAACCAATGTTGCGGAAACGCAAGAGGATATACAAGAAGATGAAGAAGATAGCCAACAATACGCTCATGATAGCATTATAAGTAATGTTCTTAGCGATTGAAGGACCAACCTTTGCACTCTGAATAATAGAGCCGCCCTCACGAATATCTGGATTCTTGAAGTTCTGTACACTTGCCTGACTAACAAAGCCACCCTTCTTCAATGCATTGTAAAGGATTGTCTCAGCCTTGTCATCCTCTGCAGGATTGTTAGAATCAATATTGTAGTTTGTTGATACACGGATTGTCTTACCATCCGTACCTAATGCAATAACAGTTGTTGTAGCAGGCTTACCAGCATTCTCACCAACAGTATTTACGAAGGCACCATTCATCACCTTACGAACGTCCTCTACATGGGTAGGCTTGTTTAATGTGACAACATAGTTGCGACCACCAGTGAAGTCAATACTGCGACTCAAACCACGAACTGCGAAACTTACAATACATACCAAGACAGCAACACCCCAAACAGTAAAGGTTGTCTTATACATACTGAGGAAGTGATAGTTCTTATTCTGCATGAAGTTCTTTGAGAACGCTGTTGTGAAGGTCAAATTCATCCACTTATCCTTACCAACACGGTTCTCGAATACGAGACGTGTGAGGAATACTGCTGTGAAGAATGAGATAACGATACCAATGATCCAAGTAGTAGCGAAACCACGGATAGGACCTGTACCTGTCACAAGAAGGATAACACCGGTGATGAGTGATGTCAAGTTAGAGTCGAAGATAGCTGAGAAGGCATTTCCATAACCTTCCTTCAATGCCTGCTTCATACCCTTACCGAGCTTCAACTCCTCCTTAATACGCTCGTAGATAAGCACGTTAGCATCTACAGCTGTACCTAAGGTCAACACGATACCGGCAATACCTGGCATAGTCAATGCCGACTGGAAGGACGCTAAGACACCCAACGTGAAGAAGAGGTTGGCTATCAAAGCAAGGTTAGCCATCATACCTGGAATGAAGTTGTACATGACAATCATGTAAAGCATCAAGAGGACGAAAGCGATAGCAAAAGAGATAAGACCCTGCTCAATAGACTGTGCACCAAGTGTAGGACCTACGACTTCCTCCTGTACAATCTTTGCAGGAGCAGGCATACGACCAGACATCAATGTGTTAGCCAAGTCCTTTGTATCTTCAATTGTGAAGTTACCAGAGATAGATGACTGGCCACCAGTAATCTCACCATTTACGCGTGGAGCTGAATAAACGACGCCATCCAATACGATTGCGATAGCCTTACCCACGTTAGCCTTTGTCAAAGCAGCCCACTCACGCGCACCTTCAGAGTTCATTGTCATGCTAACCTCAGGACGACCGTGCTGGTCAAAATTATCCTTAGCATCAGTAACAACGTCACCCTCCAATGGAGCACGACCATCAGAAGTAGTCACCTTCAAAGCATAAAGTTCAAATACATTCTTCTTATTAAGTCCATCTGCAGGCTTAGCACCCCAAAGGAGCTTCAAGTCGCTTGGCAAAATCTGCTTTGCAAGCTGGCTGTGAATAAGCTTATTGATAGCAGCTGTATCACGTACGCTAGCATAACCAACAAGGCTAAGTGCATCACCAGGCATAGTCTGTAACATAGAGAGCAATGGGTGCATCTTCTTCATTGCATCCGTCTGAGCATTCTCAGCCTTTGTCTCATTACTTGCATTGAGTATTAACTTATTAGCAGATGCATCCTTAGCATTTACCTTCTTCGTAGAATCAGTTGCTGTAGTGTCAGTCTTTGTTTCACCATTAGCCAAACGCTGATCCAACTGTACAAGGTAAGGATTTACCTCCTGATTGTTATAAGTCTCCCAGAACTCAAGGTTAGCCGAACCCTGAAGGAGTTTACGCATACGCTCTGGCTCACGAATACCAGGCATTTCAACCATGAGGCGACCCTCCTGGCCTTCCAACTTCTGGATATTTGGCTGTACAACGCCATACTGGTCGATACGATTTGTTACGACATTATACGAATTGTCGATGGCTGCAGAAACCTCCTGACGAAGTGCTTTCTCAACCTCTTCATCAGTACTCTGTGTACTAACTTTTCCCTTGAGTTGCTGTGTAGCGAAGATCTCTGCAAGTTTATGACCTGGAGCATCCTTGTGATAAGCATCTACAAAGAGAGTGATAAAGTCCTTCTGACTTTTCATCTCTTCCTGCTTAGCAGTCTCTAATGCCTTTTGATAAGCAGCATCCTGCTTGTGATCTGCCAAGAAATCAACTACATCAGGTACTGAAATCTCAAGAACAACGTTCATACCGCCCTTCAAGTCAAGACCAAGACCGATCTGTGTTTCAAGGCATTTCTGGTAAGAATAGATACCCAAATACTTTACAGAATCCTTATAATCCTGTCGTGCAATAGGGTCTTTAATCGTTGCTGCCTGACCATCATAGAAGCTTGTCGCTACTGAAAATGACAGGTAGAAGATACTTGCGAGCGTCAAGAGAATGGCTACGCAAATTACTAATCCTTTGTTTTGCATTTTATTTGATTGTTTTTAATTATTGTTTCGCTACACTTGATAGACGTGCAAAGATAATCAAAAATTCACACTTTGTGAAATTTATACCTTATAAATGTGTGTTTTTTAAGGTTTTGGGCGGTATTTAAGCCAACAATAGATGGGATAATGGTCGGAAGTAGTCACACTATTGTCAACCTTAGCCTCATAAGACTCAAAGCTATCTGAACAGAATATATGGTCGATACGGAAGTACATTCCACTCTTATGATAGCTTATCCCTGGTCCGTTTCCACTCTCAACGTAACAGTCGTTTAGCATCTTTGACATGACTCTATGCGTATAGCTCAATGGGTTGTCATTGAAGTCGCCACAGAGAATGACAGGCACATTCCGATCTAGATATTTCTTAACATATCGCGCTACAGCCTCCGCTTGTGGTGCACGTCGTGATGACACGTCGCCTAACTTTCTAAGCAGATGGACTGATTGTCGCTTAGCTTCCCCCGTTTTCATCTCACCTTTCACAAGTGTCTTAAATCCCTCTTTGTCGCCAGATGACAACCCATTACTTTCAAAATGATTATTCACAACGAGCGTCTTAGTTCCCTTAATATCAAGCATATAAGCTACGCTCTGATTACTACTAGAGCCGTAAGGGATTGAATCTTGCCAAAGGACAGGATACTTACTCAGCAACACAATGTAATCAGCACCGGGCTTCTTTTTTATCATCAACTTGAAGTATGGGTAGTGTTCCTTCAACGTTGAATAAATATGATCGCTGTTATCCAAAGCTGCCTGTGCTTCTTGCAAACAAACGATGTCTGCCTTACTCTTAACAATATAGTCAACAATAGGATTCTTCCTGGCTTCAGGTTCACTCCACGATGAGAACATAAAGACATTGTAAGACAATACTTTTATCGATCCATGTGGTTTATCCTCAGGGAGATTGAAGGGTGAATAAGTGCGGATAGGACCATAACAGAGCAAAAAACCAAGTAATGGAATCCATATAAAACGCAGACGGAAAAAACACCAGATAACAAGAAAGAGCAAATTAAACGCAAGGAGTATCGGAAAGCCGAGTCCTAAATTAGCCAACATTGGGTAATCAACAGGATTAAACCTACCAATATTTCCGACAAACAACATCAGTAGAATCACGATGATATTGCCTATCAACAATCCTCTAAATGTAAGTTTCTTGAATTTACTAAACATCTTAATTTCAAATGCTCAGGTACTCCCTACCTCTGTTATTTTTATACTTTACGAATAGTATTAATCGTTAGCAAGTAGTTATTTTAGTAAGCTGATAATTAGCAAGAATGACAAGCAATTGTCAACGCCTATATTCACAAGTTGTTGGTTGATAACTTATCCGCTATAAACCAACAACTCATGTATTTGTCAACCGACAACAGCTTAATTCTTACTACTATCAAAGAGTTTCTGTTTCTCGTCTTTTGTCAGACTATCGTAACCACTCTTACGAATCTTGTCGAGGATGCGATCTACCTCCTCTTGCTGTTGTTTCTTCTGCGCATTGTAGTCCCAGTCACTCTTACTATCAGCAGTATTGTGATGAGAAGTGTTTGTCCACGAATCGCTCGCTCCCGTCGTCGTGTTACGATTGTCATGACCTCCACGCTGTTCCCAAGAATTCTTCATGCGATCAAAGAACTGGTGCCCCTTATTCATACCAAAATCACCATAGCCAGAATAGGGATGTTTTTTCCAATAACGAATGAGAATGAAGCCAAAGAGCATACCACCTAAATGTGCCAAATGTGCCACTCCGTCATTACTTGTACCGATTGCAGAGAACAATTCTACGAGAATCGAACCCATGACTATCCACTTTGCCTTAATTGGAATAGGGATTGGAATGATGAACATACGCTCATTGGGGAATAACATTCCAAAGGCAAGAAGTACACCATAGATGGCTCCAGAAGCACCAACGGTGTTCATCATGTTCAGATAAACATCCATTGGAACAATATTGATGCCTAATCTGACAGAGTCATATTGTGCCAACCCATCAACTATATAGGTGCCATATTGTGCTAATTCTTGACAAAGTCCGGCCCCAAGGCCACAGACAATGTAATAAAAAAGAAACTTTTTGGGTCCCCATACATTCTCAACAACCATACCAAACATCCACAGCATAAACATATTCATCAAGATGTGGGTAAAACCACCATGCATGAACATATAAGTGAAAAACTGCCAAATACGGAAGTCTTTTGCTAAAAAGAAATGTAAACCAAGAATATCATTCAAATCAATATTCACGCCTCTTAAAACATAAGTAGCTATGAACACTAGAATATTGATTATAAGAAGATTCTTTGTTACTACAGGTATATTTCGCATTTGCTTTATGTCTTAATCTTTACAATATATCATTTTAAACACTGCAAAAATACGAATTTCTATCGTTATTAAGCAGAAAACAAGCGAGATAACGACTTTTTTTTATAAAATTCTACACTTTTCCCATGAATTTATTTGTTTTATAAAAGGAAACAACTATATTTGCAGCATAATCTTGTATATTACTCATAAAATTAATCAATAAATAAATCAAAATTATGAACAAAACAGAACTGATTGAGAAGATTGCAGCTAATGCAGAGGTAAGCAAGGCTGTCGCTAAGAAAGCTTTGGATGCTACTACAGAAGCTATTAAGGAAGCACTCGCTGCTGGTGATAAGGTACAACTCGTAGGTTTTGGTACTTTCGCTACAACTGAGCGCCCAGCTCACGAGGGTATTAACCCAAGATCAAAGGAGAAGATTACGATTGCTGCTAAGAAGGTTGCTAAGTTCAAGGCTGGTGCTGAGTTGGCAGATGCAGTAAACAAATAATATGTAAAGATATTACATAATATATTAAGGCAAGCTTTTCGCTTGCCTTCTTTGTTTTATAATAGCCTCTTACAACCTCAAATTATAGCTGAATCAAGCCCCTCCAAGCCTTAATCTACTACCCCAACAAACCATCTAATCCAAATTACTTTCATGAAAAGAAATAATTATTTTCACGAACATAAATATTTCTTTTCATGAAAAAAAATATTTTTCTTCATGAAAAGAATTCGGAGACGTCAATCTTTTTACGCAATGGCAACAATAAAGAAAGTAGGGAAAGACCTTCTTCTCTACCCTTTGCGATGCTATATCCAAGGATAGAAAAGAAGACTTTCCCCTACCATAATACATTAATAATGAAATTATAAAGTCACACCATAAGACGATGGATAAAGACAATTACAAAAGACTTGTTCCCAATACTTTTCGTAGTCTTTATTCCATAAATGACTAAGAATAATGGTTATGCAGCTATATGCTACATTATTCCCGTCTGTTTATTCCTCTCATGCTGCACTTTCTTATCAATCTCCTTATAGTCCTTACCCTTTGACAACTTCCAACTAAACCTAAGAGTTATCATATTACCCAAGTCTCTGCTACGATAAATATACTCTTTATGGAGGTTTTCATTCAGTACCTTACCACGCTGTATAGCGGGATGCTGTTGGAAAGGATGCTGCAAAAAGAGCGACACATTACACTTCTTCCATCTGTAACTAACACCTAAATAGACAGCAGCACCATTCCTTCCTTCATGCTCGCCTTCAACAAACCGCCATCCATTATCGGCATATCCTGTCAATGTCCATCGCCCGAGATAAGCCTGAATGTTACCACCATAGTTGTAACTTGTAAGATGATGACGATACAGACTACTGATATTAAAAAAACGATTGATACCTCCGAAAAGTGTTACAGACAGACGCTCTGGCACTACATCATACCTCACATAATTCTGTACAACAAACATCATGATATTACCAATGTTCTGCTGCGAATAAAGGAACTCATCTGTTGCCGTACGTTCATACACGCTCATATTGCTCCCAAGGTCACGTCGGTATTCCATATTCATACCACCGCTCACACGCCTACCATTATAACTGACATCAATAATATTCTTAATGACTCTTGAAGGTTGCAAATTAGGATTTCCAACCTTCCATTCCCGGCTGTTTTCCCTGATTCTTGCATCGCTCACCATAGCGTATGAGGACACACGACGATAGGTCTCAAAGGTGTAACGTGCATTTAATCCTGTCAAAATCTCGTAACTTAACGTCAACTTTGGGCGAAAAGTCCAATAATCAAAGTTGTAATCTTCCTGAGAATAGGTTTTGTTAGCCATACCAACGCCAGCCGAATAGCCTAATCGCTTCCACCGTCCTTTCACCTCAGAGAATAGATAAAGTTCTCCTCTTCGCATCTTGTTAAGAGCAGATACATCACCAGTATATTCATTATTTGTAAACGACACCGAGTGTTCCAAACCTGCAGAAAGGGTGAAAGGTTTGAGTTTATTCTCATAAATAGCTTCACTCTCCAGCGACCAAGTACGACCATCAACATCATAGGCATAAGTTCTCCCTTCTCCATTATATCCCCGCTTGTCCGTGTAAATACCCGAACCAACAACGTTAGCCGTAACACTCTGATGCTTACCAAGCTGATGAAAAAAATAAAGATCAAGAGTTGGAGAGAAATCACTTGATACATCAATCGTCCGATAAGTCTGTTCTATCGTTCCATCTCGATACACAAAATCAGCATAATTACCAGGCGTATTGCCTCCTCCCACTGACAGATTCGCTTGGAAAACATACGTAGCCGAGTCGGCAAGACTATACTTTATCTCAAACTGATTACCAAAATGACGACTCCTGCCATCGGTCTGATTGCGTGAAACCAGATAATGACTACCGTTGTTCAAGGTATAGTCAGCCGATTCCGAAGACCGAAAACCACGCTGGTCTTTATAAAGGGAAGTAAAGGTAAAAGCCAGTTCTGAATTCTTATGATTGTACTTTGCATAGAGCGTATTACCGCCATTTACTGTCGTAACAGAGTTCGATAAATCTGCTCCGAGAACGTAACCAGTGGTGTTACGCTTCGTCCGAATGTCAATGACATAGCCTATTCCGTCACCATATCTAACTCCCGGATTATCGATGAAATCGATGTTTTTTACAAGTTTTGGGTCCAGTGAAAGCAGGTCTTCTTTACTTGCCAAGGTTCCATTCAGCCTAAGTTGAACTGTTCCATTGTTCGATAAAGGCACAATGGTACGCATCACCTCATCTACTCTGATACGTGGAAGAGATAGCTTTGCAAGCAGACTATATCCATCCGTTGCCGCTTCTCGCTGTGCATCAGACGGTATAATCAGCAGACCATCAAGCTTTTTCGTCACTCGTGCAGCCTCAACTGTCACCTCTTTCATCTCTACACTCTTTGCCGTCTCACTGTTTCCTTTCTCATTCTGGGCACCAACAGGAAGTGCAAGAAAGCATAACAACAGCATCCATAAACCTTTTTCCATAGTCTTTGTTTTTTGCTACAAAGATAGAATCCACCTACTATTAGGGCAAAAATAAACACTGACAACTACCTGACAATAGCTAATTGAGGTCTGGTTAACAAGAAAAAGTACAACAAAAACTACTCAATATCCCCCTATTAGGCATAATATTCCAATAAAGAATGCCTAAGATATATATTTTAAAGATGACACCTATTCCATTTAGAAAGACGATCTGACATTTTCTTTGAAGATGAATCAGAAGCCAATCGGTAGCCATCACCCCTGTCAGCCACAATCTTTAATCCGCAACGCTCACTGACAATAGGCTTCAAACGACGGATAAGCGTATAGAGCGTTTCGCTTGCATCGGGTTTCTTTGGCCAAAGCGTTTCGCAGATAACAGCCTTCGACAGCTTACAATCTACTGTATTGATAAATAGTTCCATCAGTTGCTGTTGCATCGGAGTAAAGGCTATTTTCTCCCCATGCCAGTCACGAAAACTATGATCAGAAGCGGCATATACCATCTTTCCCAACACTAATCTGTCAGTACGATGACGACGAAAATAGACGATAGAGGCAGCCATCCAAACCAATGATAACAATAAGAATGAAAGCGGTAGACGCTGATCGGATAATCCCCATACCGTAGCAAAGGAACAATCGGCATAACTTTGGAAGGTAAGTATATGGTTACCCGACTGCCATTTCATCTGTTTACTATGCAGCGAATGACTATCATCACCCAATGCGTATGACACAAACGAACGACTTTTGAGGTCGGCTATCTGTAAATGTTGCCGATAACTTTGTATAGTATCAGGTGTTATCCACGCCTCACGTTTCCCAGTAAGAGTCTTCAATAAAGCCTGATTCATATCCTGTACAATAGATGTTTCCGCACAGTGATAGCTGTCAATACTTGCCCATACTGCCGAGCAAACGAGTAGTAAAAATATGATAACTGACGATATAGGTTTCATAGATTTGTATAATAAAAAGTGATAGAATGTTCCGAGCTATAGTATGCTACAAAGATAATCTTTTATCTTATAAACACCAAACAGCATAGAAGAAATATCAGATAAAATGGGAGTAATTTGCGTATATTTGCTGCACAAACACAGTAGATACGCAAAATTATACAGTAAAATTTGGGCATTAAACTAAAAAACATTACCTTTGCACCCACGATTGTCCTATGGTGTAATGGTAGCACTACAGTTTTTGGTTCTGTCAGTGGTGGTTCGAATCCGCCTGGGACAACACAGAAAATCCGCGGATTCTTTATGAGTCTGCGGATTTTTTAGTATCTGATAATTCCTAAATTATAATTATAATGATTGAGCAACTACCTAAACTTCGTAAATCATTTTTGTTGATTACAGCCTTTCTACTGGCATCATTGCACACGACCGCTGCTAATCGTGATTCATTAGCACTGACTCCTCCAATGGGTTTTATGACCTGGAACAAATATAAGGAGGACATCAACGAACAACTTATTCGACAAATTGCCGACAAGATGGCGGCTGATGGCTATGCTGAAGCTGGATATAAATACATCTTCATCGATGATGCATGGCAGGGAGGACGCGACAAACGCAATAACATTATCCCTGACCCTAAGAAGTTCCCAAGCGGAATGAAGGCACTCGCAGACTATGTTCACTCAAAGGGTTTGTTACTCGGCATTTACTCTGATGCCGCTCAGCTCACTTGTGCGGGCTACACAGCAAGCTATGGTTTTGAGGAACAAGATGCCAAGACCTTTGCAGAATGGGGAATAGATTATCTGAAATACGACTACTGCCACGCACCTTCTGACAGTGCCGTTGCCCATAAACGCTATAAGAAGATGGCTGATGCACTACAGAATTCAGGTCGTAAGATTGCCTTGGGTGTCTGTGAATGGGGACAGCTGAACCCAGAGATGTGGGCTCGTCAGGCTGGTGGTTCACTCTGGCGTGTGAGCTATGACGTGCGTGATATGTGGAAAGACATCGTGAAGCAGGGAGGTATGGGTATCATTGATATCATCAACATTACCGAACCACTTTATAAATACGCAGGTCCAGGCTACTGGCTCGACATGGATATGCTCGTCGTTGGACTTGACGGAAAAGGTGGACCATCAAGCGATTTAGGTGGTGTAGGCTGTACTTATACTGAGTATCAGACCCAGATGTCAATGTGGTGCATGTTCGCTTCACCTTTAGCGGTGAGCCACGACATCTTGAACGAGAACGCAGAAACACGTCGCATCCTCCTCAATAAGGAGATTATTGCTATCAATCAAGATGCGCTTGGCGAGGCTGCTCACAGAGTTGACTTCCCCAGTGCATGCCGTGTCTATCTCCGAAAACTAAGTGGTAATCGTCAGGCAATTGCCATCATGAATCCTTCAGACGCTCCTCAGCGTGTTCAGTTGCCACTTTCTATCCTCGGCAATGCAAAGGAATACAATTTCAGAGACGTATGGGAGCACAAGACAACACGTCAACGTAAGGCTTGGCAAGGAACCTTACAACCTCATGAAACAAAGGTATTTACGGTTACAACACGATAATCCGCATATTATTTTGTAAAGAAAAGAATTAAAAGATAACATTTTTTTATCCCCAACAACTGGCACAGCATGTTCCTGCTGTGCCAGTTTTGTATTCCAAAAACATCCTTTTATTATCATTCTAAGCTATTATTTCACATCGTGCTGTTGGTCCGCACCAATGGTGCGAACGGCAAACACCAATGGTGCGGATGCTTAGCACCAATGGTGCGGAGAATAAAACACCTTACTATCTATTGTTAGGATAGAAACAACTCACGCCTAAATCAAGCTACAATTACCCTTTTCAGTAATCACTCCCCTCTCCTTTCGGAGAGGGGTCGGGGGTGAGGCTATCTTTCGTTTGGTAAGGGTCGGGGGTGAGGCTTCTTATTTAAATTCTCCTATTCATTTGCCAATATCGTGCATTTTATCTATATTTGTACGTTGTAACAAATACAAATTAGATAAATTCAGCAAATAAATGAAAGCAATAGAAATCCTCTTCCCTGTCTTCTTTATGATGTTCCTCGGCTGGTTGAGTCACAGAAGAGGTTGGGTAACAGCAGGACAGAACGAAGGAGCAAAGTCATTAGTATTTAATATTCTTTTCCCGCTGCTCGTCTTTCACGTACTTGTAAAAGCAGAGTTATCGACGAATTTCATTTATGAGATTCTCTTTTTAGATGCCGCTTGGATTCTTGTCTATCTGATAGGTAAGAGCATAGCAAAGCCCATTAGCGGTCGTTACGCCCGTTTGGCACCCTTCCTACTGATGACTTGCGAAGGAGGTAGCGTTGCCCTACCCCTTTACATCGCACTTGTAGGAGCAGAACACGCAGTGAATATCATTACCTTTGACGTTGCTGGTATCCTTATCAACTTTGGACTTGTGCCAGCACTCGTCACCCGCCAAACATCAAAGGATGTGGCTTTCTTGCCTATGGCAAAACGAATTATTACAGCCCCTTTCATCATTGCCGTTATCGTGGGTATTCTCGTCAATATGTCGGGCTTGTACCAATGGCTGATGGAGAACGAACTTCACAGAATCTATGATGGTACGATGGATATGGCAATGACACCTATTGCGAGTATTATCCTCTTCACCCTCGGCTATGGTTTCCACCTGCGTGCAGCACAGATTAAGCCACTTTTGGCATTGACAGTGGTGCGCCTTGTGCTGTGTGGGGCTATCGTAGGAGCCTTCTTCTTGCTGTTCCCAGAATTGATGGCAGTAAAGATATTCCTTGTTGGCGTACTACTTTACTTTGCTTGTCCAACAGGTTTTCCCGTACCGCTACAGATAGAAAGTCTTTGCAAAGACGAGGATGACGAAAGCTTTATGTCGGCTTTTATCTCTATCTTTATCGTGGTGGCAATGGTAGTATATACGTTGATAACATTATTATTGATATAATTTTAAGGAGTTAAGGAGTGAAAGAATATGAACGATAACGTAAAGAGTCCATGGCCAGGACCAGCGGGAATGATACCCGTAACAAGTGGCAAAGCAGATGATGCAAATGTTTTTAACCGCAACTACTTGGATTCTATCCATGTTGAGATGCGTGTTATTGATGCTGTTGAGCCAACATTGAAGACAGTTATCTTCGGTGAAGAGTTCGATTCACCAATTATGATGCCAGCCTTCTCGCATCTAAATAAGGTGCTGAAAGATGGCAAGAAACCAATGTTAGAGTATGCACGTGCTGCCAAAAAACTGAACACAGTCAACTGGGTGGGTATGGAACCTAACGAGGAGTATGCTGAAATCGCAGCTGAAGGAGCAAGGACAGTGAGAATCATTAAGCCGTTCGCTGACCATAATATTATTTTAGATGAGATTCAGTTTGCTATCAAACACGGTGCTATAGCTGTCGGTGTAGACATTGACCATGTACCTGGTACAGACGGGCGGTATGATGTTGTAGACGGTATTCCACTCGGTCCTGTCATGCTTTCCGACCTCAAAGAATACGTGAAAGCCGCTGACAACGTACCATTCATTGCTAAGGGCGTACTCTCTGTGCAGGATGCTTTGAAGTGTAAGGAGGCAGGCTGTGCTGCGATTGTTATCTCTCATCACCACGGACGTATTCCTTTTGGCGTTGCTCCGCTGATGGTTCTACCTAAGATTAAGGCAGCATTGGAGGGAAGCGGTATCGCCATCTTCGTTGACTGTGGCATTGATACAGGCTACGATGCTTACAAAGCACTTGCATTAGGTGCTGATGCAATAGCTGTTGGGAGAGGAATCCTCAAGCCATTGCTACAACAAGGAGCAGAAGGAGTTGAAGAGAAGGTACAAAAAATGAACGAACAACTTTCAGAGCTGATGATGTACACCTGCGTGAAAGATACCCGTTCATTCGATGCGTCTGTGCTTTATATCTAAAGAAATAGCATCTATAGAAGGTTACTTTTCTATAGATGCTATTTTTATATTTACCTTTTAATCCTAATGGGTAGCCTTATAATACAGATTCTTGTTTAATGACTGTCTAACCTCAGGATTACTTGAAGGATCAGAAATAGTGATACCCGAATAGGTACGAATGGGAACTACATGTCCAAAACTGTCCTTATTAAAAGTAGTATAATACGAACTTGTATTTCCCTTTTCAGGTACAAGAAGGTTCAGCTGCTGGTTGAACCTTGCCAATAAAAGTGGGTCATTATGTAAGATTGTACGTACATAATCGCCCATATCATAGAACTTTGAAGGATTATAACCATCCATACTTTGAAGGTTACTTTCAACAAATGGAGAGAGCGAAGCAGACCTATTAACATCCTTCATCAAATTCACCATATTTTCAACCTGCGAACAATCAATTACACTGATTGTACCATAAGGATAAGAAGAGCCTTTATAAGTGTAATTACTATAAAAGTTGATGAAGTCATTACAGATTCTATGATAATCTGGATTCACCTTTGACAGTTCCCCCCACAAGAGCTTATAAGGCATACCATAAGCCATAATCTCTGTTGGACTACCAATAATATGGTTTGTTACATTACGAAGTTCATAAGCAACTTCAATACCTGTCATATTACAATCGTCAAAGAGAATGTACTGGAACTTACCGATACCAGAATCTTCAATACCTTTAGTGAAGGTCGAGATATCAGTTTGATAATCTCCACCACCAAACCAACGCATTGGAGGACCCACCAAATCTGTCTCTATATCACGTTCAATAGGAGAAGCGACAGAACGGGTAAGACGTGTACTCGGCTTACCAGGAATCCAACCCATACCATGACATCCCACAATCAATGAGTAGTTCTTAGCTGGAGCTTCCTGCTTAACACGCTTCAAAATGCTTGTTATCCATCCTGACGTATTTAAGCGCAAACCTGACAATGTATTGTTATAGACAGCAAGGGTATCGTTTATACACTTCCTGTTCTTATACTTAATTTTATATAGATAACCTTTTGATATCGAATCTGAAATGAACACAATCAGCTGCTTATTCCCCAAGCCTCCTTGTTGCTCCACTGCTTGTTTAATATCATCGAGATTACCATTAAAGAAATTATAGAGATTATTTCTAACTACTCCGTCATTTGTTACACCTGACCAAGGCATATAAACAAAGATAGTCTGCTCAACCTCTCCCGTTGAAGGTGTTGGCTCAGGAATTGGGTCTGGGTCTTCACCACTACAAGAGGCAAAGAGCACAAAGATTGTCAGTTGCAAGAAAAATACAATTTTCTTCATAATGAAACTTTTTATGCCCATAAATATTCAGTAAGAATACTATGGGAAGTGGTTAAATAAAAGGCCTTACAACGTCACAATGGGCGAAGAAAGACCTTTCATAGTTTACGTATTATAATTTGTAGATACTTACTTTACGATGATCAAAGAATAGTTTTTCTTACCCTTCTGAACGAGGAGATACTTACCATCGATAAGGTCATCGACTGTTACAGGCTGGTCAAAAGCTGCAAGCTTCTCCTTGTTAAGTGCTACACCACCGCCCTTAACGAGTTTACGCATCTCACTCTTACTTGGGAAGATCTGCATTCCTTCCTGATTGAAAACATCAACAGCAGGCTGACCAAGTACATCTTTTGACACCTCATAGTGTGGTACATCCTTGAAAACGTCAGTGAAAGTCTGCTCGTCTAACTGCAACAAGTTCTCCTTTGTACTCTTACCGAAGAGGATGTTAGAGGCTGCAATAGCCATATCGAGGTCTTCCTGTGAATGAACCATACGCGTAACTTCTTCAGCAAGACGATACTGGAGCAGACGACGACCTGGGTCTTGACGATGTTCTTCAATAAGACTATCAATGACATCCTTCTCCAAAGAGGTGAAGATTTTGATATATTTCTCGGCATCATCATCACTAACATTCAACCAGAACTGATAGAAGGCGTATGGTGTTGTTCGGTTGCGATCAAGCCAAATATTACCACTTTCAGTCTTACCAAACTTCTTACCATCAGCCTTAGTTATCAATGGACAAGTAAGACAGTATGCCTCTGCCTCACTACCAAGCGTACGACGAATAAGTTCGGTACCAGTAGTCATGTTACCCCATTGATCATTACCACCCAATTGCAACTTTACACCATACTTCTCATATTGATAGAGGAAGTCGTAACCCTGCAGAAGCTGATAGGTAAACTCCGTAAAGCTAAGCCCATCGCGAGCCTCACCATTCAAACGCTTCTTCACGCTATCCTTGGCCATCATATAGTTGACGGTGATGTGCTTACCAACCAAACGAGCAAAGTCGAGGAAGGTGAAGTCCTTCATCCAGTCATAGTTGTTAACCATCTCCGCCTTGTTAGGCTCATTGCCATCAAAGTCAAGGAACTTACTTACCTGCTTCTTGATAGCCTCCTGGTTATGATAGAGCGTTTCAGCATCAAGGAGATTACGTTCCTGACTCTTGCCAGAAGGGTCACCAATCATACCTGTAGCGCCACCAACGAGGAGATAAGGCTTATGTCCGCAACGCTGCAAATGACGCAACATCATGATACCACAGAGGTGTCCGATGTGCAGTGAGTCAGCTGTTGGGTCAGTACCCAAGTAAGCTGAAACCATCTCTTTCTGAAGCAATTCCTCAGTACCTGGCATTATCTGTGCCAACATACCACGCCAACGGAGTTCTTCTACAAAGTTCTTCATCTATGTCTTTATACTTTAAGGAGTCAAGGGATTGAAGACCTTAAAGGCATTGCATCCTTTCTTCATAAGCCTCAACTCTGTATTAATATTCTATTGTGAGCATCGTTAGGGTACAGGGTCATAACCACTTCCACCCCACGGATTACATCTTAATATACGCCAAATTGTAAGTGCAAGTCCCTTAAACGGACCATGCTTCAGGATTGCTTGCCTACCATACTCCGAGCAGGTAGGGGTAAAGCGACATGAGGGTGGCGTAAAAGGTGAGATAAACTGGCGATAAAAGAGTATCGGGAGTATCAACAACCACGATAAACCACGAGTGAAAAGTCGCCACAATTTAGCAAAAACATTTTGAGAATGTTGCTCATTTGACACAAGTTTGTTTCTCCCCTTCTCTTCCATCATATCCGTTCTCCTATTCTTTGAAGCAGGTTATAAACCCGCTGATCAACAGTAACAGAGTCTGTCAATTCATTTGAAAGCCATATAAAAGCTATCAGTAACTGCTTATCTGTTAACTCTTTCACACGAAGAGTCACATAACTCTTGTGTTTTCGATAAGCCTCACGCACCTGCCGTTTCACCCTATTGCGCTTCACAGCACGTTTGAAATGCTTTTTTGGAACACTGATTAACACCTGTACATTCGTCTCCGTAACGGCTCCTGCCGATGCAGTAGTCTCAGTAACGTTATCAACCAGTCTATAAACAACCTTCAAAGGGAATGCTGTCATCGCATGACTTCTACCAGGTCCAAAGAGCGTATCTATGAGTTTCTTACTACATAGACGTTCTCTCTTGCTGAATCTTTCTTCATGCTTTCCCATTCCTTATTGGTCTATTTACCGTATATCCGGTACTGATGTCGGCTCCTCCCCCATCCTTTTAGATGAGGAAGAAGCCGTTATTCTTATTTATTTTTCTCTTTCTCCAAGAAAGCACGCAAAGCACCTGTCATAGAAGGGTATTCCTGAGACGGAGCTTGCAAGTCAAGTCTTAAACCTTGTGCCTCAATTTCCTTCGCAGTAGCAGGACCAAAGGCTGCTATCTTGATATCACCTTGTTCGAAGTTAGGGATATTCTCCTTCAAAGCCTTCACACCTGTTGGGCTGAAGAAGACAAGCATATCATAATCAAAGTTCTTAACCTCTTCCTCAGTCAGTCCATTGCTCACTGTGCGATACATCACACATTCCTTATGCTTGAGCTTATTAGCATCCAACAGCTTTGTCAGTGCATCCGTATGAACAGAACTTTGCGGAACAAGGTACTTCTCTGTCTTATGCTTTGTCATTGTAGGGATAAGACTATCTATTTTTCCCGTATTACCAAAGAACACCTTACGTTTGCGGTACTGTACATACTTCTGGATATAGAGTGCAATCGTTTCAATCACACAGAAATACTTCATATCCTCTGGGATAGTGATACGCATTTCTTTAGCGAGATTAAAATAATTATCTACAGCATGACGAGAAGTAAATACCACAGCTGTATAATCCAACAAGTTTATCTTCTGCTGACGGAACTCTTTCGCTGAGAGTCCTTCCACTTTAAAGAAAGGTCTGAAAACCAGCTCCACCCCTAAGTCTTCTGCGATGTCGTAATAAGGCGACTTTTCGCTTGACGGCTTTGGCTGTGAAACCAAGATCTTTTTTATCATCGTGTCCTAAAAGTTTATAATCAAATAGTTATCTGTTATGAACAAAACGCCCCACAATACCATCAGCGGCATCAATTCGAGCGCACAAAAGTACAAAATTATTTGCAGACTGGCACCCATTCTCTTAAAAAAGATGGTATAACTCTTATAAAAAGCAAGCATTTTGATAAATAATATAACAAATAGTGTATAAATCATTGCTGCTTGAAGTGATAAAGAGAAATAAACCTGTAAGAGTACTATAGGGAACAAAAGCACCCCTTCAAGAGAAGAAAGGAAGACCTGCATGCGCCGCCATTGTCCATTATTTTTCCTATCAAAGAACACCCAATTTACAAATCCATAGATGAGATTCTTAAACAGGAAATAAGCAATAAAAACACCAAAAAAGCATCCTATCGCTCCAAGTTGCGACCCACTAGAAAGCTTTCCGGTTCTCAATTCATGCACGAAGAAATAATAGAGAATACTGAATAGTAAAGAGGTTTGTGCAACCAAGATTGTTTGAAAACGCAACTCACCATCTGCCTCAACCATCGACTCCTTGCTACGACTTACATGAAAGAAACTCTTTACCTGCCGTTCTATGAAGTTTCTCGATAGAGAAAACGCCACCATCGCCATCACAAAACAACCTAAGAGCATTGCTGCAATAACATTATCATTGCTTACAGCATAAGGAGCAAGAACGCCCGAAACTCCATCAGCATAATTGTTTCCTCGTTCTAACTTGAAAAACTTATTCCCTTTAAAGTAGCCTTCTTCTGCAAATTTGAAGTCCGTCAGCTGAAACTTCTTCTGTTTTTTAGGGCGCAACAAGATAGACGAGTCAGTTTTCTGACCCGCCTTTGCCACAGAATTTACACTCGTCTTCTTCCCTGCTGCCAATGTTGACTTTAGCAGTAGAGAAGGGCGAACAATAGAATCAGTTGTCGGCATTATCTATTAGAGTCCGAATATCTTTTTAATATCCTCTACTCTGTCGAGCTTTTCCCAAGTGAAGAGTTCAACATCAATCGTCTTTGTCTCATGATAACGGCTTTCGAAGGTTTTCTTAACAACCTCATTCTGACGCCCCATGTGACCATAAGCAGCTGTCTCCAGATACATTGGCTGACGAAGCTTCAGTGTCTTCTCAATAGCCTTTGGACGAAGATCAAACAGTTTCTTCACCATCTCTGCAATCTCACCATCAGTAGCCTTCACGTGTGAACGACCATAGGTATTCACATAAACACTAATAGGCTCGGCAACACCAATGGCATAAGCCAACTGTACGAGAATCTCATCACTCACACCAGCTGCCACCATATTCTTTGCGATATAGCGTGTAGCATAGGCTGCAGAACGGTCTACCTTACTTGAATCCTTACCAGAGAAGGCACCACCACCATGACCGCCTTTACCACCGTAAGTATCAACAATAATCTTACGACCAGTCAAACCTGTATCACCATGAGGACCACCAATCACAAACTTACCCGTTGGATTGACAAGATACTTGATATTGTCGTTGAACAAGGCAAGTACTTTCTCCGATGTTATCTGTGCCTTTACACGTGGCATAAGGATTTCAAGTACATCCTTATGAATCTGCTCTACCATCTCCTTATCAGCCTTCAACTGTGCCTCACGTGAGTCGTCAGCAGGCTTGATAAAGTCGTCGTGCTGTGTTGAAACAACGATAGTGTCAATTCGTTGTGGGATATTGTCATCGCTGTACTCTACTGTCACCTGACTCTTTGAGTCTGGACGGAGATAAGTCATCTGCTTACCCTCCTTACGAATATCAGCAAGAGTGGTCATAAGAAGGTGAGCCAAGTCAAGTGTCACAGGCATATAATTGTCTGTCTCATTACATGCATAACCAAACATCATACCTTGATCACCAGCTCCCTGGTTCTCTGTATCACCATTATCAACACCACGATTGATGTCATCACTCTGCTCATGAATAGCGGTAAGCACGCCACAGCTATTACCATCAAATTGATACTCAGCCTTTGTATAACCGATTTTGTTAATTGTCCTACGAGCAATTGTCTGAAGGTCAACATATTCCTTAGACCTTACCTCACCCATAACCACCACCTGTCCAGTAGTGTTAAAGGTTTCTATAGCGCAACGTGCATCCTCGTCGTATGCCAAGAACTGGTCGAGCAATGCGTCGCTTATCTGATCGGCAACCTTATCTGGGTGTCCCTCAGATACTGATTCCGATGAAAACAAATATGCCATATATTTATCTACTTTTTATGTTTGTATTTATTACTAACTCTCTGTTTAAGAATGCAAAGTTACTGCAACTTAGCGGGATAACAAAATAAATAAGTAAGATTTATACATTATTGGGTGATAGATGATGGGTGATGGGTGGTGAATGTTGGGTGGTGATGATTAGTAGTATTCGGTGTTAAAAGATGAATGATGAAGAAAATACAATCAAAGATTACCCTTTCAAAATCCACTTTATTTGAGAAGTCAATAATTACATCGGAACTATTTTAGTATTATTGTCGCATAATTTGCGACGATATAAACCTTAAATCGTAGCATAAAATGATTCTTCTGTTAAATGTGTGGACGCTTTTCGTATTGCTTTAGCAGAAGAACCATAGCTACTCATTAAACAAAAACATGGCTACGACAGTCTACTATCTATCCTATTATTATTCTCTGTCATTAAAATCTTTTCGTTTTAAGACTTCGAAAATACAATTTCTTTCTTTGAAAAATCTTAAAGAAATAAATCTAAGCGGAATAGAAGGAATATGCGATTTTCGACTTGTTGATTTGCCTAAATGCAAGATAACTTATCCTAATCTTAAAGTATTCTTAGCTGCAGAGGAAATCAGTGCAGAAAAAGGTATAACCGTGTTCTCCATAACAAAAGATGTATATGACAACACAAATGCCGCTGCATTTGTAAATAAATATAGTAAAAACCTCAGCAATGGATATAATATAAGAACTCCGAAAGGGACGCCACAGATCGTTTCTGTGCAAAGTCGGATTTTGCCAAACGAGAGAATATATGTACCTTTGCATATGAGTTGGCACCTAACCCGTTTCGGGTGTGTACACTCTCAGGTCTTAATCCAATGACCGGTATATAGTCCCAGTAATATTCAATCAACTGTGTACTTTTTTCAGGAATCGCATAGACAATGCAAATGTCATTTACATCATTATTAAGTATAAGGAGAAATTTAAAATGAACAATTACAACAAACATTTATCCCACAGTCACCATAATCATGGCGACATGGATCATTCAAAACATGAGCACGGAAGCACGGAAGAACATGGAGACTATAAGGATCAACATCAAGAACATCATGCTGGGCATGATCACAGCGGGCACAGTGGGCATGACCACAGCGGGCACAGTGGGCATGATCACCATCATCACGGAAACTTTAAGGAACTTTTCTTAAAGTCATTGCCACTAGGAATCATTATTATGCTCTTATCCCCTATACATGGATTTAAACTACCATTCCAGTTTACTTTTCCATATTATGATATTGTAGTAGCTATTTTATCTACTATATTAATTATTTATGGTGGACGTCCATTCTATCAAGGTGCAGTTAACGAATTTAAACAAAAAAAACCTGGAATGATGGCACTCGTTTCTTTAGGTTTAAGTGTTTCATATTTATACAGTATTTATGCTGTGATCATTACCTACGTAACGGGTGAACACGTGATGGACTTTTTCTTTGAATTTGCTTCATTACTATTAATCATGCTATTAGGTCACTGGATTGAGATGAAAGCTATTGGAGAAGCAGGAGACGCACAAGCAGCATTGGCTAAATTAGTGCCGAAAGATGCTCACGTTGTATTAGAAGACGATTCAATTGAAACACGACCAGTTGCTGACTTAAAGGTAGGTGATTTAATTCGAGTTCAAGCTGGAGAAAATGTGCCAGCAGATGGAACTATCGAGCGTGGCGAATCACGTTTAAATGAAGCTCTTCTAACTGGAGAATCAAAAGCAGTTAAAAAAGGTCCTGGCGATGAAGTAATCGGAGGCTCAACAAATGGAGAAGGGGTTCTTTATATTAAAGTGAATGAGACAGGTGATCAATCCTTTATATCTCAAGTTCAGAATTTAATCAGCCAAGCTCAAAGTCAGCCTTCCAGAGCAGAAAATATTGCTCAAAAGGTTGCAGGATGGCTCTTCTATATTGCTGTTATTGTCGCGCTAATTGCTTTTGTAACATGGATGGTTATAGAAGATGTGCCAACGGCAGTTATATTTACTATTACTACATTAGTTATTGCTTGTCCGCACGCATTGGGTCTGGCTATTCCATTGGTAACTGCCCGTAGCACAAGCTTAGGAGCTAGCCGTGGCTTACTAGTAAAAGACCGCCAAGCCTTAGAAATAGCTCAAGATGCAGATGTGATAATTTTAGATAAAACGGGTACTTTAACAACTGGTGAATTTAAAGTATTAGATGTAAAACTTCTTAATGACAAATATACAAAAGAGGAAATCATTGCCTTATTGGCAGGTATTGAAGGAGGATCTAGCCACCCAATTGCTCAATCAATTATAAGGTTCGCCGAGCAGCAAGGTATACGTCCAGCATCTTTTGATTCGATTGATGTGATTTCCGGTGCTGGAGTAGAGGGTAAAGCAGGTGGGCACCGTTACCAATTAATCAGTCAAAAAGCCTATGGACGTAATCTTGATATGGATATTCCAAAAGGAGCAACTCTTAGTGTCTTAGTAGAAAACGATGATGCCATTGGTGCTGTAGCTTTAGGGGACGAATTAAAACCAACGAGTAAAGAGTTAATTAAAGCTCTTAAAAAGAACAATATTCAACCAATTATGGCAACAGGTGATAATGAAAAAGCGGCTCAAGGCGCGGCAGAAGTTTTAGGGATTGAATATAGATCAAATCAATCTCCACAAGACAAATATGAGTTAGTTAAAACACTTAAAGATGAAGGAAAGAAAGTTATCATGGTAGGTGATGGTGTAAATGATGCTCCTTCTCTTGCCTTAGCAGATGTTGGTATAGCTGTAGGTGCTGGAACTCAAGTTGCATTGGATTCAGCTGATGTCATATTGACTCAATCCGATCCAGGAGATATTGCATCATTCATTGAATTAGCACACAAAACAACTCGTAAAATGAAACAAAACCTATTTTGGGGAGCTGGTTATAACGTTATAGCTATCCCTCTAGCTGCAGGAATTTTGGCTCCTATTGGTATCACATTAAGCCCTGCATTAGGAGGAATCCTAATGTCTGTGTCAACAGTCATCGTCGCCATTAATGCTATGTTATTAAGTTTAGATCCAAAAAATAACGGTTAACAGATCGAATGATTGAAACTCCTTAAAGTATCAATATACAATAGTTTTACAGGAGAAAAAGAGATGTAAGTACTGGCTCTTTGTAAAATCGTGTTGGTAGAAGTAGACGATTTTTCTACCAACACGATTTTTAATTTATTATAAAACTGATTTCTTGGCCTATATGACAAAAATGTGCTTAAAATCCTTGTAACTATCTAATAATCATTATCTTTGTTTTATTTATATTTTTATGGCAAAAAATCTGCTTTTATTGTGGCTCAAAATCGACTATAAAACGTGGTCATCTTAATGGTAGTCAACGCTGGTATTGTAAGTGCTGTAAGAGGAGCTTTGTTGGACATAATCGCCTTACCAATACCATTGTCAATAATCGTTATTCCAAGGGTAATCTAACAGTCAAAGATCTATCAGAGGAGTACGGAGTTTCAACCAGGACAATTTATAGAAAACTCACCAAATCTTATAAAGAAGAACTTCCCAACCTTCTTGTTCGCCCTGTAGTGGTTTTAATGGATGCCACCTATTGGGGACGTAATTTTGGTGTCGTTATCATGAAGGATTCATTGTCTGGTGATGTACTTTGGTTTAAGTTTATCAATAGGCATGAACGTCTTGAAGACTATAAGGAGGGCATAAGCTACTTGGAGTCACTTGGGTATACCATTCAAGGGCTTGTATGCGATGGTTTTAAGGGACTTAGGCAAGCTTTTCCCAATTATAAATTCCAATTATGCCAGTTCCATCAAGTAATGACTATAAAGACAAAACTAACTTCAAGACCCAAGCTTGAGGCTTCAAAAGAACTGCTTGAATTATCCAAGATGTTATGTCATACGGACAAGGAGTCCTTTATTGGGGCTTTAAAGGAATGGTACACCAAGTGGGAGGATTTTCTTAAGGAACGGACAACAACAGAAGATGGAAAATCACATTATACTCATAAAGCTCTACGTAGTGCTTTTTTGAGCCTTAAAAGGAATATGTCGTCATTGTGGACATACTATGATTACCCTGAATTGAAGATGCCAAATACAAACAATGCCATTGAATCACTCAATGCAGATTTAAAGACAAAATTGAACCTACACAAGGGGATCAGTATGGAAAGAAGAAAGATCTTCATCCAAGACTTTATAAAGTCCCATTCTCCTAAGAAATAAAAGGGGAATGGGAGATTTTAAGCACATTTTTGTCACATAAGAGAAAACGACGCTAAAATAAGCACACTTTTGTCACATAAGCCGATTTCTTTTAAAATCCTATAAGCCATTGATTTTATAAGTTTTATAGCTTGTTATTCTATTTTCTTGACATCAATACTACAGTCTCCACGTGCATTGTCTGAGGGATCATGTCTACCACCTTGATTTTTTCTAGTGCAGACAAGAGTTTTGAAAAAACATTACATAATTTCAAAGAAAACATCTATAACTAACGGCAAAAACACACATAAGAAGCAGGTTTGCAATAAACAGAAAGTCAAGCAGTTATCAAGTAGTAAAGTAAAAGGTGCTTAATAAGACTTCAAAAGGGCGTTAATAAGAGCCTTAAAGAGCATCTTTTGCAACCCAAAAGGGCGTCTTTTAGAAGCCAAAAGAGCATGTGTTGGATTTGAGTTGTACGAAAATAATTTACAAATATAATTTAACAAGGGAATAAGCAGGTTGTAGATGACAGATAGACATCGCACCTAATTACATTTATCATGTAGTTTATCTCCCTTTATAAAACCATCTAATTGGAGGTAAGATTATCATGTATGTGGATTAATCTCATTCTATTAACAATCTACATATTTAACGGAAGAGCCAAATATTGGGTGGTAATGAACAGCAGATATTAGGTGTTAAATGATGGAGGATGACGATATAGCTATCCTACATTTACTCTCCAAGAACGTCGCAAAATATGCGTTATTTGAGAAATTATTTGGAGTTTCGGCATTATTTAAGTATTTTTGTCGCATAATTTGCGACGATACAAGACGCAAATTGTCGCATAAATGATATAAAAGGATGATGTATATACACGAAAGAGACAATTGGACTGACTTCCGTTGGGACACTTCAAAGGTGGAACTACTCCAAGAAGAGATATTCCGTAAACAGGGTTTGCTTTACGGGAGATTGGCTTCATTGGGCTTTGACAGCAAAATACATGCTATGGCAGAGAACCTTACTTATGATATAGTGTATTCTTCAGAAGTTGAAGGCATCCGCCTCAATGTGGATCAGGTCCGTTCTTCCATAGCAAGAAAACTTGGGATTGAGAACGTAAAACATACTGCACCATCTCACTATGTTGACTCTGTTGTCAACGTAATGCTCGAAGCAGTACAGCATTATGATATGATTCTCACAAAAGAAAGATTATATGCTTGGCAAGCTGCATTCTTCCCTTCTGGCTACAGTGAAGGTAGTCAGATAGAAATTGGACAGTATCGAACGAACGAGGAGCATATAGTCAGTGGAATGTTTGGACGCGAGAAAATTCACTATATTGCTCCTTCTCCAGACTGTATTGAAGAAGAAATGCAAAAGTTCCTCAGATGGTTTAATAAAGAAGAACCTGTAAGTAGTGTCATACGTTCTGCCATTGCTCATTTCTGGTTTGTAAGCATTCATCCATTTGAGGATGGAAACGGACGATTAGCACGTATTCTTTCAGATATGCTCTTAGCACGTGGCGAGAAAAGTAGGTTCCGTTTCTACAATATTTCATCACAGATAAACAAGGATAAGAAGCACTACTACGACATTCTCGAACGAATGCAACGTGGAGATGGAGACGTTACGGAGTGGTTAGTGTGGTATATGCAGAAATTGGTGGATGCACTTGACGAAGCTGGTGCCACCATCACAACAATCTTAAACAAGAGTTTCTTCTGGCAGAAAGCATCGGCTATACCACTGACAGAACGACAAACACAAATGCTCAATCTATTTCTTGACGGCTATGAGGCAAAGATAACATCAAAGACATGGGCAACGTTAGCAAAATGTTCGAAGGACACTGCCATTCGTGACATCCAAGATCTTGTTGACAAGAATATCCTTGTAGAAAGTATACCTGGCGCAAAACGACCAAGCTATTCCATCGTTTATGACAAAGAAGATTTAACTCAATTCTTCACGGACGTGAACATAACAGAGGAAAATGGCGTACCATATCTTCATGCTTTATTTAAGACTAAGAAGCCTATATGCGAAAGAGTTACAAAGCTTGACGCTGATCGTTATCAGAAAGGTGATTTGTTATTGAATGATTTACTCAATAAATACTGTTCGTATATGGTTGCCGACAATAAAGAGTGATAACTCTCTATCTATGCAAATAAAGTATATGAATACAAAGGAATATGATAGTTCCGTGTGCATAAAAAGTAGACATCGTAAAATCGACAGGTTCTACAAGCATTTTATCGACCAAAGAAAGAGAGTCCATTTGCCAGAAATGACAAATGGACTCTCTTTCTTTTAAATGATAAAAAGCTATCTCCTACAAATTCTTTTCATGAAGAAAAAGATTTATTTACATGAAAAGAAATATTTATTTTCACGACAAAAAATATTTATTTTCATGAAAATAATTCGCTGTTGGTAGTTTGTTAAATGAAAAAGGACCCATGAGAGTCCTTTTTCAAACATAGAATACTTATTATTTTGCTGGTGTCATTACCACCTCTGCATGGTTACCTGCTGCCAAGATTTGCTTCAAATGAGCTGCAAGCTTAGCTGGGGTGATTGCCTCAACAGTCTTCTTATAGTTGGTATGGAAGTCTACACCTGACCAGATATAGTCGTCGAGAATACCCATCCAATAGCTGTTAGTCTTAGCAGAAAGTTCTGCATTCTTCAGCATCAAGTCCTTAACTTTCTGAACCTTATCGGCATCCATCTTGACAGTGTTGTCCTTCATGCCCTCAGCAAGGAGTTTAACAGCAAGGTCAGCTTTCTCTGGATCCATTGGACAGTAGCTCTGAACGATAGCCACAGCCTTATTACCAAGACGACGTAACTTACCACCTGCGCCTACAGAATAAGCTGCACTGGCGTCTTCACGAATACTCTTCAGGTAAACCATAGAGAGAACCTGAGCTGCAGCATCAGTAAGAACATCGCCCTCAAGGGTATAAGCCATTGGCGCATGCCAGAACTCAAAAGCAATCGCCTTAGGTGTTTCCGACTTACGAGTGAACTTATTTTCTACCTTACCATTCACATAGCTTGGAACGTCCTTCCAGTTCTCAGCCTTGCCCTTAGGCAGAGATGCAATGTACTTCTCTATCAATGGACGCAGAGAAGACTCATCGAAATTACCTACAAAGTAGTAAACAAACTGACCCGGGTTGGCAAAGCGCTCCTTCCAAATCTGTAAGATACGGTCGTAGTTAACGTTCTTCAATGTGTTCAACGTCATTGGAGCGAAACGTGCCTCATGGCCAAAAATGGTCAAACTAAGCGAATCACTGAACACGCTCTCAGGTGAGAGGTCCTTGTTTTTAAGTGCCAACTCCATTTGTGCCATCATTGCCTTGTAAGAAGCCTCATCCTTTGCAACATTCGTAAAGTTAAGGTAAAGCAACTGCATCATCGTCTCTATGTCCTTAGGAACACATGAGCCACCTACTGACTGATAGTAGTTTGACAAACCACAACTCATTGAAGCCTGCTTACCAGAGAGTGCTTTCTGCAGTTCCTGACGTGAGAAATTACCCAAGCCACTATAACCGATGACAGCCTCAAAAAGCTGTAAGTTACTGAAATCGGCCTTGCCATAAAGCCCCTTACCGCCCTTCGCTAAAGCCTGGAACTGAATTTCATTATCCTTAAAGTCGGTCTTCTTCAGAATGACACGTGCGCCATTGCTCAGTGTCAACTCCTTATAACCAAGCACCTTATTCTCCTTCTCGCTAACAATCTTACCTGCCTTAGGTAGCTTCTTCTCGTCGAGTAGCGGCTCCTGCTTTACGTTGTCAACGTAAGGTTCAATCTTCTCAGCACGTACAGCATTGATTGTCTGTGCCATCTGAGCCTCTGTTGGGTAAGTAGCACCCGCTTTATCCTGTGCGAAGATATATACTACGAAGTTGCTGTCCTTATCAGTAATGAGTTCTTGTGCATACTTATTGATAACATCAACGTTCAATGCAGGCATCTCAACCAACTGCTTCATAATCTGATAATCGTCCTCCTTGCTTGGGATTGGTTCGTTAGCAAGATAGTGATCACGAAGTTCATCACCATACTGAGCGTTCTTCACCTTATTGCGGTTGACGTAAGCCGACTCAATTTGAGAGAGGTATTCAGACTTCATACGGTCGTATTCGCCTGCTGTAAAGCCATAAAGACGAACGCGCTGTGCCTCACGATAGATAGCAGCAAGAGCTTGGAGGTCCTTACCTTCCTTAGCATCTGCAGCCATACTGAAGGCAGCCTTTGGTTTTGAAAGCATGTAATCGCCATCCTCTGAATAAGCACCTGTGAAAGGACAGTCGGCTTTCTGTGCCAATTCAGCGAGTCGCTGATTGAGCATCATAGTGATGATGTTCTTTGCATAAGAGTCAACATAGTAGTACATATCGCCCTTCTGTGCGTCAGGGAAGGCATCATGTTTCATGCTGAAACCTACCTGGCTGTAAGGCAACTCCTTGTCCTTACCAAACACGTAGATAGCATCCTTCGTGTCAGGCACAGCCTCTTCTACAACCTGTGCAGCATTAGCAGGAACAGTAGCGTTAGCCCAAAGCTTCTTAATCTCGTTCTCAGTATGGTCTACATCGACATCACCAACAACGATGATACACTGGTTGTCTGGACGATACCATTTCTTATAATAGTCGCGAAGGTCCTGATAAGGGAACTTATCGACAATGCTCATCAAGCCAATTGGCATACGATGACCATACTTAGAATTAGGATAAAACTTCGGTAACACGTCATCATAGATACGCATCACTGGTGACCGGCGTAGCTGCCACTCCTGATGAATAACGCCACGCTCCTTATCTATCTCCTTATCAGCCAATGTCAAGCCATTTGACCAGTCCTTAAGAATCAACAGACAAGAGTCGAGCGCAGTCTGACGGGCTGTAGGCACGTCACAGATACGATAGACCGTCTGGTCGATACTGGTGTAAGCATTCAAGTTACTACCGAACTCAACACCGAGTGAACGGGTGAATTCGAGGAGCGTTGAGTCAGGGAAATGCTCTGAACCATTGAATGCCATGTGCTCAAGGAAGTGAGCCAAACCACGCTGGTTATCGTTCTCTTGAATAGAACCAACACGTTGCGCAATGTAAAAGTTAGCAACGTGCTCTGGCCACTCATTGTGAAGGATGTAGTAAGTTAAGCCATTGCTGAGCTTACCTTGTCTTACATTCTTATTCACAGGGATAGGTCCCATCTGCTGTGCAGAGACCATTCCAGTAACAAAAAGTAAGACGATTAAGAATAAATGTTTGATTTTCATCTTAAACGTTGTTTGTAATTTTAATATTAGTTTTATGGCGCAAAGATACATAAAAATCCGTTACGCAATCCGATTTTTTTCTTTTTTATATGTTGTCAAAACGTCAATAAAGGTTATTCTGTTGATAAATCCATTTGCTGACGCTCTGTATATAGGATATTACGGGGGTGATGTTCTAGTATTTCTTGCCGTAATGTTGAGGTATCTATATGGGTATAAATCTCTGTTGTACCGATACTTTCGTGTCCTAACATTGCCTGAATAGCACGTAAGTCGGCACCACCTTCGAGCAAGGAGGTGGCAAAGGAGTGGCGAAGTGTATGTGGAGAAATCGTTTTCTTGATGCCAGCTTCAACCGCATAACGCTTAATCATGATAAGAATCATCGTACGAGTAAGATGCTGTCCACGACGATTGAGAAAGACATAATCCTCCTCTCCGGGTTTGATTTTCATCACATTACGATCCGCAAACCAATAACTTAGCTCGTCCAAGGCACGTGGTGAGATAGGAACCAAACGTTCCTTCGAGCCTTTACCCATCACTCGGACATACTGCTCTTCAATATATAGGTTGGAAAGTTTGAGGTTTATAAGTTCTGACACACGCAGTCCACAAGAGAACAAGACTTCGATAATGGCACGATTGCGGTGCCCTTCCCACTTTGAAAGGTCTATTGCCTGCTCTAAGAGGTCTACTTCTGCCGTGGAAAGAACCTCTGGTAAGTGGTCAGGTTGCTTTGGCGATTCTAACAACTCAGTCGGGTCAACTTCTAAATAACCATCAATAACGAGGAAACGATAGAACTGCCGCACACCACTAAGAATACGAGCCAAAGAGCGAGGACCAATGCCAAGATCGGAGATAAAGGCTGCAAAATGTTCCAAGTCTTCCAACTTCACATCCAAGACATTAACCTGTTCAACAGCAAGATAGCGCAAGAGCTTATCCACATCACGCATATAAGCATCCAACGTATTAGCCGAGTAGCCTTTCTCTAACTTCAGATAACGACGGTAACGGCTGACAATATCCTTTGAATTCTTGCCTGTTTCCATTTAATTTCTTATTTTTGCATACTGCAATTTACGTGCAAAGATACATCAAAAAACGATATTTGAGAAGAAAGAGATATGAAAGTAATCATTATTAATGGTCCTAACTTGAACCTCTTAGGGGTGCGTGAACCTGAAATATATGGTAGTTTGTCTATGGACACGTTTCTTTCACAACTGCGTGAGAGCTATCCTAACAGTACCATTGACTATTACCAAAGTAATGTTGAGGGCGAACTCATCAACAAACTGCAGGAAACCGGATTCTCGTATGATGGTATCATCCTCAATGCTGGGGCTTATACGCATACAAGTATTGCGCTTTTGGATTGCATCCGTTCTCTGCAAACACCAGTGATTGAAGTACATATCAGTAATGTTAACGACCGTGAGGACTTCCGTCGACACTCTATGATTGCCCCTGCCTGCAAGGGAACTATTCAGGGCTTTGGTCTTAACAGTTACAGGTTGGCTATGGAAGCTTTGTCACTCCTATAACCTTTCAACGCTCATCATCACCATTATAACCCATGCCTACAACCAACACCTATACTTCTCTCACCGATGAAGCAGGCTGCGATGCCTATCTTGCTTCGCATATCGACCCAGAAGGCGATTATCTTTACCGCCTTTATCGTGCCACAAATATTCATACAATTCACGGACGTATGACAAGCGGACACCTGCAAGGTCGTCTCCTGAAGATGCTTGTACAAATGATACGTCCTAAGAATATTCTGGAAGTGGGTACTTTCAGTGGCTATTCGGCTATCTGTATGGCTGAGGGATTAGAGGAAGGAGGCAAACTCTATACCTTTGAAATCAATGACGAGATGGAGGATTTCACCCGCCCTTGGATTGAAGGGTCGCCTGTTGCGGATAAGATTGACTTCCGTATCGGTGACGCTGCAGAGGAGGCACCAAAGTTAGGGATTATGTTTGACATGGCTTTCGTTGATGGTGACAAACGCAATTATACAGAAGTATATGAGAAGTTATTGCCCATCATCCGTCCCGGTGGTTATATCCTCGCTGACAACACATTGTGGGACTGGCACGTCATTGACCCTGCCTACGATCACGACCAACAAACAATTGGCATCCGACATTTCAATGACTTTATTGCAAAAGACGACCGCATTGAGAAGGTTATCCTCCCTTTACGCGATGGATTGACATTGATTAGAAAGAAATAAAAGCTACATAGTGCCATGCTACCTCCTCCCCCGAAGAGAGAGCAGTGATTACCAAAAAGAGAAACGAGAAACCATGCCCTACTCTATCTTGGTAAAAAGGGGCGCAATTACTAAAACAACACAAAAGGCAAAGGGCAAAAATGTTTGTGGGTTTCTCAAACTTTCAGTACCTTTGCAATATAAAACAAAATAGAACAGACAATGCAAGAGACAAGACAAAACCGCATATCACGACTTCTTCAAAAGGAGTTAGCAAGTATTTTCCAAACACAGACACGTATGATGCATGGTGTTTTGGTCAGTGTAACGCGTGTAAAGGTAAGCCCAGACCTCAGTATCTGTACTGCCTACCTCAGTATCTTTCCATCTGAAAAGGGAGACGAAATACTAAAAAACATCAATGCCAATGAGAAGACTATCCGCTACGACTTAGGACAACGCATACGCAACCAAGTACGCATCATCCCCGAGCTTCGCTTCTTCATTGATGACTCCCTCGACTATTTGGAGCGCATTGATGAGTTGCTAAAGAAGTAGATTGTTAGGTGATGGGTATTGAATGATGGGTGTTGATGATTTCTATAAAATGTATTAACACCCCACAAATCTTAAACACCCATCATTCAACACCTATCCCCTACCCATCATCACCCAACATTCAACAACCAACACCCAACATCCATCATGAACTTCCCTTTTTACATTGCCCGCCGTTACCTCTTCTCAAAGAAGAGTACACATGCCATCAACGTTATCAGTCTTATCTCCGTACTCGGTGTGGCTGTGGCGACAATGGCGTTGGTCGTTGTATTGAGCGGATTCAATGGTTTCTCTGACCTTGTCGCATCCTTTTTCACCAACTTCGATCCACAAATAAAGATTGAGGCAGCCAAGGGTAAGGCTATGTCAGCTAACGACCCATTGCTCTTAAAGGTTAAGAAACTGCCTATGGTAGAAGTTGCTACAGAGTGCGTAGAAGACCAAGCATTGGCTGTCTATCATGACAGACAGGCGATGGTGAACGTGAAGGGAGTAGAAGACAACTTCGACTCGCTGACGCATATCAGTAATATTCTCTATGGTGAAGGTGACTTCAGACTTCACACTGCCAACCTGCAATACGGTGTTCTTGGTATCAGATTGGCACAAGACCTCGGTACTGGGGTAGAATGGCAGGATTATCTACACATCTATGCACCACAACGAGAGGGACAGTACGATGCATCTAATCCTACCGATGCCTTCGTAAAGGATTCATTGATATCCCCTGGAGTACTTTTCCAAGTGAAGCAGATGAAGTATGACAAGGGGTACATTATCACCTCTCTCGAGTTCGCACGCCGTGTCTTCAACCGACAGGGAGAGATTACCTCACTTGAATTACGCATGAAACCGGGTGTCGATATTGACAAAGCTAAGGAAGAAATACAAACCCTTCTCGGTGACAATTACAAGGTATTAGACCGCTATGAACAGCAGGCTGATACGTTTAATATCATGCGTATTGAGAAACTCTTTGCCTACGTCTTCCTCACGTTTATCCTTATGGTGGCGTGCTTTAACATCATTGGTTCGCTCTCTATGCTCATCATTGACAAGAAGAATGACGTTATTACCCTGCGCAACCTCGGTGCAACAGATGGTCAGATACGTCGTATCTTCCTCTTTGAAGGTCGAATGATATCTGCAGCGGGGGCTGTTATCGGTATTGCACTCGGCTTATTACTCTGCTGGTTGCAACAGACATACGGACTTGTACAGCTCGGTGATCAAGCAGGAAACTTCGTTGTCAATGCTTATCCAATCAGTGTTCACCCCGAAGATATCATCACTATCTTCCTCACAGTTATCCTTGTTGGCTGGCTTTCTGTGTGGTATCCTGTACGTTATATGAGTCGTAAACTGACGAGGGATTAAACTATCCCTCGCCTATCGACTAACAACTATAAACCTAAATAACATGACTGAGAATCTAAACGACAAAATTATCATCTATCAAAGTGAAGATGGTAAAACCCAACTTGATGTGAAGTTGGAAGGAGAGACCGTGTGGCTAAGTACAAAGCAAATGGCAGAACTCTTTGACAAAGAAGAGTCAAACATACGAAGACACGTAAACAATGTTTTTAAAGAAGCAGAACTAACACGAGAGAATAACGTGCATTTTTTGCACGTTAATGGTATAAAAAAGCCTGTCCCATATTATACTCTTGATGTAATTATATCTGTAGGCTACCGAGTACATAGCCAAAGGGGCGTTCGTTTCCGCCAATGGGCAAACTCAGTTCTCAAGCAATATCTTGTCAAAGGCTATGCTATCAACGAGAACATTCGCAAACATCAGATTGCAGAACTACGCCAACTCATACAAGTATTAGGCAGAGCCATCCAGCAACAACCTGCAAAGACGACGGACGAAAGCAATGCACTCTTTGACGTCGTTGTAGACTATACCTACGCACTCGACACACTCGACAACTATGATTACCAGCGATTACATATCGCCAAGACTACCAAAGAAGAGCCATTCCATGCCACATACGAGAATGCTATGCACGAGATAGATGTTCTTCGACAGAAGTTTGGTGGTTCGGTACTCTTTGGTAATGAGAAGGATGAGTCCTTCAAAAGTTCTATCGGACAAATCTATCAGACCTTTGATGGTACGGAACTTTATCCAAGTGTGGAGGAGAAAGCAGCTATGCTTCTCTATCTTGTCACTAAGAATCACTCGTTCAGTGATGGAAACAAGCGCATTGCAGCCACTCTCTTCCTATGGTTTATGAACAACAATGCCATCCTCTATCGTCCTGATGGCACCAAGCGAATTGCTGACAACACCCTCGTTGCCCTCACCCTAATGATTGCTGAGAGCAAGACAGAGGAAAAGGATATAATGGTAAAGGTAGTGGTGAACCTTATCAACCAAGCCAATTAACCCGCATTGCTATAAACTTTTCGTAGACAGATAGTAGTATTTCGGAAAATAATTCATATATTTGTCGTGAATATAATGAACAAAGTATGTCAAGAGAGGAAACAAATCAAATACGCTACATCATTGCTTTAATAGCAGAGTTTGCCAAGAAATTTAATCTTGGTCAGCGACAGGCATACAATTACCTTAAGCGTTTTAAGGGAATAGACTACTTGATGTCCTTTTACGATGTCCTACACACACAATCCTTCGAAGATGCTATTCATGACATAACTATCATCTGTGAGAGGAATGGTGGTGCGCTAAAATGATAAAGCCTATGATTCTCTATCATGGTTCTAATATTGATATTGACAAGATTGATCTTACAAAGTCCCAACCATACAAGGACTTTGGCAAAGGCTTTTATCTGTCAGCCGATAAGCAGCAGGCACAACGCATGGCAGAACAAAGAACATCAATCTTACTTGAAGGAAAGCCTACACTCAATAAATACCAATTTGATGAGACAATACTTGATGATAACAGCTTAAAGATTCTGCGCTTTGAAAATACAGCAAGGAATGGGCTAATTTTGTTCTTAAGAACAGAGACATCAACATAGAACAACCTTGCCATAACTATGATATTGTTTATGGACCTATCGCTGATGATGGTGTAACCTTTCAACTACGACGATATAAAACAGGGATGATAAGTCTGGAACAACTCGTCAACGAACTGAAGTACTCACAAGGTATAACATTTCAATATTACTTCGGAACTGAATTAGCAATATCAAAACTAAAGAAATTATGAAACTAACTGACGAACAGATTAATATGATGAAAGAGGATGTATGTGCAGAACTTATAGCCTTATTGATGAAAGACAGACATTGTACTATGTCTGAAGCTATTGATATGCTCTATAACTCTGACACTTACAACCGTATTCAGGACCAATCAACAGGATTGTATTATCAAAGTCCGGGCTATACATACGCTTTTCTACAACAGGAATTATTGACGGGTGACTATCGAAAGGAAATGTTCTAAAAGAAACACAGAAAAAAGCGAAGCTATGATATAAAGCTAATTGCTGACTTTTTCACCCTAAACTAATAAAATCATAGTATAGAAACGGGTCATTGAAGAAAGTTTTTTATATATTTGCAACAGAGATCAAAAGCACAAGCCAATGAGTTGACAAGAACGTGCCAATTACTAATTATAACACAAAAAAGGACAATGAAAAAAACTATTACAATCGCACTTCTTACTGCAGCAGTAATAGGTGCAACATCTTTTTTTTCATCATGCAGTAACAAAAACGATGATGACTTGATTATTGACGGCTGGCCAGATCCTGTAACAATTGACCTTTCAAAGGTATTCACTAATGGCATACCTAAAGAGGCGGATAGTATGACTATCCAAACAGATGACAGAGGATTGGTTACAGGCATTAAGACTAAGGATGAAACGGTATCTTTCAAATACAATAACACAAAAACACGTGCTATTGTAATCCCAAATGTCTTCATGAAAGTAGAATGTAATGGAGATACAACGTTCTACAGAATGTATCTGAACTACAACGGTTTTGTTAGAGAATGCATGATACAGCAAAAGGGAAATACAAAGGAAGATACATGGAGGTTCACTTATAACGATAATGACCAACTAATTAATATAATCCATTCAGCAGATGACTACAAAGAATTTACTTTGACTTATAAAGATAGCAACATCTCTGAAATAGAGACAAAAACTATCGTTTCACAAACAACAACAAGAAAAAAAGACACTTATAAAGTTGCTTATACCTCAGATACAACCCCTACTCCTATAGTGAACAAGGGTAACATTATGCTCTTCAATACAACGTTTGGTATTGACATTGGCGCAATGAAATACGCCTACTATGCAGGATTGCTTGGAAAAGCAACTAAGAACTTGCCTGTACAGCTTATTGATAAGAACGGCAACAAAAACAACTTTACGTGGACTGTCAATAATAATGGTTTCCCAACTGCAATGACAAGCGGTAGCCATCAATACAAGTTCGTGTGGTAAAAAAGTATTTTATATCATTACATATATTTATCATCCCCCTTCTATAAAGTACACTCGGAAAGTAAATCAATAGGGGGTTACTTTCAAACCATAGCTCTCAGACCATACCCCTCATTGGTCTGAGAGCTTTTCTTTTACCCTTTTACCTACCCATCCCAAAACTACACCCACGCAAAATAGCACAAATATACAGATTACTACATAGCTCATCCTTGCAAAGCGGACAACGAACCAGTATCTTTGCAGCAGCAATTACGAATTATTTTCATGAAAGAAAATATTTTTCTTCATGAAAAGAAATATTTATTTTCACGTAAATAATTTCTTTCTTTCGTGAAAAGAATTCTGCCTAAGCTAAAAGTATGTGATTATAGAGACTCGTTTCACACACTAACGGCTCACGGAAAAGATGATTATTAACCCTTATTACAAACGTAAAGCTATGACTGTAAATTACAAACTATTAAGAACAAGCGGTAAACTCGCACAACGTAAAGCACTAAGAATCGTACCTATCAAGAAAGATGTCACGGGAATAGAGAGAATCTGTCAGCATATCCAACAAGCAACAACGCTTACAACAGCCGACATTCTCGGTACTATCTCGGCATTAAAAACAGAATTAGCAGAGGAGCTAAAAAGTGGGAATACAGTTCATCTACCGGGCATTGGATTCTTCTCACTTGCCCTTAAAGGGGACATGTACGAAGACCCTAAGACGCATCGTCACCAACTCCGTAATGTTGCTGTGCGCAAAATTAGATTCCGCCCCGATAAGGATTTTCACGAAGCGTTAGGAAAGATGATTTTTGAAAACAAAACCTACAAAGACGGTACATCCACACTTCCTATAAAATCAACCGTTAACGCTGCACTGAAAGAGTTGTTTGAAGAGAATCCGATAATCACCGTTAACGACCTCCGTCGCCGTCTGAACCTTTCTACAACCTACGCCTATCAACTTACAGCACAGTTAGAACATGAGAAGAAAATCATCAACATAGGTTCACGTTATCGCAAGATGTATAAAAAGGCGTAAGTAGAAGACTGTAACCAAATGGTAAACACATTAACAAAAATGGCACATTATCATTATAAAATAGATTAAGTCCAGCGATAATTCAATAGCATATAAACACAAAAAAGCCATTCCCAACCCTTTACAGAGTTTAGGAATGGCTTTTTATTATTGATTAGTCCTCAGACTATTTTTATCCAATCCACTTCACGTAAGCGAAGTCCTGACGGTGTGGCAGGAGATCGTTCTTAGGATACATACGAACAGCGCACTTATAAGCACCTGCCTCTGTTGCATCGAAAGTAGCCTCGAAAGTATAGTGATTACCCTCTGTCTTCACCATCTTGAATGGGATTACCTTGTGGATGTTAACGTCATCAACTGGTGCATTCTTTAAGAATACCAACTCAAGACCTACAGCATTGTTCAAGCCCTGCTCGTCGATAACGTAAGTAACCTTAATCTTATGACCTGTAGAAATATCCTGCAAAGCATCCTCGTCCTTAGATACAACATAGATGCTGTCCCAACGCTCAGCAACAGACTCCTTCCAAAGAGCAATCTCTTTAGCAAGTTTATTGTCATTAGCCTCAAGCTTATGAGAACGCTTAGCCTGACTCTCATAGAACTTGTCATAATAGTCGTCAAGCTGACGCTTCATTGTATAATGAGGGGCAATAGTTGCAATAGAGTTCTTTACAACCTTAACCCAATCCTCTGAGTAGCCTTCTTGATTCTTATTGAAGTAGAGAGGAGCAATCTCATTCTCAAGCAGACCGTAGATAGTAGCTGCATCAAGCTGGTCCTGATAACCCTGATTCTGATAGGTACGCTTCTCTGGCAATGCCCATCCAGCTCCCTCACGGTAGCCTTCAACCCACCAGCCATCAAGTACTGAGAGGTTAACAACACCGTTCATCTCTGCCTTCTCACCAGATGTACCACTTGCCTCGAGTGGACGAGTTGGTGTATTCATCCAGATGTCAACACCTGATACGAGACGACGAGCCAACTGCATATCGTAATCCTCAAGGAAGATAATCTTACCGAGGAACTGTGGCATACGTGAAATCTCGAAGATACGCTTGATAAGTCCCTGACCTGCACCATCAGCAGGATGTGCCTTACCTGAGAAGAAGAACAGAACTGGGCGCTCTGGGTTGTTTACTATTTTCTCCAAACGCTCAAGGTCGGTGAAGAGCAAGTGTGCACGCTTGTAAGTTGCAAAGCGACGACAGAAACCAATCATCAATGCGTTAGGGTTAATACGCTCAAGGATAGATACAACCTTAGCTGGATCACCCTGATTGCGGAGCCACTGCTTGGTGAACTTATCACGGATATACTTGATAAGTTTCTGCTTCAATGCCATACGTGTCTCCCAGATTTCTGAATCTGGAACATTATAGATTGCGTGCCAGATAGACTCATTGCTCTGGTCGCTCATGAAACTTTCATCGAAGTACTTATCGTAAACCTTACGCCACTCTGTTGCTGTCCATGTTGGGAGGTGTACACCATTGGTAACATAACCTACAGCATTCTCCTCTGGGAAATAACCCTTCCACAATGGAGCAAACATCTTCTGGCTTACCCAACCATGAAGTCTTGATACACCATTGACCTCCTGACAGGTGTTACAAGCGAAGGTACTCATACAGAAACGCTCGCTGTGATCATCAGGATTGGTACGACCCATACCGATGAACTCATCCCAAGAAATACCGAGTTTTGCAGGATAATCACCCATATACTTACCGAAGAGTTCCTCATCGAAGTAGTCGTGACCTGCTGGTACAGGAGTATGAACGGTATAAAGTGATGAAGCACGTACAAGCTCCATAGCCTGATTAAATGTCAAGCCACTCTCAATGTAGTCGCAAAGACGCTGGAGATTACAAAGAGCTGCGTGACCTTCATTGCAGTGATAGATATCCTTCTTGATACCCAATTTCTTCAAGGTAAGAATACCACCGATACCGAGCAGAATCTCTTGCTTCAAACGGTTCTCCCAGTCACCACCATAGAGTGAGTGAGTGATAGGGCGATCGTACTCTGAGTTCATATCGTTGTCTGTATCGAGCAAGTAAAGCTTAATACGTCCAACGTTTACACGCCATACAAGTGCGTGTACCATATAGTTACGGTAAGGAACATCAACAACAACCTGATTTCCGTTCTCATCAAGCTCACGCTCAATAGGAAGAGAGTTGAAGTTCTGTGCATCATACTTAGCAATCTGCTGTCCATCCATAGAAAGACTCTGTGTGAAGTAACCAAAGCGATAGAGGAAACCTACAGCACAGAAATCTACATTAGAGTCAGAAGCCTCCTTAATGTAGTCACCTGCCAATATACCAAGACCACCAGAATAAATCTTCAAAGCTTGGTTAAGACCAAACTCCATACAGAAATAAGCTACAGAAGAACGCTTCTTATTAGGCTTAACGTCCATATAAATACGGAACTTCTTATAGACATCATTCACCTGCTTCATCAGCTTCTTGTCCTTTACGATAGCTTCCTTGCGGTCATAGCTAAGACGCTCAAGGAGCTGAACAGGATTATGTCCAACCTCTTCATAGAGTTCCTCATCAAGAGCTTTGAACATGTTGCGTGCTTCGTAATTCCATGCCCACCACATATTGTGAGCAAGCTCATCAAGACATGCCAATTCCTTTGGCAGAGTTGACTTTACAGTTACCTCTTTCCACTGAGGTTCGTTGGAATAATCTGATTTAATTTTCATAACTTATTATAGTTTGACTGTTATTTCTTTATTTTGGAACTAAAGCAGTTATCGGTTGTTTCGTGCAGCTGCTTTCTTTAATGCTATGTCGTAAGCCTGCTCATAATACTTGATAAACTCACTCCAAAGGGCTTTACGGGAGAGCTTTTCAGCATTTGAACGACACTTGTTCACCTCCACCTTTGTAAAGCTAGAGTATTGGGCTATGGTATCCTTAATACCATCAGCTACCTCTGAATAATTATAATCTGTACGATGTAATACCTTTACACCATCTTCTATCTCACTATACTTTCCTCGTTCTGTATTTGCCCACAAGCCGAAGCCTGCAAGGTCGGTTGTAATACAAGGAACCTTAAAGGCTACTGCCTCTAATGGGGTATAGCCCCATGGCTCATAATAAGACGGATAGACACAGAGGTCATTGCCCAATACAAGATCATAATAGCTCATGTTCATTATGCCGTCATCACCTGTCAGATAACATGGAATGAATATGACTTTTACCTTATCGCCCTTTGCATTATTCATACCAAGCGAACTGAGCATATTGAGTACATTGTCATGGTCCATATTGTGGAGCCAATGTGTAAGGACAGGCTTCTCCAATGAAGTGTCAAATTGCTTGCCACTATCGAGGCGCTCTATAAGGTCTTGACGTGGTCCTGCTACCCATCCTGGTACCTCAATGAAAGCTACAACCTGCTTCTTCAGGTTCTCATCAAAGCGCAAGCGGTTCATTGACTCTATGAACACATCAATACCTTTATTGCGGAACTCATATCGTCCGCTAGTTGAAACGATTAACACATCATCTTGTATACCATCACCTGTCAGTGCATTGGCTACATCAAGCAAACGCTTACGTGCTGCCTTACGCTTTTTTGTGAAGGTTGCGCCCTTTGGTACAAAGTCGTTCTCAAAGCCGTTTGGGAGAACTAAATCGACAGGTTTATCTAGCAATTCTTTGCACTCTGTTGCAGTAATATCGCTCACAGTTGTAAAGCAATCAACATGATGTGCTGCCTGTTTCTCAATAGAATGCTTGCTCTCCATGTTGAGTTCCGAAGCCATCTGGTCACCATTATAAGCCCAGAGATATTCGTACAATGGCTTGTTATTGCCCGCTATACTGCGACCAATACCGGTTGCATGAGTTGTAAATATCGTTGCTATCTGTGGCAGACGATGCTGCAATACGAGGGCGGAAAAGCCTGTCTGCCATTCGTTTGCATGGAAGACAACCTTATCTTTCTCACTAAGATAGAATCTATAGAAACTCTCTACGACAAGTGCCGCAGCATAAGCAAACATTGCTGACTCGTCATAATCTCCGTAAGCATGAAGACTATCAACACGATAATACTCCCAAAGCTTACCATAAAACTCATCCTTGTGAGCAAAAAATAATTGAAAATCAACAAGTATAGCAATCGGTTCGCCAGGAATCTCCCAACGACCTACTTTTATAGACAATCCCTCGGAGGCTGCTTTCTGCTGCCATGCAGCAAACAACTTCTTATCCTCCTTGAAATAAGGGGACGGTTTCTCTTGCCAGCAATCAGGACCAAGGAAAATGATACGATCCTTTATCTTATCTTGTAATGTCTTTGCACGAGTAGAAAGTACAGTATAAATTCCTCCGACCTTGTTACAAACTTCCCAGCTGGTCTCAAAAATATAATCTGGAAACAACATCTTCTCCTTTAAATATTTGATATATATCGGCACAAAGGTAATATAAAATAAGGAAAGGAACAATTTAATCTGCAGATTTTTAAGGAACACATGGAATTAATTAATTAAAATCATTAACTTTGTAAATAACAAATATTTATAGATATGAAACGTAAGATTATACTGACAATAATGGCTATGTTGGCTTTTTCAACCAACATATTAGCGCAAGACAACTTACCCACTACAAAGAATGAAACATCCTCATCTAAAAATGGTAAGCTTATACATACGAATGACTCCATATTCAAGACGCATCTCGTCAATGATGAATTTCAAGTATGGATGGATATTGATTTCTATCATAATAATATCACCGTGCCACGCCAAGAAATCTTCGGAGAGGTACCAGGATACTTTGGAGCAGTACGTGATACGCGCAAGTGGATCATTTCTGATGCTACCATAAAAGGTAAAAAAGCACTACTAACGATCATCAATGACTATGGCAGTGAAGACCTGAAAGCCGTACTAAAACGCAATTCGGATGGGACTTATACACTGACTCGACTTGAAGGGAGCACGATGAAGATTGTTGTCAATAACAAGTGGGTAAAAATTCCAAAGGATTTAAACTTCTATTGTAAATAATCACGTTTTTCAAGGTTGCATAAGTAGCCCCTACTAATGACAAATAGATGCTCATTAGTAGGGGCTACTTTTATAATTGAATTTCAAATATTATCCTTCTAAACTATCTTAATTAGTTAGAATAGTCCTGCCAACCATTTAAACATGTCGATTATTAAAGTCCACGTCCATGCCGTGACACCTATCAATAACCTAAAGACAAAATAAATAACTACACTAAGAATGAGGATAAGTAAAGCTGTTATCAATGCTTTCGATCTCACCTTACGTATTGTTTTCTTATCTCCTTCTACATAGCGTGTAATTAAATCTAGGTTCTTGACATGCGCCTTGCTGAAAAAATCTATGGCATCACCTATAAAAAAAGGGATGCTGCCCAACAAAATATCTACTAAATAGTTATAGATAACAGCCAATGTAAGCGGAATAGACTTGACTTTAAATAAAGTAACATATATAAACGGCAAACCAAAAATTGATGAAACAAGGTCTCCCACTGATGGAACTAAACCCAAAAGGGCATCTAAGAAATATCTATCTGCTAAAGTTGTTACCGTACTAATAAACTTGTAAGCCTTCGATGCTTTTAATTCATGGATTTCATTCTCCCTTCTTTGTCGGCGTACTTCATCTTTACTATTAAATGTATCACTACCTTTATCAAAAGAAACTATTTCATCGTTAAGAGAGTTAGAGTTGTCATGAGCAATACCTCCATCTTGCCCCATTAAAGTATCATTAGCATTAAAAAACGACTCATTCTCTATTATGCTCTTTCCTTCCATCATAATCAATAAATTAAAAATCAAACAATAATAATCTAAACACTATAACGATTAAACACATAAAATATTATCATAAAAACTTTCATCAATTTAAGTTCCTTATTACCTTTAAAATAAAATTACAATGTTATAAAAGCCTATTAAAATAATCAATTTTAGTTTTACATTTAGTTGCTGTCATTATTAACACTTCGTAAAAGTACCTGTAACCAAACTAATTAGCAAGCTAATATGGATGACAGTAGTGACAGCAAATTATAAAACGATAGTCTAAGAAAAAATAAACTCATCATTAACATAAGACATTGGTCTCTAAATATAAATATTTGTCCTATTAAGTCCAATTATCCTTATTACTCCTATTAGCCTTATTAGCTCTAGTAGGCTTATTAGCCAAATAAGCTTGACCTCCATAAACACAAAAAGCCCTGAAGATTTCTCTTCAGGGCTCTCGTAAAAGAAGGCGGCCACCTACTCTCCCGCATTGCATTGCAGTACCATCGGCGCAGTCGGGCTTAACTTCTCTGTTCGGAATGGGAAGAGGTGGGACCCCGACGCAATAACCACCTGATATTTCTCTCGGTTGACTAGTTCACAGTTGACAAGTTGACCAGTTATTTGTCATTATTCTTGTCTTCTTTCTGTCTTCTTATCAGTAGATCCATTATTAAATATTGTCCATAGAACTAATAACTTGTTTACTTGTTAACTCGTTATCTTGTCAACTCGTCTACTGACTTGTCAGCCGTATAAGGTGACGTATTTCCACAAGCAAAACATATTAGAACTTTTCTTCTTACTTTAGAAGAATACACAGCTCAAAGTCTGAGTCACTGGTCCCCGCACTCCAATATCTAGAGGCGGGAGACCCGAAGAAAGTTTCGGGCAATTAGTAGTGCTCGGCTTTGACGTCACCGTCTTTACACCTACACCCTATCAACGTCATCGTCTATGACGACCCTTATGAGGAGTTCTCATCTTGCGGCTGGCTTCGCACTTAGATGCTTTCAGCGCTTATCCAATCCAGACTCAGATACCCAGCGGTGCACCTGGCGGCACAACTGGTAAACCGGAGGTCTGTCCAACACGGTCCTCTCGTACTAGTGTCAGCACCACGCAAAACTCCAACGCCCACGATAGATAGAGACCGAACTGTCTCACGACGTTCTGAACCCAGCTCGCGTGCCACTTTAATGGGCGAACAGCCCAACCCTTGGGACCTTCTCCAGCCCCAGGATGTGACGAGCCGACATCGAGGTGCCAAACCACCCCGTCGATATGAGCTCTTGGGGGGGATCAGCCTGTTATCCCCGGAGTACCTTTTATCCTTTGAGCGACGGAGTTTCCATACACATCCGCCGGATCACTATGCCCCAGTTTCCTGCCTGCTCGGCATGTCTGCCTCCCAGTCAAGCGCCCTTATGCCATTGCACTCTATAAGGCCGGTTACCAATCGGCCCGAGGGCACCTTTGGAAGCCTCCGTTACGCTTTTGGAGGCGACCACCCCAGTCAAACTACCCACCAAGCAGTGTCCGCACCACAGGCGCGTTAGACCTCAGACAGCCAAAGGGCCGTATTTCAAGGATGGCTCCACGAATGCTGGCGCACCCGCTTCGAAGCCTCCGGCCTATCCTACACATCGGATGACCAAGGTCAATGCTAAGCTGTAGTAAAGGTTCACGGGGTCTTTTCGTCCCATCGCGGGTAATCGGCATCTTCACCGATACTACAATTTCACTGAGCTCATGGTTGAGACAGCGTCCAGATCATTACACCATTCGTGCAGGTCGGAACTTACCCGACAAGGAATTTCGCTACCTTAGGACCGTTATAGTTACGGCCGCCGTTTACCGGGGCTTCAATTCAATGCTTCCCATTGCTGGTGACATCTCCTCTTAACCTTCCGGCACCGGGCAGGTGTCAGGCTGTATACATCATCTTTCGAGTTAGCACAGCCCTGTGTTTTTGTTAAACAGTTGCCTGGACCTATTCTCTGCGCCTCATATTGCTATGAGGACCCCTTATTCCGAAGTTACGGGGTCAATTTGCCTAGTTCCTTAACCATGAATCTCTCAACGCCTTAGTATATTCTACCCGACCACGTGTGTCCGTTTGCGGTACGGGTCGCTATTACATTAAGTTTAGCGGATTTTCTCGGAAGTATGATTACCTGCACTCAAGTTATCCCGAAGGATTACCTGTACTTTCATGGTTCAGCTCGGAAGGTGGATTTGCCTGCCTTCCTCATAGCCTACGCACTTAAACGCCCTATTCCGTCAGGGCGCGGCAGTGTCACTGCTCCGTCTCCACATCACTGTAATAGCGAGTTGCGGAATATTAACCGCATCTGCCATCGCCTTCGCCGTTCGGCTGAGACTTAGGACCCGACTAACCCCGGGCTGATTGGCATCGCCCGGGAAACCTCGGTCTTTCGGCGAAAGGGAATCTCACCCTTTTTATCGTTACTTATACCTACATTTGCTTTTCCATAAGCTCCAGGATCGGTTACCCTCACCATTCAACGCCAATGGAATGCTCCCCTACCGATACTTTTAATATACATTACTATCCCGCGCCTTCGGTATCTGACTTATACCCGATTATTATCCATGCCCGGACCCTCGACTAGTGAGCTGTTACGCACTCTTTGAATGAATGGCTGCTTCCAAGCCAACATCCTAGCTGTCACGGGGACCAGACTTCGTTAGACTAACTTAGACAGAATTTCGGGACCTTAGACGGCGGTCTGGATTCTTCTCCTCTCGGGGACGGACCTTAGCACCCGCCCCCTTACTGCACGATTGCGGTCCATAAGCATTCGGAGTTCGTCAGGTCTCGATAGGCGGTGAAGCCCTCTTGACCTATCGGTCGCTCTACCTCTTATGGAGATCATCGCACGCGGCACCTAAATGCCTTTCGGGGAGTACGAGCTATCTCCAAGTTTGATTGGCCTTTCACTCCTACACTCACCTCATCGGGAAGCTTTTCAACGCTTATCCGTGCGGTCCTCCATCCGGTGTTACCCGGACTTCAACCTGGGCAAGTGTAGATCACTTGGTTTCGCGTCTACCCCATCTGACTCGACGCCCTATTCAGGCTCGCTTTCACTGCGGATGCGCGTCTCATGACGCTTATCCTTGCCAGACATGGTAACTCGTAGGTTCATTATGCAAAAGGCACGCCGTCACTGCGTAAGCAGCTCCGACCGCTTGTAGGCGCATGGTTTCAGGAACTATTTCACTCTCCTTATTGGAGTGCTTTTCACCTTTCCTTCACAGTACTCGTTCACTATCGGTCTCACGGGAGTATTTAGCCTTACCGGATGGTCCCGGCTGATTCGCGCAGAATTTCACGTGTTCCGCGTTACTCAGGATACCACTACGTCTCGTCATGCTTCGAATACGGGATTATCACCCTCTATGATTGTTCTTTCCAGAACATTCTTCTCACAATCTAAGTACGACAGCGTGGTCCTACAACCCCTGCTAAGCGTTGCCACAAAGCAGGTTTGGGCTATTCCCCGTTCGCTCGCCACTACTAGGGGAATCATTATTTATTTTCTCTTCCTAGAGGTACTAAGATGTTTCAGTTCCCTCCGTTCGCCTCACTACTTATGTAGTGATAACAGGTCTTCAACCTGATGGGTTGTCCCATTCGGAAATCCTTGGATCAAAGGTTATTTGCACCTACCCAAGGCTTATCGCAGCTTATCACGTCCTTCATCGCCTCCGTGAGCCAAGGCATCCGCCATGCGCCCTTTCTTACTTTCTTCGCCTTTCTCGTTGTTGACAACAAGAAATGTAGCTCATACTTTCAGCTGTTGTGTGATTCTAAAAAAATGAAGTTTAAACCTCATTGTTTAGAATACTAATTCTTCCAATCATTGAAAGAATAGTTCTACTTTACAGTCTTGCTTGTGTCAATATGTCAAAGATCTTATGCTGTTACTTTGATTGTTCTGAGGCAGTGCCTCAGAAGCGTGGACAGCTAAGTGGAGAATAAGGACTTGAACCTTTATGTGAGCCTTAAACTCTAAACTCCTACATTTATATAATACAGAGTGCAGTGAGTACAAGAAGAAAAACGAACCAAGGTTCTTTTTATCTTTACAATACTTTTAACTTGTCAACTTGTCAACTAAAAAGCATCCTCTCCAGAAAGGAGGTGTTCCAGCCGCACCTTCCGGTACGGCTACCTTGTTACGACTTAGCCCCAATCACCAGTTTTGCCCTAGGCCGATCCTTGCGGTCACGGACTTCAGGCACCCCCGGCTTTCATGGCTTGACGGGCGGTGTGTACAAGGCCCGGGAACGTATTCACCGCGCCATGGCTGATGCGCGATTACTAGCGAATCCAGCTTCGTGGGGTCGGGTTGCAGACCCCAGTCCGAACTGGGACCGGCTTTCAAGATTTGATGCAATTTGCATTACACCATCCCTCTGTACCGGCCATTGTAACACGTGTGTAGCCCCGGACGTAAGGGCCGTGCTGATTTGACGTCATCCCCACCTTCCTCACACCTTACGGTGGCAGTGTCTCCAGAGTGCCCAGCATCACCTGATGGCAACTGAAGAGAGGGGTTGCGCTCGTTATGGCACTTAAGCCGACACCTCACGGCACGAGCTGACGACAACCATGCAGCACCTTCACAGGAGTCCCGAAGGACCTCAACATCTCTGTATCGTTCTCCTGCAATTCAAGCCCGGGTAAGGTTCCTCGCGTATCATCGAATTAAACCACATGTTCCTCCGCTTGTGCGGGCCCCCGTCAATTCCTTTGAGTTTCACCGTTGCCGGCGTACTCCCCAGGTGGGATGCTTAATGCTTTCGCTTAGCCGCTGATACCAGGTACCAACAGCGGGCATCCATCGTTTACTGTGCGGACTACCAGGGTATCTAATCCTGTTTGATACCCGCACCTTCGAGCTTAAGCGTCAGTTGCGCTCCCGTCAGCTGCCTTCGCAATCGGAGTTCTTCGTCATATCTAAGCATTTCACCGCTACACGACGAATTCCGCCAACGTTGTGCGTACTCAAGGAAACCAGTATGCGCTGCAAGTCAGACGTTGAGCGTCTACATTTCACAACACACTTAATCTCCGGCCTACGCTCCCTTTAAACCCAATAAATCCGGATAACGCCTGGACCTTCCGTATTACCGCGGCTGCTGGCACGGAATTAGCCGGTCCTTATTCGTATGGTACCTGCAAAAAGGGACACGTCCCTCACTTTATTCCCATAAAAAAGCAGTTTACAACCCATAGGGCCGTCATCCTGCACGCTACTTGGCTGGTTCAGACTTACGTCCATTGACCAATATTCCTCACTGCTGCCTCCCGTAGGAGTTTGGACCGTGTCTCAGTTCCAATGTGGGGGACCTTCCTCTCAGAACCCCTACTGATCGTTGCCTTGGTGGGCCGTTACCCCGCCAACAAGCTAATCAGACGCATCCCCATCCATTACCGATAAATCTTTACTTCAAATCTGATGCCGTCATCGAAGACCATGCGGTATTAGTCTGCCTTTCGGCAGGTTATCCCACAGTAATGGGAAGGTTGGATACGCGTTACTCACCCGTGCGCCGGTCGACGTCCAAAGAGTGCAAGCACTCTCCGCCGTTTCCCCTCGACTTGCATGTGTTAAGCCTGTAGCTAGCGTTCATCCTGAGCCAGGATCAAACTCTCCATTGTAAAATATCTGTTGGTGATAAATGATGGATAATAGGTGATAATAAATACCACTACTTCCAAACACGTCACCGAGTAATCTCTGTTTCAGAACGCTTATCCTAAAAGTATCAAGTAAAAAGCACCTCTTCGCTTGTTTCTTAATTGTTTTGAGGCGGTGCCTCAAAAGCAAGAACAATGAATTGATCGGTTCGTTTCTTTTACCCATCCATTTGATATAAAATCAAACAGACGCTTCTTGTACTACTTCTCTGTTTATGTAAATCTTTTCAAAGAACTCTTTCTTTATTGCTTTAATCAACTTGCCAGATGGCTTGTTTTGTAAAGCGGATGCAAAGGTATAGAGAAATTTGAATACTACCAAATGTTTTGAAGATTATTTTTCAACTAAATGAACTTTTTTACTTAAAATTGATTCAAATCAACTAATTTGCTTAAAAATGATTATTTTTGCACATTGAAATAAGACTTAAAAAGTATGAGACATAAAAAGGAGATTGTTGAGATAGGAGAACACACATGTATCCTACATAGCGAAGAGAATGCATTTTTTTTCATCATTCAGCCCGTTGATAGTAATGACACAGAGGAGTTGGAGAGACAAATCACCTATATAGAAGAAAACTCGCAAACACCTTTCATCCATATTGCTATTCGTGTAAACAAATGGAATGCCGAGCTTACCCCTTGGCCTGCTCCCCCAGTATTTGGAAAGATTCCTTTTGGAGATGGTGCTCATTCCACCTTATTATATATAAGAGAACAACTTATCCCCGCCTTAAAGATGCGATATGCTATGGAACTCCATAAAAGCAATATTATCTTAGGCGGATATTCATTAGCAGGGCTTTTCTCCCTTTGGGCAGGCTATCAACAGAACGTTCCTTTCCATGGAATCGTCTCAGCATCCCCTTCTGCATGGTATATAGGATGGTTAGACTATGCTGACACCCATCAACCACAAGTAGAACACGTATATCTCAGCCTTGGCGACAAAGAAGAGAAAACAAAAACAAAATTGATATCAACTATCAGTAAAGACATCCTACGCCAAGAACAAATCTTCAAAGAAAAAAACGTTAACTGCAAGATGGAATGGAATGAAGGCAACCATTTCCAAGACAACGGAGTCAGAATTGCCAAAGGCTTTGTTTGGTTGATGCACCAATAAAAACACTGACTATTCCCTTCAAGAAAGAGAATAGTCAGTGAAAAAGCTATTAAATCCAAACTTCAAAGCAAAATATAATTTAATCCAATTTACAGAATTAAGAGAGATTACTTAATCCCCGCAAGGTGTCGTGCCTCAGGCGAAAGGAACTTCCCGATCTCCTTATAAGGAACAGTAAAGGTAGGCATTCCGAGTGCATAAGGAGCAATCTCATATTGTCCATAAATAAAGACAACACCCTCTGAAGAAAGATAAACGCCATTCTTTGGTAGTGGGATAATTCCATTCTCAATAAAGAGATCGTTCATATCAGACTTAACACCATCCTCTACATTCTTTTCTCCAACAGCAACATAAGGTTTTCTGAAAAAGCTTTCAAGTCCTGTTCTAAGGATAGACTGTAACGCTTTTACATCCTTGCGGTTCAATATATCACGCAATATAACACCTGTCTTCTTGTCAAAGTTAACCGCATGCTCAGAATACAATCCATGCGCACCACCCGCATATGTGTAAAAAGAAGAAAGATACGTAACATAACGATCCGTTTCATTTTTCTTCAACACCGACATAGAAAGTTCTGGTGGGAATTCAGAATTGGAATAGTCAATATCATCAAAACAACGTTTCAAATTTTCATATGCAAGCTTCGCATAATAGTTTATCATATCCTTACCGTCTGCAAGCTTAGTAAAAGATTTAGTCTGTGAGTCCTCTTTCCTAAAATTATCTGCAGCACCTTTCATCTCAGACGAGAGGTAAGCACGAATCGAATCAACCAGTGGTTGCGGACCAGACTTCGGAAAAGAACAAGCCAAATCAACAAATCCCTTATTTGTACTATAAGATTTACCAATAGAATCAACTACCAAGGGAACATCTTTCTCCACTACAACAGAGTCAGAAACAACAGAGTCAGAAACAACAGAAGAAGAAGCCACAGAATCCTTCACCTTATCGACAGCTGATACTTTCTCAACTTTGCATCCAGCTATAAGAGTAATAAATAAAAGAGATGCTAAAAGGAATAAAAAACTTTTATTATTCATACTGTCTAATGCTTGTTAAGAGACAACAAAAATAGTCATTTCCTACTTTAATTGCAAAACATTCCCTACTTTTGTTGCATCAGGAAAGTAACAAAGCATATTCTATAGTCGTTACCCATTAAAACAGCCTATAGAGCACACGCTTAAAAAGCAATAAGAAAGATGAAGATTAGCATTATAGGAACAGGAATGATAGCAACTGAAGTTATCACGCTACTAAAGACAGAAGTAAAAGGGATAGAAATCACCAGTATATTTTCACATAGCAATCAGGAAAAAGCTGAATTCCTTGCAAAGATGAATCATATCGACAGGATTTATACCGATTATGATCAGCTACTTAAGGAAGACAAAGCCGACTTCGTTTATATAGCCTTAGTCAATAGCATCCATTACGAATTTACTCGTAAAGCATTAGAGGCAGGTAGAAACGTGATTGTTGAGAAACCTTTTACCCTCACAGTTGCCGAAGCTGAGAAATTAGCAGCGATGGCACGAGAGCGAAATTTATACCTCTTTGAAGCTATCTCTCCCCTACATACGCCCAACTTTCACATGGTCAAAGATAGCCTAAAGAAGATTGGTCCCATTCACTTTGTACAGTGTAATTTCTCACAATATTCAAGTAAGTACGAACGCTATTTACAAGGAGATATTGCCCCTGCCTTCAATCCCGACTTAGGGGGTGGTGCGCTGAATGACCTCAATGTCTATAACATCAATGTTGTTATCGGACTATTCGGACAACCCACTGCTACACAGTATTTTGCCAACCGTGGGCATAATGGCATTGACACCTCAGGCGTAATGGTACTCTCCTACCCTACAATGACGGCAACCTGTACCGCAGCGAAGGATTCAAGTAGTTCATCATTCATTCTCATACAAGGAGAAAAGGGATGGATACACATCCCAACACCAGCCAACGAGTTTGGTAGTGTAGAGATAATGAAACAAGGAAAGCTAACCAGTTATCGCCGTAATGCTTACGAGAGTCGCCTGGCTCACGAGTTTATAGACTTCAAGAATGTATGGGAAAAGAAAGATTATAAGAAAATGGAAGATTGGCTTGATAGGTCCGTGAATGTGATGAGGGTGATAGAGCCTCACCCCTAAAACATACAGAAAAGAAAAACGTCTCACGGCTCTATAATGAATCATGTGGGTGATTCGTCATAGAGCCTAAAATATTGTCAAAAAGTATAGCCTCCAACTAAACACAACTCTAAATTGACCTTAGGCTCAATACGCTTAACTCACATTAAATCCCTACCCTTCCACATATAGCAATGGTGTTAACCCTTCGCACACATGGTGCATACCATCCGCACCACTAGTGTTAAGCACCAGCACCACATGTGCTAAGCACCCGCACCAAACCAGTGGAATATCAACACAAGAACCATACAATACGTTATAGAGCCAGTCTTACCCTCGCTCTCTCTGGAATGGAGAAGGAAGTAATAACTGAGATACCCCAGAAAGAATAAAGACAGAAAGTTATCAATGTAAAAAATACTATTCGAAACACAAATTGAGTTTTATTCAGGAGATAAGAATATTTCATAAAATTATACAACAAAAAAAGACACTCCATTGCAGAGTGTCCTTTTTTATGTCCTTAAGGTTGATTATTTCAAAGCTTGATCAAGGTCGGCAATGATATCATCTACGTTTTCGATTCCAACAGAAAGACGGATTAAGTCAGGTGCAATACCAGCCTTACGAAGTTGTTCATCTGTCAACTGACGATGAGTGTGGCTTGCTGGATGCAGTACACAAGTACGTGCATCTGCTACGTGCGTTACGATAGAAACGAAGTCAAGACGATCCATAAACTTGATAGCATCTTCTCGTGAACCTTTCAAGCCAAAGGAGATAACACCACACGAGCCATTTGGAAGATACTTCTGACCCAAAGCATAATACTTATCAGAAGGAAGTCCGCAATAATTCACCCATGCCACCTTATCATTCTTTTCTAACCACTCAGCCACCTTCTGCGCATTCTCACAATGCTGCTTCATACGAAGATGTAAGGTTTCAAGCCCAATATTAAGCAAGAAAGAGTTTTGTGGTGCAGGAATACTACCAAGGTCTCTCATCAACTGAGTAACAAGTTTGGTGATGTAAGCCAGTTTCCCGAATGACTTTGTATATATAAGTCCATGATAACTATCATCTGGAGTTGTCAAGCCTTGGAACTTATCACTATATGCTTCCCAATCAAAGTTACCAGAATCAACGACGGCACCACCCACCTGTGTGGCATGACCATCCATATATTTTGTCGTAGAATGGGTTACAATATCGCATCCCCATTCAAAAGGACGGCAATTAATTGGAGTAGCAAACGTGTTGTCAATAATCAATGGCACACCATGTTTATGTGCAATTCTTGCAAAGCGTTCGATATCAAAGATTTTACCCCCAGGATTTGATATAGTTTCACCAAAAACACATTTTGTATTTGGCTGGAAAGCAGCTTCAATCTTATCATCATCCCATTCTGGGTCAATAAAGGTACATTCAATCCCCAATTTCTTCAGCGTTACACCAAAAAGATTGAACGTTCCACCATAGATATTATTAGTTGTCACGAAGTGATCTCCTGCTCCACAAAGGTTTATGATTGCATAGAAGTTGGCAGCTTGACCCGAAGACGTTAGCACAGCACCAACGCCACCTTCAAGAGCAGCAATCTTCTTAGCAACAGCATCATTCGTAGGGTTAGCCAAACGTGTATAGAAATAACCACTATCCTCCAAGTCGAACAAACGTGCCATCTGTTCACTGGTTTCATATTTGAATGTAGTACTCTGATAAATAGGTAGCTGCTGAGGCTCACCCTTTGATGGTTTCCATCCGCCATGAATACATATAGTTTCAAGATTTCTTTTCATATCCTTATATATTTATTACCAATAGAATTCGATTGCAAAGTTATAACAATATAATTTACTAACAAAATATACTGATATATTCAGAAAAATGTGCTACTTTTGCCCTATATTTACAATATTTAGCAGAATAACATTCTGCATAATTAGAACTTAACAAAATGAGCAATATTGAAAGTTTAGATGAAACAGACCGCAAGATACTGCGTATTCTGCAACGTGACTCACACTTAACAGTAAAAGAACTAGCTGCAAAGCTCCATCTCTCCACCTCTCCCACCTTTGAACGACAGAAGCGATTAGAACGTGATGGCTTTATAGAAAGATATATGGCTGTGGTAAATCCACATAAAGTTGGTAATGGTATTATGGTGATGTGTAATATCCGACTCAAGCAACACTCTCAGGAACTCATACAAGAATTTATGGATGTAGTGCAGAATATTGAGGAAATCACAGAATGTTACAACACCAGTGGCGACTATGATTTCCTAATTAAAGTATATGCACGCGACATGAAAAGCTATCAACAATTCATGCTCAATACCCTTGGAACAATTAATTGTATAGGAAGTTTACATAGTATCTTCGTCATTGACGAAACAAAGAACACACATGGCGTTCCTGTTTCTATGCTTTGAGTAGCGAGGAGTAAATAGCTTTTCAAGAATGTTAGAATTGTTCAAGTGGTAAAACGATAAGCATTCAAGAAGAGGAAGTCATGATATATTAAAGGCAGGGACACGCATTCATGTCCCTGCCTTTATTTTGTTTTATCATACTCAATTTTATGCTCCCTGTTGGCGAACACCCATACGAGCCTCAACAACATTGACAACATAATCACCTAACTTTTCGCACTCCTGAATGATGTCCATATACATGGTTCCTACTGCATAGGTGTACTTATGATCGTTCACATCGTTGATATTCTGCGAACGCAACTGGTTACGATAATTGTTGATTTCGGTCTCAATATTGAACGAGCGATTCACATCATTGTCCTGACGATGACCAACGAGGATGCGATTCATCTGTGTCAGAGCGTCATCAGTCAACTCAAACATCTGATGCATGTGGTCATACTGCTCCTGCGTAAAATCTTCCTTACTATTGATAAGACGGCTAGAGGTACGTGCAATGTTATAACAAGCATCACCGATACTCTCCAACTCTGAGATTTCACGAAGCATTGAGCGTACCTTCTCCTTGGTTTCATCACTCAGATGGGCATTAGACACCTGGTCGAGATACTTCGCAATCTCTATCTCCATATTATCAGAAATACCTTCATACTTCTCAATACGACTATAGAGTTTGCTGAATTTATCCATATCTTTCTCACCAAGCAACTCACGAACCATACCAAACATACGCTGGATACGCTCTGCAAACGACTTTATCTCCTTTGAAGCCTCAAGCACAGAAAGCTCTGGAGTCTTCATGATACCAGCCTGAATAAAGTGCAGACGGAACTCGTCTTCGTCCTTGTTTGCCTTTGGTTTGATAATAATGCAGACAAGCTTCTCTAAATACTTGATTGGTCCAACGAGGATAGCTGTGTTGGCAAGGTTGAAGGTCGTGTGGAAAGCAGCAAGCACAAAACTTAGTTTGGCAGCATTAGCCGCAAAACCAGGCGCGCCCTTTGGCATATTTACATCATAACCCACCCAATCGCATACCATATTGATAAAAGGATGGAAAACACATAATACCCAGAGAACACCGAAGACATTGAATACCATGTGAGCCATAGCAGCTCGGCGAGCCTGTGTGTTTGCTGTCAAAGCAGCAAGGTTTGAGGTTACAGTTGTACCGATATTTTCACCCATTACAAGTGCAATACCCTGGTAAATAGGCAATACTCCCGTTGAACAAAGAATCATCGTGATAGCCATGATCGCTGCAGAACTCTGCACACACATGGTCAGCACACTACCAATAAGTAGGAAAACGATAGTTGTGATGAAGCTTTGTGGGTCGAAATGACTAAAGAAATCGAGTACAGCCTGATTGTGCGCAAGGTCCATATCGATACCTGTCTGACGTAGGGTTCCCAGTCCCAAGAACATAAAAGAAATGCCAAAGAGGAAATCACCGATGAGTTTTCGTCTCTTAGAATATATCAGTGTGATACCAATAAAGAAGGCTGGCCAAACGAAATCGGTTATGTTAAACGAGAAACCTGCTGACATAATCCATGCAGTCAGCGTAGTTCCGATGTTCGCTCCCATAATAACCGAGATAGCTTGGAGCAATGTCAGCAACCCAGCATTCACAAAACTGACTGTCATTACAGTAGTTGCAGTTGACGACTGTACGGCAGCTGTGATGAATGTACCCGTAAGAATACCCGTAAAACGATTAGTAGTCATTGCACCAAGGATGTGGCGCAACTGCGGACCTGCCATTTTCTGCAGTGCCTCACTCATTGCCTTCATTCCGAACATCAGCAAAGCTAATGCACCAATGAGCTTAAAGAAAATCCAAATCGACATATAGTTACTTAAAATTGTGATGTCTGTTTCTTGGATATCTACAAAACTTTCTCTACCTTTACAATCCTATTTACCAAAGAACAATATTGTTCCAAAAATATCTTTAACCATAAATGATTATGAGACAAGTACTGCATATCCGTTGCAAAAATAATAAAAAAACTCAAGAAGTCACAATAGGAAGTACACTTTCTGACATTTATAAGGAAATTAATCTCGAAATACCTTATGGTCCAGTGAGTGCTAAAGTGAATAATAAGGTGGAAGGCCTTCATTATCGTGTCTATCATAACAAGGATATAGAATTCCTCAACTTGCAAACCCCATCAGGTATTCGCACCTATACGCGCTCACTCTTCTTAGTACTTTGCAAGGCTGTTCACGACCTCTATCCCACCAGTTCTGTGGTCATAGATATCCCTGTTTCAAATGGTTACTACTGTAACTTGCAGCTCGGACATGAGATTACAACAGAAGATGTTGACCGTATCCGTACACGAATGCAGGAGATTATCGACGCTAAGATGCCTATCCAGCGTTACGAAACAACCACCGAGGAGGCTGTTAAGATGTTCACTGAATTAGGCGATATACAAAAGGCTAAACTCCTTAAAAGCAGCGGTAGCCTTTATTGTGTCTATTATGTGCTTGACGATTACAAGGATTATTACTATGGTTCGATGCTTACCAACACTGCACAACTCCATCTTTTCGGTTTGGAGCCTTACTTTGATGGAGTCCTCTTGCGCATCCCTTCCGTACAAGATCCTTCTAAATTAGGTGAATTAATACGCCAAGACAAGATGTTCGAGGTGTTCAAAGAGCATCATAGATGGCAGAGTATCTTAGGTATTAAGACGGTAGGCGACTTCAACGAAGCTGTAAAAAATGGTCAGGCAACCGACCTAATCAATGTCAGTGAGGCTCTACAAGAAAAGAAGATATCGCAGATTGCTGACACAATTGCTGAACGAAAAGAGATTAAAGTAGTACTCATTGCTGGTCCTTCATCAAGCGGTAAGACAACATTCTGCAAACGCCTTTCTGTCCAACTATTAGCAAGTGGTGTGAAACCTGTACAGATATCCTTAGATGATTACTTCGTTAACAGAGTGGAAACACCGAAAGATGAGAACGGGGAACTTGATTATGAGAGTATCTATGCACTGAACATTCCACTCATCAACGAGCAATTTAATGCACTTTTCCGTGGTGAAGAGGTGGAATTACCAAAGTATAATTTCCAAACAGGAAAGAGTGAAAAGAGTGGTGAAAAACTGCATCTTGGAGAGAATAACATACTCCTTGTAGAAGGTATTCATGCCCTCAATCCTCTGCTAACAGAGCAGATTGCAGACGATAAGAAGTTCAAAATCTACGCATCTGCCCTTACTACGATTCTGTTGGACGACCATAACTATATCCCAACAACCGACAATCGACTGCTTCGTCGTATTGTTCGTGATTACAAATATCGTGGTTGTTCGGCACAAGACACCATTCACCGCTGGCCAAGTGTACGTGCTGGCGAGAACAAGTGGATTTTCCCTTATCAAGAACAGGCAGATGTAATGTTCAACACTGCCCTCCTCTTTGAACTTGCCGTTATCAAACCGCAGGCGGAAGAAGTGCTGGAACAAGTGCCTGAGAACTGCGAAGAGTATGCTGAAGCCTATCGCCTACGCAAGTTCCTCAAGTATTTTGCGCCATTACCTTTCCGCAATCTCCCTCCAACCTCCCTACTCAGAGAGTTCTTAGGAGGTAGTTCGTTTAAGTATTAGATACGCTTCTAACATATAAAAGGTGCGCCTTTGACTCTCAAAAGCGCACCTTTTATTTTATTAGCTATCATCAGTTTCTCATTGTTCATTGACCTTAGCACACAAAGAGACAAAGCTATTACTTTATTTTACGTTCCAACACTTTCAGCAAATCAAGAGGGTGTCTCTTCATATCTTTCAGTGAGAATCCATCACTCTGCAAGTACTCATCCATCTTTGGGAAACGATCAAAACAAGCACGGAGTGTTTTCTTCGCAGCCAGACGTATTCCTGTTTCAGGAACATAATAAGTCACAACAACTTCGTCACCTTTAAGACAATAAGTATAAGCCCATGACTCTTCAGTATAAAATGTTGTCCCAGAACTACTATAGCATACTGTTGGAGATAAAAAACCAAGTACTTCTCTTCCCTCATAAACCAGTTCCCAAAAGTACCGATGATTTGTTGGCTTCAAATTTTTAGGTAACGTTAATATCTTGCATGCATATAAAGACAAGTATTTACGTTGCTTCCCATCTACTGTTAACTCCATTTCTTTTGCATCATCAGCTACATACTTTGTTCCCTTACCCGTTGGTGTAGGTGAGATAAACAATGTCTGCATATTAATAACGACCTGCCCATACACACTTGCCATAACCTTTGCATTCTTTACATCAACCAAATAGCCTGACACTTTGCTACCATCTTTGAGCGTAAGGACGCATGGTAAAGGTTTGAACTCCTTTTTCTTAGCACTTACTGAGACGATGCCAATCAACAACATTAGCATCATCAACATGAGTACATTAATCTTTTTCATAACTCATTTTATTGTTTTTAGTTAAAGTTCTTTCGTTAACAATACAAAGATATACAACAAATGTGAAACAGAGAAAGAAACTTCTAAAGTTTTGCTAATCTTTTTTTATAATATTGCTATCTAATAAAAGTGAAAAAGAATAGCTCTATTGCTGTATCTTTGTAGTTACCTCTATGGTATTACCTTTGATAAAACAAGTCTCCTCTAACCAAATAATGTTAGTTACTTTTACGTAATACAACTCTTTTCTGACATTAAATTAATTCCACATTAATAGCCTATTGCAAGGTGTTTAGGCATCCGCACCATTCGTGCGAACCAACAACACCATTCGTGCGAACCAACAACACGACACGTGCGGTATAACAATAGTACCTCTAAAGATGACAAAAAAGGAGACATTATGTTCATTATAACGAATATAATAAACTACAAAACAAAGTATCTTTACTCTGTTTTAAAATGCAAAAAGCAAAGGAATAAAAAGGTAAAAACCAAACTTTAAAACTTAGAAACTAACCTTTACTGATTTACTTTCATACAAAAAAGAAATTATTTTCACGAGAAGAAGAATTTATTTTCATGAAAAGAAATATTTTTCTTCATGAAAATAATTCGGAAAACAGATTTATTATACTTCTAACACATACTGTCACGTTTGTAAAAATGGCATTTACAACACATTAAAAGGCTCCGTCTCCTATCTTACTCAGACCTACTCTGTCACTATCCTTCAATAGTTACCGGCTCAATATCGTCCGATGGTTCTATATCTGGGTCTGTTGTACCGTATTGCATAATATAATAATGCCCGTTTCGTTTTCCAACATTCACATAATATCCTTCGTAAGTAGCTGCGCCCTCTGGTATGACAAAGTATCCTTCCCCTTCTTTATTGGGAACAATGGAAAAGGAAGGAATATCTGAAAGATAATCAATACCGGGACTATCCAACCAGTCTATTTGATAATTACCAGAATACTGGCTCGTATAAACTCCTGCTCCATCTTTCACAAACTTCTCACAAAGATACTTTCTATAAGCAGGCGCATTGAGGTCTATCGTCAGATTCAGCGAGAGATAAGAACGGATAAAAGCCTTTAGAAAAGCGATTTCATCCTTTGGATGTTCATCCATCTTCACAAGTTTCTTATAAATATCTGCATCCGAAAACTCCGAAGCTTGACCATATTGATAGGCATATCCAATCCTTCTCTGCCCATCTTTGTCAGTTACCATACGCAGAGCAAGATTACAATCACTCTTTAGTTTGTGATCATATAACTGTATGCTATACCAGCTTCCACCCGCTGATCGTATCTTTAAGTCATCCAACGACCATCTTGGGTCCCTATTGTCTTTCAACGGAAACAAAGGTAAAAAGGTGGTTCCATCACGATAACACAGTTTATCAATCAATGTCTGAGTGAGAAACCTACGCTCTTCACGCATAGAAATATCCTGACCATCTGCTCTTTTAAGATAGAGACGATAATACTCTCTGATGACATTTATATCCTTTGTCGTGTCATCTACAACAGCTTTCGGCTGTACGAAAACAACTGAATCCGAGTCTTTTGCAATCGTTACTGGCTTAGTAGTCTGCTTAGCAGGAAGTAACCAAAAGAGTAAGCCAAGCCCTACCAGCACGGTTATCAAGCAAGAAAGGAGAAGAGTCTTTTTTCGTTTCATATTGTTCTGGTGGTTTTTATCCCTCTAATAATTGAATAAAAAATAAGGATAGGCATTCCTAATACACTGCGTATTACCGCTGACACATACTAAGAATATCTATCCTTACAGGAATGGATATGAGCAACACATAGATTAGTGTCCACTCTTTATCCTTTTATCTACTTCTTACTCCACTGACAAACAGCGTTTACGCTCATCAAAGAAGTAATCTGAAGTTTACGTTTTATCGGTCAAGTTTCCACGTAACACCGTCCTTGGTGTCCTTAACTTGGAAGCCTGCATCAGCAAGCGCATCACGAATCTGGTCGCTAACAGCCCAGTTCTTCTCTGCTTTCGCCTTTGCACGAAGGTCGAGCACCATATCGACTACCTTTCCGTAAGCCTCCTCACGAGCATCGTTATTAACTCCTCGTTCATTCTGAAGACCAAGGATATCGAAGGCAAAGAGCTGCATCGCCTCTGTAAGTTCCTTGAGGTCGTCAGCTGAAATCTGCGCCTTGTGGTCGATGAGGATGTTCACCAAGTGGCAAGCTTCAAAGAGAGTGGAGATAACGGCAGGCGTCATCAAGTCATCGTTCATTGCATCATAGCACTTCTGACGGAAGCCTGCAACAAACTTCTTTGTATTCTCATCTGACGCAGCAGCAGGCTGAATGCGTGCCAAGTCTTCAATACCATTCATCAAACGCTCATATCCCTTCTCAGCAGCCTGTAGTGCCTCGTTAGAGAAGTCGACTGTTCCACGATAGTGAGCAGAGAGGATGAAGAAGCGAATTGTCATTGGAGAGTAAGCCTGTGTGAGCGTGTCATGCTCGCCAGTAAAGAACTGCTCAAGCGTAATGAAGTTGCCAAGCGACTTGCCCATCTTCTGTCCGTTGATGGTAATCATATTGTTATGCATCCAATACTTCACCATTTCATCACCCTGTGAAGCTACAGCTTGTGCAATCTCGCACTCATGGTGTGGGAAGATAAGGTCCATACCGCCACCATGGATATCAAAGTGATCGCCCAAATACTTGCGTCCCATCGCTGTACACTCACAATGCCAGCCTGGGAAACCATCGCTCCAAGGCGATGGCCAACGCATGATATGCTCTGGCATAGCACGCTTCCAAAGGGCAAAGTCAATCTGATTACGCTTCTCACCAACGCCTGCCAACTCACGAGAATTGTTTATCATGTCAGTGATGTTACGACCAGAAAGAATGCCATAGTGGTGGTCTTTATCGTATTTCTCTACATCGAAGTAGATACTTCCATTGCTTTCATAGGCATAACCATTGGCAAGAATCTGTTTTACTAACTCTTCCTGCTCTATGATATGACCTGTTGCATGTGGCTCAATGCTTGGTGGAAGAACGTTGAGCGAACGCATAGCATCATGGTAGCGGTTGGTATAGTGCTGCGCAATCTCCATTGGCTCCAACTGCTCAAGACGTGCTTTCTTCTCAATCTTGTCATCACCTTCGTCAGCATCATGCTCCAAATGGCCTACGTCCGTGATGTTACGAACATAACGAACCTTGTACCCTATGTGTTTAAGATAGCGGAAAAGAATGTCAAAGGTGATAGCAGGACGTGCGTGTCCGAGGTGTGGATCGCCATAAACAGTTGGTCCACAGACATACATTCCTACGTTAGGAGCTGCAATCGGCTGGAAGAGTTCCTTCTTACGATGCAGTGTATTGTAAATTACTAAGTCTTGCATAATGCCGTTGTTTATATCTTAATGATGCAAAATTACAAAATTATTGTCAGCCATGATGCGTCTACATAGAATTTTTATTATCTTTGTCATGTATTTGTAAGACATCAAGTAATAAGTCTACATATCAATTATATTATTAATACTGACAAAAGATTATGATTATCACAACAACCCCAACCATTGAAGGTCGTCCTATCAAAGAGTATAAAGGAATTGTCACAGGAGAAACAATTATCGGTGCTAACTTCCTAAAAGACTTCCTTGCCGGCATCAGGGACTTCATCGGAGGACGCAGTGAAGCCTATGAAAAGGTGCTGCGCGAAGGCAAAGAAACCTCTATTCAAGAAATGAAGCAACATGCAGAAGCACTTGGTGCTAACGCTATCGTTGGTATTGACCTCGATTATGAGACTGTCGGACAGGGTGGATCTATGCTCATGGTCACCTGTTCTGGTACTGCCGTTGTTATATAAGAGGCGGTTGTCGCAAGTCTTAAAAGGCTCTGAAATACAGAAAAGAGTACTTTCCCTTCGCTGAAGAATAGTGGGGAAACATATAGAACACATAAATAAAGCACGCCATGCAGGTTTGTATGGCGTGCTTTATTTATCTACTATTATCTATTTATTCATCAAAACCTATCGGGCGAAACTGGCGCTGTTCTTCGCTATATACATAGCCTGCTTCACGCAAGTTAGCTTTGAGCTTATCTATATCTTCATTGAAATTGTAACACAATGATTCTAAAGAATCGAACTCTTCATCACGTAACAGCATATTTACGCTGCTTACTAATATTGCTGGGTCTTTTGGTAAATACTCCATAATTACTATTGATTGAAAACGAAAGGGCTACTTCATGGACTCTCCTAAGAACTGGAGAGGCAATAGGTCCTTTACACTATTGATAACATATATGCCTGCCGTACCATAAAGAAGGATACGAATAGGCTGTTTATAACGATCTTCTATTTCTAAAATAACTTGCCGACAGGCCCCACAAGGCACTATTGGGTCACGCATCAAACCATACTCATTAGCCGCAGCAATAGCAAGCGTGGTCACTGCTTGGTCTGGATAGACAGACTGAGCTGCAAAGATAGCTGAGCGTTCAGCACATAAGCCTGATGGAAAAGCAGCATTCTCCTGATTTGCTCCAATAACCTCTGTGCCATCGGCAAGCAACAAAGCAGCCCCAACACGAAAGCGACTATAGGGAGAATAACTATTACCAGTTGCCTCCACGGCCCTTTGAATGAGGTGCTGATCAGCCTCAGAGAGTTCCTCTTGTTGGCAAAAACCAATCTTGATGCTTATGTCTATTGTTTTCATTGTTGATATTTATTGGTGGTGGTGGGACTTATTGGGCTTATAAGGCTTATAAGGCTAATTGGGCAAATAAGACAACTAAGCCTAATAATCTTAATTAGCTATCAGCTCATAACAGCCAATATCTGGCTTACTATCACGCTGCTTACCATCATGATCAGTTGCAAAACGAGTATCGCCAAGAGCAAGTCCTGCATCAATAGCAGGATATTTCTCACTTTTTTCAGCCTTCTTCAGATGGAAATCATACTTCTGTTTGTCTCCATCTACGAGTATAAACTGCTTTGAACCGCCATCAGGATAATCCTTACTATTCTCCCAAATGACATCTGTGAAACTTGCTAATAAAGCCGAATCCTTAGGTTTTGGCGCACGAAGAATACAATTATAGAAGTGATAGTTGGCTGTAACACCATCCTTATTACTGCCCATTAATACATCATCAGCATATCCTGTCACAAGCGAGTTCACAACGTGGAAGGTCTGAAGAGGATAGTCTTTATCGTCAATATGATTGCCAAAACTCAATGCAGCGCCACGATTACTATCGAAAGGATAAAACTGTGCGAAGGTACAATGCGTCAAAATCACGTCTCCACCCACAAAGGCTGCACAGTCCATCAACGTGTTAGAAAACTGAGAGTTATAAGCAATAACCTTACTATTTATCGCTTGTAAACCATAGCCCTGACAGTTATGAACAGTAGAGTTAGCAATCGTCAACTTCGTACGTGAAGTCGTTGCAGTATCACAGAGAATACCATTATAGGTTGAATGAATATCAGTATGGATAAGAACATTATCGTAACTATCCTTATGAAAGCGTACTCCCTGCCACTGACCACTGACCCTATCATAAGGAAGATACTTAAACATCTTGTCTAAACGATCGCCCCGCAGCGTTACAGGTTTGTCTGCTGTACCCTCACAACGCAGCGTTCCATAAACATCAAGGGCTGCCTTCTGAGAGAAATAAACAGTTGTTCCGGCAGGAATTGTCAGTGTAGCACCTGCCTCTACCTTCAATGTATCTTGGAAAACGATAGGTTTCGTACTAGTCAAAATGGTGTTCGAGGTTATCTTACGTCCTTTTATCAATTCTGCATCCCAGCTGTAAACACGTAGGTTCACCTTCTGCTGTACACCGCTTTCGAGCGTAAAGACAAGGTTATCAGCCACCTCTTGTGGAGTTACTGCGTTATTAAGGGGTGACGTCATCTCAACAAACACCTGGATACTATCCTTATTACGCACTTCCAAACCACCAACCTGATAGCCGTTGGCAGCCGAGAGTTCCACACCATCTACATTCACACGGAAACCCGTTTGGTTACCTTGTGCCAGACGGACGTTAGTTAATCGTAGTCCATCGCCCGACTTATTATACACCCAGAAAATCTTAGTAGATGTCGGAACATTTGAGAATGTCGTGTCGAGTCGTAGGGTATCAGTCGAGAATGTGAGCAGATTGCTCCGTGATGTTGTAAAAGCATCGTCATCAGAACAGGCTACCATCATCATGACGGCTGACAATAATAACAAAAAGGATAATTTCTTCATTCTTTTCTTTTTATGTTCTTATCTAACGACTCAATAGGCTGTTTTATTGCCTTTCAGATGTTTACTCCAAGTCAACATGCTCGACATTCACTTGTTCATGCAGAAAGATACGTGCCGTCTCCTCAAACTTCTCGGGATTTTCCGTAGTGAAATACTTCACAGTGGCACGCTTGGTACAGCGTGCATCCATGTCAGGATGCCGACGGAGATAATCCTTAAGGCTCTCTGCCACATACTCACCCTGTGGCACAATCCGCACGCCACGTGGTACATGCTTTAATATCTTTGGCATGAGGATAGGATAATGCGTGCAGCCGAGGATAAGCGTATCAATTTCTGGATCAAGTCGCATGATATGATCAAGACGCTTTTTCACAAAATAGTCGGCACCGGGACTGTCTGCCTCGTTGTTTTCAATGATTGGCACCCAGAGCGGACAAGGAACACCCGTCACCTTCACATCATCCCATAGCTTTTGTATTTCAAGTTTATAACTATCACTCTTGATGGTTCCCTCGGTAGCCAAGACACCTACATGGCGGGACTGTGTAAGCTTACCGATCACCTCTGCCGTAGGACGAATCACACCAAGTACGCGTCTTTCAGGATCAAGATGGGGCAAATCGTTCTGTTGGATCGTACGGAGTGCCTTGGCAGAAGCTGTGTTACAACCTAAGATAACCAATTGGCAACCGAGTTCGAAGAGCTTCATCACAGCCTGGCGTGTAAACTGATAGACCACATCGAAAGAGCGTGAACCGTATGGTGCACGCGCATTATCACCTAAATATATATAATCGTATTCGGGAAGTAGCTGACGAATACCATGCAGAATGGTCAGTCCTCCATACCCTGAGTCGAAGATACCGATTGGCCCTGGCTGTTTAGAATACTTTGTCATGATTCTTTTCTATTACAATTAATCGTTATCCTATTCACCTACTTACAGATTGGTGCGGACGCCCAACACATCATGTGCGGATGATGGACACCAAACGTGCTGAGCATCCGCACCATACGTGCAGAGCCTTCTCTGCTGTAAAGACAATTACTTCAAGGCTGTTATCAAAGCATCAGTTACATCCTCTCCCATCGCTGTATTAACGAAAGGAACAGTGTTGTTGTCAGTATTCAGGATGAAAGCGTAACCACTTTCCTTGCCCATCTGACGTACAGTGTTGTTTAACTTTGTGCGAACAGGTGCGTAGATATCCTCTTCAGCCTTCTTCAGCAGTCGTTCAGACTCCTTACGAAAAGCAATGTTACGTTCCATCAGTTCCTCTAATTCAGCCTGACGTTTACGAAGAATAGATGGTTCCAATTTACGTTGTACCTCAAGGAAGTCCTCATATCGGCTATTGAAATCATCAACTGAACGCTTCGTCTCAGCATCATACTTCGCTTTCAATTCATTAAAAGTACGTGTTGCCGTTGCATAGTCAGACATTGCGTGCAACACTTTATCATAGCTAAAGTAAGCAAACTTAAAAGCAGTAACACTCTGCTGTGCTGCCGCCAAGAGTGGCAAGAGCATAAAAGCAAGGGATAAGAATAGCTTTTTCATTATTTCTTTTATTATCTCTATATAAACAAAAATGAGGTCATCGCAAGAACAAATATCCGTGCGGTGACCTCACCCTTTTATCTCCTCTTAAATATGAATGGAAAGAACCTTTCCAGCTTATTCGACAACTAGCCCCCCTAGGAACCCTAGGCTACCTAGGAAAGCTAGAAATACTAGGAAAGCTTCACTCCACCATAAATCAAGGAGAATGAACCACGGGGCAAAGGCACCCGCAATGTTTTACTTCATCTTAGCCAACTGAGCCTTTACCTCAGCAGTAACATCCTTGCTGAGTGCCTCGTTGATGTACAATGGCTGACCAGCAGCTTTCTCCATGATGTAAACATAGTTACCTGTCTTAGCTACAGCTGCGATGGCGTTGCGAACCTTCTCAAGAACAGGGCCGAGTTGCTTCTGCTGTGCTTCGTTGAAGGCCTTCTGGTTGTCCTGAGCAGTCTGCTGGATCTTAGTGTACATATCCTGCAAATTCTTCTCTGTCTCAGCCTGTTTTGTAGCGTTCATAGTGCTCTTAGACTTGTCGTAAGCCTCAGCCTGACGCTGCAATTCAGCCTGCATGTCTTCAATCTGCTTCTGGTACTCCTTACCTTTAGCTTCTAACTTACTCTGAATAGCTATAGCCTCTGGAAGTGACTGGAGGAGAGCCTGTGAGTCAAGGTGACCAAACTTCTGTGCGAACAATGTCATTGGCGCACAGAGCATCAACATCAAAAATAACTTTTTCATTTCTTTTTATTGTTTAATTGTTTATTATTTTTCTTGATTTCCTAGGGTTACTAGGGAGTCTAGGATTACTAGGGTACCTAGAGCTCCTAGAAAAGCTATCTAAAATTTTCTTTACTGATAAGAATATCCTAACTTCTGCAATACCTCATTACTTATGTCCACCTTTGGCGAACCATAGATAATACCAGCAGCATTGCTTGAACGATCAATTACCAAACTATAACCACGCTGGTCGGAGATATCCTTTACAGCATTGTAAATCTCATCTTGTATAGGGGTAATCAGACTGGTACGCTTCTTAAAGAGCTCACCTTCTGGACCAAAGTACTTACGCTTAAGATCAGATGCCTGCTTCTCCTTTGCAAGAATAGCTTCCTGTCTTTTCTTTTTCTGGTCTTGAGAAAGGAAAACAACCTCGTTCTGATAATTCTTATACATAGTAGAAGCCTCCGTATTGAGAGCCTCTACCTCAGCCTGCCACTTCTTACTTACCTGATTTAACTGCTCATTAGCACGCTCGTAAGCTGGCACATTCTTGAGAATATACTCCATATCAATCAGTGCAAACTTCTGTGCAGAAGCTGTCAAAGGTGAGAAAGCAAATAGGTAAAGAAGAAACATTACTCCTAAACCTTTCTTTAATATACATTTTCTCATACAATTTTCTTCTTTTAATAATTCTATTTCAGGGCAATCCTGCAGTTATATCTTTACCCTTTGACTTCTGCTTAGAATTCTTGTCCAAGGATAAAGTGGAACTGGCTACCGCCCCTCGTACCAAATACCTTATCGAAGCCATAAGCCCAGTCAATACCCATCATACCAACCATTGGGAGGAAGATACGGACACCAAGACCAGCTGAACGCTTCATGTCAAATGGATTAAACTTACTTGTATCGGTCCATGCATTACCAGCCTCAACAAAACCAAGACCATAAATAGTCGTGTTACCCAAGAGGAATGGGTAGCGAAGCTCCAATGACATACGAGTGTAAGCATAACCTTCAGCACCATATGGAGTGAGTGAACCATTCTCGTAACCACGAAGACCAATTGTCTCCTCAGCGTAACCCGTAGAGTATCCACTCATACCATCACCACCCATGTAGTAGGTTTCAAACGGACTTTTCTTATTTTTATTATAGCTACCCAACAATCCAAGTTCAACACGGGTCATCAAGACGAAGCATTTCTGACCACTTGTGAGGGCTGTAAAGGTGCGAGCCTTAAACTTCCACTTATGATACTCAACCCAACGATACTTCTCCTGCTGCTCCTGTGAGTAAGTTGGAGAGTTACGGTCAGTTGCCAAGTGTGCATAGTCCTTACCATCCCACTTAGACCATGGCGGAGTAATGGTCAATGATACTGAGAAGTCTGAACCACGACGTGGGAAGAGTTGGTTATCTGTTGACGTACGATTAAGCGCAATGTTGAAGTTCAAGTTGTTGGCTGAACCATTCGACATAATGAAGTAACGCCAATTACGCAACATGTAACGTTGGTACTGCAATTGGAGTGACAAGGTGAAATAGTCATCAGGCCAGTTTAGACGCTTTCCCCAACCTGCATAGACACTCAAGAGTTTCACATACTTGTCTGGGTCATAATAATTCTCATAACTGTTATAATTGTAGTTTCCATAACCATAACGATAGTTGTTATAGTTATTTAAGTAACCACTATTATAATAGTTGCTTGACACATCTGTCTGCTTTGAATACGACATACCCACATTAAACTGGATAGGACGCTTACCGCCCAACCAGTTGGTTGAGTACTGAGCATTGTATGACTGGTAGTAAGTACCATTCGTCTGTGCACCTAATGAAAGTGTCTCACCATCACCGATTGGCATAATACCACGATGTTCACGATTTCTACGGAAGAGGTTCGCCATTGAGAAGTTATTCAACTTCAAGCCGACACGACCAATAACACCTGTCTGACCCCAACCCAATGAAAGCTCAACTTGGTCGTTTGACTTCTGCTTGAGGTTATAATTGATGTCAACAGTTCCGTCCTCATAGTTTGGCTCTGGTACTGGGTTGATAGCTTCTGGGTCGAAGTGTCCCATTGACGCCAACTCACGTGCAGAACGCTGGAGTGCCTCCTTAGAGAAGAGGTCGCCTGGCTTTGTACGCAATTCACGACGCACTACATTCTCGTAAAGACGATCGTTACCATTAATCTTCACTCGGTTGATATGTGCCTGCTGTCCTTCTGTAATACGCATCTCAAGGTCAATAGAGTCGCCGACAATATTCACCTCTGTTGGTTGCAAGTTATAGAAGAGATATCCATTATTCCAATAAGCATTACCCACAGCATCCTCATCCTGTGAAAGACGCTTGTTTAAATAGGTCTGATTATACACGTCGCCCTTCTTCATATCGAGCAAACGAGACAAATAGTCGGTTGAGTAAACGGTATTACCTACCCATTTGATGTTACGGATATAATACTTCTTACCCTCATCAACCTTAACATAGATATCTACATGCTTTGGGTCAACATTCCAAACGCTATCCTTCAGAATAGTGGCATCACGGAAACCATACTCGTTGTACTTTGTGATAAGGTTCTTCTTATCCTCAGCCCAACGCTCTGGTGTGAATTTCTTCGACTTTAAGAGATTTGACAGTTTTCTTGCCTCATGGGTCTTCGAAAAAGCACCCTTGCTAAACAAGGTACCCTTAATCTTCTTATCACCCAATAGGCTGTCACCATCAATAATGATCGAGCGCACCTTCAGCTTCTCCTTCTTGTCTACATCGATATCAAGGATAACCTGATTCTTTGCTGCAACGTCGTCACGCTGACGAATAAAGACCTCAGCATTCTTGTAACCCTTTTCGTCGAAGTATTTCTTAGCAAGTATCTTCGCACGATCAAGCATGTTTGGCGTAATCTGTCCACCCTTCAAAAGACCGAGTTTCTTCTCTAAATCATCACGTTCTGTCTTCTTCAAACCATTGTAGTTGATGGTTGAGATACGAGGACGCGGTGCGAGATGTATCTTCAGATAGATATTATCTCCTACGATAGAGTCAGCTGTAATGGAAACATCAGAGAAGAGTCCATGTTTCCAGTAACGCTTCACAGCGTCTGTGATTGCCGTACCTGGAACCTCCAACTCCTGTCCTACAGCAAGTCCAGAGATACCAGTGAGGACATAATCCTCATAGCCATCAATGCCCGTAACGGTCAGTCCTACCAACTTGTAAGTCTTAGGACTACCAGTATAAGTGATGTCAGGGTTTACAATCTTCTGCTGTGCACTCGCCACAAGTGAAACTCCGGAGAATGCAAGGAGCATCAATACCTTATTAATTTTAGTCATCTATTGCGTAACTTAATTGTTTTCGTTTTCTTCTATTTGTTTCTCAGTCTTTCCAAAGCGACGCTGTCTGCTCTGGAAACTTGCTATGGCTTTCTGCAAATCCTGCTCGTTGAAGTCAGGCCAATAGGTATCACAGAAGTATAGCTCAGAATAAGCTATCTGCCATAAGAGGTAATTGGAGATGCGAAGCTCGCCACCCGTCCTTATCAAGAGGTCAGGATCAGGCATGAAGTTTGTTTCCAAATGCTCGCTAATCATCTCTTCTGTAATCATTTCGGAAAGCAAAGGTTCAGAGCTGTTAGCCTGATATTCTGCAACAATCTCCCTCATCGCTTTTGTTATCTCCCAACGTGCACTGTAGCTAAGAGCCACAACCATCGTCATTGCGGAGTTCTTTGCGGTATGTTCTTCCGTCTCACGCAATTTCTTCTGCACTTCTTCTGGCAGACGTGCCATATCACCAATAACACGGAAACGCACATTATTCTTCATGAAGATTTCATCTTCTAAAGACGTAAGCACAAGTCCCATCAACGCTGCAATTTCATCGGTAGGACGATTCCAATTCTCAGTTGAAAAGGTATAGAGCGTGAGAAACTTCACTCCCAATCGTACACATTCAGATGTGATGCGACGTACGGTATCAACTCCTGCCTGATGTCCGTAGGAGCGTGGCTTGTTCCGTTCTGTTGCCCAACGTCCATTACCATCCATTGTGATAGCAATGTGCTGGGGTATTCGTGTCATATCTAATTCTTCTGCCATATCTATTGAAGAGATAAACCTTTGTTTTGTCCTGTACAGCACTTATGTCTGCACACTTTAGACATTACCTTATATAACAAGGTCGGAACTAACTTCCCTTACTCGTCCTCATTATGACAAGTCTTACACTTTGTCATAAAACTATAAGAGAACGTCAGCTGTAGGGTTGAATAGCTGTCTGTATTCTTAAATAGTCCGCTACTCTTAATGCCGTAGGGATCTTTCTGTCCGTCTAACTCATCGCTCAACGAGAAGTGTAATGCCCACTGCAAACCGACATTCATACGCTCACTGACCTTATACTTCACACCCAATCCGATTGGAAGATTCGCTGTGAGCACCGACTTGCGGTCACCGCCTTTAATATTAACATAGGTGGCACCTAATCCTATTGTCACGTATGGTGACAAGCGCTGTGCACCACGATAGTCACGACCTGTACCATATGGAAGGAAGTTATATTCGTAAGCAACACCAACGTCAACCAATGAGTTGTCAAATGTATAGGGAGCTGAAGCAAAACGTGGATAGTAAGTCTTGACATCAGCTGACGAACCTTTCATCTTTCCAAACGATACGTTCATCTTTAATCCCATGTATGGGCTGAAATTATATCTTGCTAACACCGTTCCCATCGGCTGCAGGTCCTTCAGCAACGACTCATTAAAGTCGCCTAAGTACCCCATCATACCGACACCAGCACCAATCTCCATCTTATACTCTGCGTCAGACTGCGCCCAGAGAGGTGTAGCTGCAAGGACAAGTAGGAGGTTGATGACGAAACGTTTCATTGTTGCTCAATGTTTTTTGTCGTAATCTTACAGACGACTAAGGTTCAACTCCCAGCCTACTCTATTGAGTCTTCCACGCCAAACCTTTGTACCACTGATTATCCAGAGGAACTCATCACTATCTACAGTTGCTGTGAAAGCAGTTGCTGGTTGTAAGTCGGTTGGATAAATGAAATCCTTATCACTCTTCCATGTGATACCACCATCGCGTGAGAGGAGCATAGAAGCCAGCTTACCATTTGTATCAACGCCCAAGGCAAGTGTTGCCTTATCATAGCCTACTACTGCAAGGGTCTTATAAAGTGGGAGCTGGAACTTATCAGCATTGCTCACTACATAACTCCAAGCCTCATTCTGACGATAAGAAAGTTTCGTCCAAGAAACATTCTTTGTTCCATCTGCCAATGTCCCAACGAGCTGAACTCGATACATATCAGCTGTTAGGGCTGTGAGCGAAGCGTTGATATTGTTTACTGGAAGCAGTGATGCGTTACTATCTAATGACTCATTCGTCCACGTTGTACCATTGTCCTTTGACGCTAATAATGTACCACTAGTTGACAATGCGAATAACTCTGCTGGTGATGCTGCCACCAACAGCTTCAGGTTGCTGTTGGTTGCGACTGTTGTCCAACTGCTACCATCTGTAGAGCTATATACCACGCCATTATCGATAACAAAAAGCTTTGTACCCTGCACGGCTACACTCTTATAAGCATTTGCAGTAAAAACCTTACTGAGTTTTGTCCAGTTATTGCCATTGTCCTTATCAGCAGCGTAAGCAATAGTCTGACTACCATTTGAACCAAAGACAAATACCTTACTCCCCGTACTAACAGCCTTCATTGCCGTAAACGAACTGAAGTTACTATTTGCTTGCAGTGCTTGCCAGCTAAAGACATTACCCTTCTGCTTGTGGACATTCACAGAAATTTTATAATCTCTATACTCGCTTCCTTGGTTTGAATAAACACGGAAGAAACGTGGAGTACTAAAATTGATGGAATCATTGCTGTTGTAATAAGAGTACTTCTCGTCAGTTGTTGACTTAATAACAACCGTTCCACTATTCTTAGTTACAATCTTCGCTAAGACATTGCTTGCCTTTGTGCCGTATGGTAAAGAGTCAGGGTTATAAATCAAGCCCTGTTCCTGATCGATATAAAACTTTACCTTAGCAGCATTGAAGTTTGCTGTATAAGAACTATCGCTACCATTCTTGGCAACAGTGTCGCGAACTTGCTTCAACTGCCCCAAAGAAAAGCTCAAAATAGCCGTGTCTTTGTAACTTACGCTGTTTTTCTCGTCGTCGTCCTTAAGACAAGAAGTCATTGTCAAAGTAGCCATCATTAAAGCTACGAGAGTATATATCTTATTACGCATCAGATACTAATAATTGAATTTAGCTGCAAATTTAATCAGAATTCTTCAGATTCAACGCCTTTAAGGGGGTTAATTATGTAAAATATGGAAAATAACCACTTTTTTTTAAGTTTGTTTAGTAAGTATTGCCAAAGTAACGATAAACTTGAAGAAAAAAGACCAATAAATCACATCTGATAAGCTTCTGCTATCTTACTTACCTTCACCTAAACTTTTCGATTGACATTATAGTCTTTTTACTCATCTTCTTCCGACTTAAAACCTAATCCTTCTTCTACTTTTCTACGACTTTAATTGTTTACTTATTTCGCATTGCATAGCTAACTGATTACCATTGAAAAGAAGGATGAAACACTAAGATAAGATAAGGTCTTTCCCAAATCAAACTTACTTTTTTAACCTACTGAAGATCAGCTAAATATCATTCAAATACATCTCTACATCTTTCTATGAACATGCTAATGGTCCGCACCACTCGTGCTAAGCCTCCGCACGACCTGTGCGGAGGCTTAGCACGAGTGGTGCGGATACTCTTCACATTTCGCCACAATTGCCATCAGAAGTTTAATATTCAGATGAGAATCACAAAGCAAGCCTACTACATGATAAACCATACTGAGAAGTAGAGGAAAATGGAGGTTGAATGTACATAATAAGAGATGATAGTAGAGACATCCTAACTAAAAATTTATTCACAAACAAAGACGGATAACCTTACCAAAACAAACTTTGCTGTCACTCCTGTCACTCAAAACCATTACATAACTCATTAACAATCAGCACTATTACACGAAGTGTTAAAAGTGACAGCAAAACAAAATTAAAATTACTGTAGTAAAAGTACGTTATATTTCTACCTAAAATTATCAGTCTTATTATTCTCTATTACAGCAGGACAAACAAAAACTCCCACCCGTATTGCTACGGATGGGAGTCATTATTATCTATTCAGAAGTATTCCGAAAGGATTAGAGCTGTGGACCAGCTGCTACGAGAGCCTTACCAGCCTCGTTTGTCTCGTACTTCTTGAAGTTCTTGATGAAACGCTCTGCGAGGTCTTTAGCCTTCTTATCCCACTCAGCAGCATCAGCGTAAGTGTCACGTGGATCGAGGATCTCTGTTGCAACACCTTCGAGCTTTGTAGGAACAGTGAAGTCGAAGTAAGGAATCTGCTTTGTTGGAGCAGCGTCGATTGAGTGGTTCAAGATAGCGTCGATGATACCACGAGTATCGCGGATAGAGATACGCTTGCCTGTACCATTCCAACCAGTGTTAACCAAGTAAGCCTTAGCACCACTCTGCTGCATCTTCTTAACCAACTCCTCAGCATACTTTGTTGGGTGGAGCTCCAAGAATGCCTGACCGAAGCAAGCAGAGAATGTTGGAGTAGGCTCAGTGATACCACGCTCTGTACCAGCCAACTTAGCTGTGAAACCAGAGAGGAAGTAGTACTTAGTCTGCTCTGGAGTCAAGATAGATACTGGAGGCAATACACCGAATGCATCAGCTGAAAGGAAGATAACCTGCTTAGCAGCTGGACCCTGAGACTCAGGACGCTGGATGTTCTTAATGTGGTAGATTGGGTAAGAAACACGAGTGTTCTCAGTTACGCTCTTATCAGCGAAGTCAATCTTACCATTCTCGTCAACTGTTACATTCTCGAGGAGAGCATCACGTGTGATAGCGCCATAGATGTCTGGCTCAGACTCCTTGTCAAGGTTGATAACCTTAGCATAGCAACCACCCTCGTAGTTGAAGATACCCTTGTCATCCCATCCGTGCTCGTCATCACCGATGAGCTTACGCTTTGGATCGGTAGAAAGAGTAGTCTTACCTGTACCAGAAAGACCGAAGAAGATAGCTGTGTTCTCACCATTCATGTCAGTGTTAGCAGAGCAGTGCATAGAAGCCATACCCTTCAATGGCAAGAAGTAGTTCATCATAGAGAACATACCCTTCTTCATCTCACCACCATACCATGTGTTAACGATTACCTGCTCCTTAGTTGTTACGTTGAACATAACGCAAGTCTCTGAATGAAGACCGAGTTCCTTCCAGTTCTCAACCTTAGCCTTAGAAGCGTTGTAAACGATGAAGTCTGGCTCCTGATCGAAGTCTGCCTCTGACTTTGGACGGATGAACATGTTTGTTACAAAGTGAGCCTGCCAAGCAACCTCAACGATGAAACGAATCTTCATACGTGTATCCTTGTGAGTACCGCAGAAACCATCAACTACGAAAAGACGCTTGTTAGAAAGCTCCTTCTTAGCGATGTCCTTAACAGCTGTCCAAGCTTCCTTAGAAGCACGGTGGTTGTCGTTATGGTATTCCTCTGAATCCCACCATACTGTATCGTGAGAGTTCTCATCATCAACGATGAACTTATCCTTAGGAGAACGACCAGTGTAGATACCAGTCATTACGTTTACTGCACCAAGCTCAGTCTCCTGACCTCTTTCATAGCCCTGAAGACTCTCTTTTGTTTCTTCATTGAACAATACTTCGTAAGAAGGATTGTAAAGTACTTCTGTTGTACCTGTAATACCGTACTTCTCAAGTACGCTCTTATCAAACTTTGCCATTTCTTATAAATGTATTTAGTTGAAAATTGATTTGTTCACTGTTTTTATGTCCTATTTACTAAGACACCGCAAAGGTAATATATTTATTAAATTCACACAAAAAATACCGAAGAAAAAGTATCAAAGTATTTGCTTAGAAGGTTAAAGAAATAAAAAAAACAAGAAGCATGGCTATATTTGCAAATCAGACTTTGCAAAACCTCAGATTTATTTCTTACTTTTGCCGAAATTTTGCAGAGCAAGTTGCTAACTTGCTTATCTATAACACCTAAGACTTAAAATGGACATCATTAATTTTTCAGAGCAGAACTCTATTATCAATCAGTATTTAGCAGAAATCCGTGATAAGGATTATCAGAAGAATCGTTTGCTCTTCCGCAACAATGTTATGCGTATCGGAGAGTTCGAAGCTTTTGAAATTTCTAAAACACTGAACTACGAACCAAAGGATGTTGTTACTCCATTAGGTACGGCTCAGGTTAATGTACCAACTGACAAGATTGTTTTGGCTACTATTTTCCGTGCTGGATTGCCTTTCCATAACGGTTTCCTTAACATATTCGACCATGCTGGTAATGCCTTCGTTAGTGCTTATCGAGAATATACGGATGCTGAACATCATGAGGTAGGTATTCACGTTGAATATCTTGCTACACCTGATATCAATGGTAAGACACTTATCATCGCTGACCCAATGTTGGCTACGGGTGGTTCTATGGAGCTTGGCTACAAAGCCATCCTTTCAAAAGGAACACCTCGTCATGTGCATGTTGCTTGTCTTTTGGCTACACCAGAAGGTATCGCACATATCCGCAAAACTTTCCCTGAAGACTCTACCACCATCTGGTGTGCAGCAATTGACGAAGGACTGAACGAGCATAAGTACATTGTTCCTGGCTTCGGTGATGCTGGCGACTTGTGCTATGGTGAGAAGTTATAAAGATACTCTATAAATCTTCAAATCGGTTCATTAGAGATATATAGAAGCTGATTTTCATAAATCCTTACGTCTAACGTATGAAGCACTTACAACTCATATTTTAGCTTCAAAAGGAAGTCTATGACCAATCAAAGCTTTCTCTCTTATGAACCGATTTAGTATTACATTACTTTTACATAAGTGCATTATGAAGAAGTCTGTTGTATTGATGATTGTTACCTTTGGATTAATAGTATCTATATTTGCAGTGTTTGCTCTAAATAGATGGTATCCAACGCATGGGCATGCAGACTGGGATGAGGTTCAACAATTCACAGCAGGCAAGATACCTGTTAATCCAAAAGACTTCCGAAGTGATTTTGAAGAGATATTCGAACAGGTCAAAAAGAAATACCCATATATTACTAAGAAACACATCAACCTTGATTCGATTCACGCCACCTGCCTTCAACGAATTGACACCATGCAATCGAAAGTGGCTTATTCATTACTTATAATGGAATTCTTTGCCAATTTGAAATGCACTCATGCAAATAATGAAAGCATACTATATCCTTGGTTCATACAAGGGGATAATATCACAGTCATTGAGAATCGTGTGTTTATTAATCACCCTTCAGTCTTTGCTATAAAGGCAGGATTGCAAGATAAAGACGAGATTGTAACTGTTGATGGTGTATCTACAAATAAATGGGTGATGCATAATAGCAAATATGTCTCAGCTTCAACAGATGCCACTCGCTATCTACTATCAGCTTTGACCATACTCTGTAGTTATACAAGTTCTATAAAGACACTTGGAATTATTCGCCATGGAAGACCCATAACTATCACCATTCATCTACAATCGAAGTCTTTTCCCACAAAGGAAGAGGAACAAAATGTAACTTGGAGGATGGTTTCTTCAAAGGTTGGATATATAAATGTGAAAAGCATGCAAGACAATGCTTACACTGAATTCACCAAAGCTTTGAAGCATCTAAGCAAACTTCCATACTTGATAGTTGATGTGCGTCAGAATGGGGGAGGCAACAGTTGGATAGGAGATAATATTGCGCAGAATTTAATAAAAGGTAAACGACGTAATTGGAATGGGTCTACAATTTCTCCTTCCCCTAACAGCTATAAGGGAAAAGTAATCATCTTGATGGGTAATTACTCCTGTTCTTCCGCTGAGACTTTTCTCATTACAATGAAAGAAAGTGGTGATGCCGTGTTGGTTGGTACATCTTCAGCTGGTGATACAGGTGGTGTTATTTGTCTTTTTAAGACTTCACACGGAATATTCTATCGACTTCCTGTAGGACATTCGTCAGGTTCTTCTCCCAAGGGTTTCCCATTAGAAGGGAAAGGAATAAGCCCGAACTATTTGGTACCAATGAAAGTTAATGATTTCTTATCAGGGAAAGATACTCAATTGTCTTATGCTCTTCAACTGTTTCAAAAATAGCAGTCAGCATTAGAAAGTTTATATGTATGCTTGTTCTCGAATATATTATCGAATCTAAGGCAAGCGCTTCACTTCTACTCAAGACTCCCCTTACATAAACAAAGGACGATAAAAGCGAAATACTTCTATCGTCCCTTTGCTATTCATTCTTGCTTTCTCTGCTTATATCTTAGAGACAATATGCCTTCTATAAACATCCAAGTGCGATTTCTGTAAGACTTCACTAATATGATTCATACGCAGTTTCTGACTCATGTCAGTATCGTTTTGCGTCTCATCCTCCTGCATCATAATACGACCATTGCCCTCAACAGGTAAGAACTCATACCACTCCACAGGTACATCATGCCATGAACCGTCACCACCATACTTACTAATATAAGACATACGACGTTCTGAACGGAAGCCATAAGCTGTCACGTTAATCAGCGTACTGCCATCGCCCTGTGCCGCAGAAGAAGTCTTCATGATACAAGGAGTCACACAATCAGGATGCTGGAAATTCTCCTGTCCCCAAAAGTTAGCCAATGCTTCATGTTCCCAGAACGAACTCTTCTGTTCCATATCATGTCCGTAGATATCCTTCTGTGGACGTATCTGCTGATACATCGGTACACACAACAAGGGTGCAAAACTAAAGTAGATAGCACGGAAGTATCTCTCATTGATTTCGTAAAAGTCTTTCTTAGCCTTCTCAAAGTCAAAACTGCGATACTGAGCAGGGTTCATATCGAGGTCTAACACTTGTAAATGTTCTGGCATGATAGTGTTTATCATGTAATGCTTATCGAAATCAAAGTCATCACCATAGCCCTCTTTCTCGTCCATCAACAGTGCCATCATACTCTGTTGTGCCAATGGTGTGAAAAGTAAAGCATATTGCTGATTGTTATTACGATTACTTGTATTGAACGCAACCTCAAACTCTTCATTCGTCAACATCGCAAAGTCGCCACTCTCAAGGTTGCGTGCTTTACGTCTCAACATAAACCGATCCCACTTATAACGTAACGAACCTTCTTTTCCTGCCAGCCCACTCGGCTTACGATAGAAGGTCAAGTCGGGTGCTGCTGTATTACCATAGATAAGCCTTGTACGCTCAAAATAATTAGGATAAGGCGCTGTTACACTGGCATGTAAGGTTTCTGAGTGAGACACAGTACGTGGCTTTCCATCAGGACCCGTCTCTGTTGTTGTCCAGAAAATGGTTTTCTGACCGTGATAAGTCTTCTCTCCCATCTCCATCTTTCGTGTTCGACAGATGACGAAAGGATTACCATTAATAAGTCCTGAATGGGAATAAAGCACAGAACGCTCAGCATTAAAGGAGTCGTTCCATCCGTATGTTTTACGAAGGTCTGCCAGTCGTTGTATCGTAAAATAAGGGTCAAATTCCAGTCTGGGAACAGTCTTCGACATCATACGCGTAAAGACATCCCAGTCGTAAAGCCTATTCAGAGCAGCCATCTGATTCCATGCCTGTTCCTTCAAAGTTTTCACCTTATTGTCTAATTCATTATGCTGAGTACGTAAGGACTTCAATTTTGGATGTACCTTGAGTAATAGAAAGACAAGCAGTAAGACCGCCCCTCCACCTATCATCAAGAGATGCTCCATAGGAAACTCGTTCCACTTCACATAAACAACGGCACCACCTGCCACCACAGCTATCCACAGAATGACACATAAGATAGTCCACATCGTGATACGACCAGACACATCCGTGAGTTGCTTCTCACCTGCATAGATTTGCCTACACGTCTCACGATTAGCCTCAACATCAACCTGCGCCTCGTCAGCAAGTGCATTAAAGGTTTCATCAGCCACCTTCTTGAACTTATCTTTGAAGGTGCTGATGTATTCGTTTAGTGGATCATATATATCCTCTATCATTTACTTCTGTAGTATTAGAAGAACTTACCTCTCGCTGCCTCTCGTGTTTCTGCTGTTGCAGTAAATGGTATGCGAGTTGTATAACCCTGCTGAGCAGCAACAATCATCTTTGTTGGCCAAGAGAAGATATCAGTATTCCATTGTGTTACACGACTGTTATAAACAGTACGAGCTGCCGTAATCTCACGCTGCAAGTAGTTATTCTGCTGCATCGCATCAGCAATGGCATTGTGTGCTTTCAACTCTGGATAAGCCTCAACCTGTGGAAAGAGTCGACCGAAGGCTGTATTTACTTGTGCATTCACATCACTTCTATTTCCCTCGTTCACACTACCACTACGAAGGGCTGCAACGGCTTTCATCACGTCTTTGTCAAGGTCGATAGCACGCTCTACCAACCCAACTACGTTCTGCAGTATCTGCACTCGCTGTTCCAAATAGTTGTCTATATTAGATGCCTCAGCCTGAATACGCTGTTCTAACTTCTGAAAATAGTTACGTGCTGATATCTTCATAAAGATAAAGATAACACCAGGAAGGATTCCCACCAAACAGCCTACAACACCTACAAGCAATGGATTTGTCATCGTACTATCCAATAACAGCACAAACAACAATACCAACACCGGACCAACTACCCACAAAGCAATCTGGAAAAGGGTTGAACCAAAACCTACTTCAACTGGCAATTGCTTGTCTATTACATGTACGTCACGACCTGCATCATTCACAGGTCCTGTCACTTCGTCTAATGAATTTGCCATAGCTTAAATCGTTCTTTGTTTTCAATAATATCTGTTTTTAGGCTTCAAAGATACATTTTTTTCTTAAAGAGAGCAAATCTATACTCCTTATCTTCGCTTTTATGAATACTTGATGACAATTTATAGTATCTATTAGCATAATTCCTTTGTATGATAAAGGACCTCACAAAGATAGGGGCGTACGATTAATACACCCCACATCTTTATGAGTTTAATGTCTTCAGCAGATTACTTTTACTTGCAATATTCTATCAGGTTACGTCCCCACGCAGGCTGTAGACCAGTCTGCTTTTCCTTAGCAAAGAGCTCTTTAATAGTCTCTAAATCCTTTGGACTATTCATACTTGGCTGTCCGGTCTGCTTACTCATATTATCAAAGAACATGTAAAGAAGAACACGAGGACGAGGGTTCGTTGGGTTGATGCCAATGGCTGACTTGTAACAGCAGATTGCATCGATAAAATAAAGCCTACCATTCTCAACAGGGTTTTGTGTAATAAGGGCTGTGTAATAGAATCCTTTCAATGTGTACTGTTCTGAACGGTCAACTCCCTTCTTTGTCTGTAAAGCCTCAAGATCAGCCTTCACCGCATCTAAGAATAAGGAGGAATAATCACTCTGTGGGTTGCGAGCAGCATACTGAAGGGCATAGAACACACGATAATAGGTAGGGAGCCAAGCATCTGGATACTGAACTTCCATACGCTTCAATTCATCCATTCCTTTTACAATAGATGTAGCTTCGTCTGCCTTGACGTTACTTAAAGTGGTTTTTAACTGTGCATCGAACTGATTGTTGTTCTGTGCATTCATACTGGTTGCAAACATAAGAGCAACGATAACGACGATTTTAGAAACTAAAGTTTTCATACGCTTTGATTTTAAAAAGTGAAACAATGATTTCTGTTGCAAATGTATCAAAGCTTTTGATTGCCTCCAAATAATAGGGACAGACAGCAAAAAAGTGGTTTAGATAACTATCAAGCCCGCTGAAATACTATCTTTTGGGACGAATAACTAACACGCTTAGTTCGTTGGATAGTTAAGAGAATGATGTAATATTTCTGACTAAAGTAAGAAGACACACACTACTCATTTCTACAATAATAATTTTTATTTCAGTTTGCAGTCACTCTTAACACTTCGCATAATCCTACTGTAATTTAACAAGTTAAGTCATAATAATGAATGACAGGAAACTCAATTATAAAGGAATATATAGAGAAAAAGATAAGATGAAGATGAAATATTGACAATACTATATGACACTTGACCTGATATATACCAGCCCAAGTGCCATATTTTGAATAGACACCTACATCTTTAATTCTCAGGTAAACCTATTTCTGGATTGAATTTTACAGAGACTTTTCTATTCTGAACAATATTTACTTGTCCATTATATGCAATATTAGATTCATCATATTTCATATTTGGATTAGCATAGTACACCCTTAGCTTATAATTACCAGATGTAAATTTGCTAATCTTAAAATTAACGTCGTATTTGCAAATACAATCGGCCAGTGCATCAAGGACATTATGGTACACGATAAGGGTTATCTGATTATCTTGATTAGCAATATTCACATAAATCTTTCTTACGGAACAGTTGGCTTTCAAATCTTCCAGTAGACACTGGGCTATACCGTCTTTGTCCAACTCTATACTTAATTTTGCTGGAATAGAATTGTTTTCTGCATAGAAGTCAGGACGTGTATCTGTCGGTGAGATGCTTAACTTACAATTAGAATTTGCAACATCATAAATTCTTAATGGCTCAAGAGATACCTTCTCAGAGGAACATGCAGATAATCCACAGAAAAGGATTAGGCTGTAAAATACTTTTTTCATAATTACAAGGATTTTATATGTTGATATTTATATAAACGTAATTACAAGTTATTTCTTGCTTATATTATTACGTATTTCTGTTATTGCTGAAATCCGCAATAAAGACATACATTTTATGGATAGTGTTTACTATTCAATCAACTTCCCGTGTTTTTTGAGTATTGAGAGAAACTCTCCCCATTCTGCCGCTCTTTTTTCTTTTGCTTTTTGAATGGCCTTGTTCTCTTTAACATATTGACTATTGTCCTCAATATTACGTGGGTAACAGTCACTCAGATAAAACTTGCCAGATTCTGAAACTAATGATAAGTCTGTGAAGATTTGACTATTGAAAGATGACACAAACGTTGAGATATGGAGTAGAACCTTACCATACGAATGTATTTCTATGTTACGATAAATGGGAAAAAGCAGACTTGTCGGCTCAAAATCTTGAAAAATAATCTCACGCGTCTGCGCGTTGAAAGACTTGATGTTGTCAAGTGTAAAGAGATAGGGGCTTAAAGCGGCTCTTGTCATTCGGGCTGTCCCTATAGCAAACAATTCCGTTTTCGATGCTTGCACTGTGGGAGTTGAAGCAGACTCATCTTCATTGCTGCAACCTATAAACAGCAACGAGAAGATGAACGCCTGTAATACACAAAAGTACCTTTTCATAATTTGTTGGATTTAATTAGTTATTATAATATGTGGTCGTCAATTATGTTCATATACTTCTTTATTTCTGCCATTAAGGAATAAACATGATTAACACTTTCCAAACCCAAAGCATAATTAGCCTCATGTTTGTTTTCAATCATGTCGGCAAAAGTCTTGATTTCAGAAAAGAACCCTTGTGAAACGATTTGGTTATTCCCAATAGTTGGGACAAAGTTGTTTCTTCCGTAGAGACAAATTGTTGCTCCATTGTTTGGAAAGACTTTCTCCAACGGAATCCCTAACAATGCTGAGCGTCTCGGCATGAAATCAAGTCGCTCCATGTTTTCCAACACATAAAGTCCTTTATCTGTACTGATATTTAGCTGTTCCTGTGCTTCTTGCCAAGAATAATCTGTTGATAGTTCCAACATTCCTGTTATATCTTGGTGCTCCAATACAAGAAATAAAGTTTGAGCACCATCTCTACTGCGAATAACATCCAAGCTCTTTATCTTTGCCTCTCCAAAAAGGAATGTTACATAGTCAAGAGGATGGATGAATAGGTCAAGTAAAGTATCTCCTTCAGGGAATAATCCTGTCAGATAGCGATAATGATAATGCCGTTTGCCATCACCTTTCAATCGTTTTTTCAATACTTGAGTGGCAGGGGCAAAACGCCTTTGCAGTCCGACAACGATATGTTGTGAGCCATATAGCTTGATAGTATCGGTCAAAGACTTTAATTCTCTTTCATTCTCACAGGGTGGTTTCTCTATAAATAAGGACTTTCCTGCTTTTATAGTTTCGGTTGCAATCTGAAAGTGTGAATGGGGATTAGCTGCCACAAAAACACCAGAAACGGTATCATCAAGCAGTATATCCTGTAAAGAAGTTGTTCCTTTGACTCCTTTATACTTTTGAGAAATCAGTTCGGCTTTCTTCTCTGAGGTACAGCAGATATATTTCAGTGGTAACTGAAGATACTGTATGACGGGCAGAAGGTTGTTTGCACAATGATTGCCAAACCCAACAAGAGCATACTGTTGCGTGTAAGTATGACTCAACTCTCTCATACTGCGTATATACTTGTATCTGCCTATGATGTTATCTAAATATCCCATTTTAGCTTTGCTTTTATTCGTTTGAAATGTTTATTATAGGTAGTTTGCCTGTTGCTGGTCCATTGATACTTCCCATAAAACAACTCTATCAACCGTTTGGGGATTATCTTTTCTATATTTCTTAACAGGATAATGTCATATTTTCGGTGATAGTTGATCCAACATTGATTGCATTCTTTGGAGTACTGACATTGAATTTTGCACGTATTCCTTGAATTGAATATCTCATCGAGCGTATTCTCGTGAATATTACCCAAGATTACATCTAAATTCTGGCATAAGGGGACATCCCCATTAGAATGTATGACCAATTCACTGAATATGCTATGACACCGTAACTTCAGTCTATTATTCTTCCACTCGTCATACATAGCTACAAAGTCAAAGTTCTCATATGTTTGATGTATGGAAGAGGGTATCTGGCTGATGAAATCCGCATCATTGGATTCTATTAAATCTTTGGTTGTGTCGAAGAATGACATTGTGCTATAAATGCCAATACGTACATCAATGTTATATTGTTTAGCACAATCTATGACATGCTTCATATCCTCAAACGAGTTCCACGGAGAAAGACAAAACATCAAGGAAATAGGAACAATATCCCTACACGCCTCTATAACTTCGATAACCTTATCATATCCATCCCTGCCACGCATATAGAGATAGGTTTCTCTGGTGCCGTCAAGTGAAATATACAGATGCTTGGGGTGATGATTTTTTACAGCAGATATTACCTTGTTTACCGCAAGACAATTAGACAGCAGCGTATAGTTAGGATGATGAGTGTCAAACCATCCCAATATCTTGTCTGCTTCGGGATGAAGGATAAACTCACCTCCCTCCAAGCCGACCGTCGTGCGTTTCGTTATACATTTGCTGTTCATTATCTTGATGATGTGGTCTAATCTTAAATTTTCCGTAGGTTTCTTCCAAATGGAACAGTGCTTGCAACGTGACTGGCAGTTGGTAGTGGAATATATCATCAAGGAGGTAAGTTCCTTATGCTGTCTGCGTACTACATTGTTGACAAATACCATTCCATTGTGGATGTAGTCATAAATACTGTACATATTTTTTAAGTTTTGTCTTTTATTGTAAGAGTAGAAAACAGAAAAAAGACTGCACAGTTTTATAACCTTTTTATCAATTCATTCTCTCCATTTACCAAGTAAGCCGTAATCCGAATGGTACGGTAATAATAAACGGATGCTCTGTACGGTAAGTTTCGAGACTACTACCATTTCTAAAATAATAGAACATATTTGGTTCTATATACAGGCTGAAAGGTTTGAATAGCTTGTACTGCACACCGGCACCTAAGTTTACAGACCACTGATAACGTGGCTTGATGTCACCCTTCAGAGTGTAGGACGAGTCAGACGTTATGATATACTTCTTATCAAGTGAACTGTGAACTGGCATCTCGAATGTCACTCCACCGGTCGTATAGGCATTGAATCGTCCCTTGCTCCATATACGATAGGTCAATCGCAATGGTATGCCTATATAATCAATTTTCTGACTCTTCAACAAAGTCGCACCATTAAACTCGCTCTCAAAATCAGACTTCAACCTTGTATAGGTCAATCCTGTGCCAAAAGTCCAATGCTGACTTAATTGCTTATTAAGCGATAAACCAAATGTTTTTGGGCGGTAGTGATGCGCCTTCTCACCTAAAGACGCATTGCCCTCTGTTGCATTATTCAGTGCAATCCATGACATTTTTGCCCTCTCTACAGAATCCATCAGCGCATTGTTCCTGACTAAATAATTTACATAATCATCCCAGGTATATAGTTTGGCAGCCGCACCGCCGTTAGCATAATCTACCACCGAGAGATAGTTCAAATTAGACATAGTTCCATTGGCTCCAGCATTGGAGGAATAGCCGAAGTTGAATGTCCACGGGTATTTCTTCTTATGGTTTACATCGAGGTTCATGTTTCCATTCGATGCCAACATTTTATCTTCTGAAATTTGTGGAATACGGAGCACGGAGTCGTCTATACTGATTTCACCAGTAGCCAAATACTTTGGCAAGGAATCTACATGGAAGAATACTGGCTGCTGCTCTGATTCAACACTGTCTGTTATGATCTGTGAAGAAATATCTTCAGTAGAAAGAGTCTTTTCTGCCAAAACACGCCTATCATTTTCAGTAGCACTTGAAGGTATAGAATACCTTGGCTGCCCATTCTTTTGAGAAGCAGCTCTATTTTGTTGAACTCGTTTTGGAAAGTTATGATGAGTATCTAAAGCCGTTGATCTATTATGAGATGTGTCAACGAACTTGTCCCTCATTACGAAATAGATATAGACAGGTATCAGGATGGGAAGCAAGAACAGCATCCAATACTTAATCAATATGACACGCAGCATTTTCTTTGCCCGAGCCAACTGCGAAGAAGAACTATGTGGATTGATACCAAGCAGATTCCCTATTTCCTTATGTGAAAGACCGTCCAACACTGAGAGTTTGAATATTTCTCGGTTCCCCTCTGGTAACAGTTCTATCGCTGACAGCAACAACTCCAGTTCTATATTCTTTTCTTTATCGTCTTCTTCGCTCAACAAATCTTTCCCCAGACTGGATAAAAGAATATTACTTTTTTCTGTACTTTGTAGGAATCTCAACGAAAGGTTTCTCACAATCGTTATCATCCATCCTTCCAATTTTGAGTTGTCCTTCAGCGAATTAATAGAGGTAAAAATGATGATAAAAGCATCGTGCAAAATATCTTCTGCCGTACTTTCATCTTCCACGTAGTGCAGGCATATTCTCTTTAATCTGTCGGAATATGCCTTATATAAATTTCCGAGAGCCTCACGTTCTCCCTGTTTACATGCGTCTATATTAACATCTATATTCATAGATATACCATACCTTTTTATTAAAAGGAGCATGTTTTGCTTAAAAGACTGCACGGATTTAGGAACTTTTTTTGAGAAACTTAGAAAAATATTTAAAAGATATGACTAAAACCTCTTTTTAATAGCTGTTTCGTTATCTAAAAGAGATAGTTGCCACCTTGATTTATAGAAAACACTTCATGCCGTATCGCAACACCTACAACAAGCGAAAATAACGTATCTTTCTCATATTTCTAATTTCTTTGAAGTATTTTTTAGTTTAGATTTATCATTACATTCGATTTCAGAATATCACCTTACAAAGGTAAGAATATAATAGCAAACAGTATGTTTTTATGGGAAGATTACCAGTATTTTTTTTATAGTAACCTCTATATAAAATGGATAAACCAAATTTTATCCACGTTTATTACCTAATAATAAAAATAAAAATGTTAATTTTATAGCGTGTTTCTTCAGAGGCACAATGACATCGTTGAAAAATAAGAGGCGTTATGCTTATCTTGTAAAACTCAATATTTTAGAATAGGTGGCAAAATTGAATAATTATAATTGAGAGTACATAATTGCTTAAAATATGACAAAAGAAGAGTTATTGCTATGGGGAGAGAAAACGGTTCAGCTGTATAATAAGATAGCAGACGAACGTGGTAGAGAAAAGACTCCTGCATTCTATACTCAATCTAACTTAAACAAAATTATAGGAGTAAATTCTGTTGATATTTTAATAGCAGGTATTAACCCTGGTTCTGGCGGTACTTACCAACAAATGATTGAGAATCCAAACTGGGGAATAAGCTCGGCTACAGGGATGACAGCAGAACAACTTATATCAGGGAACTTCGGTAGAGCTCCCCAGTATGGGAATTGTACAAATTGGAGTCGTCATCATACTTGGCATTATTTTATGAATTTAAAGAGATTCTTTAAAGATGTTGAGGAACCGAATATTCTTGACGACGAAAGAAGATTTGTCCTGACGAATGCCACTTTTTTCAACACTGTTAAGGAGAAAGAACTGAGCCAATCACTATTAAAGACTACGTTTCCACAGACTATAGATTTAGTCAGAAGAATTAAGCCTAAGATGATTGTATGGTTAAGTGGTAGGAATGCGTTCTACAGATTAGCTTCGATTTCGATAGATGGCTTTTCTTTCAAGTATGATAAGACACGTAATCCGATAATGGCGCGTATATATATGGGTACATTCAATGGTATACCATGTTTTGGGATTCCCCACCCTGGAGCGTTCCTAACTACAGAAGAAAGGACTTTAATAGCAAAATTCTTTTCTTATGTCTTTAATTATAAAAGTATTGACGAGATAGACCTTAATAACTTGGAGTCTTTCTGTATAAATGAAATTCAAGCATATCATAAGCGTTTAAAAGAGAAGAAACCTGTTTCTAAAAAAAATAATATTGATATAAAAAGTATAGAACATTCTATCCTCGAAAGGAAGAAAACCTATATTTACAATAATGGAAATAGGATACGCAAAGATGAAAATGCCCAATATGGAATTACAATAGCTGAGAGTTATATTTTTGTCCGTCAGGCTTATGAAGATAAATATAAGACTCCTCAAATCAACCCAAATGATGACATTGTCATAGAAAAGCTAAAAGAAAAAGGATATAAAAGCCGTAAAGGATGGCTTGGATCTCGAAAACTTATGGAATTTGGTAGTACTGAGAAAGAAATAGAACAGAAAGTTATAGAGGAAATAAATCTCCTATTTGAGTTGTTAGATGTCTAATTTATAAGATATAATGTCATTCCTTATGGGATGAAGCAAGTAATTTTGCTAACAGCCACATCATATTAATCAATACAAATAGTTTTTCGTTAAATGTATGAATACTTTTCGTATACCTTTGACGGAAAAACCGAAGTTGCTCATTAAACAAAAGCATAGCTAAGTCTCTCAGCTTTCTATTCTATTATCATCCTCCGACACAGAGCCTCTTATTTACTTTAATAATTCAAAAGATAGCTACCTGAAAAATCATTACATATTATCAAACAAAACAGCTATAAATCAGGATAATAACACGGATAAAAAGTAGGTTTGTAACCAACAGGAAATCAATTGCTTATAAAGGTGTAGAAGAAAAGGTGCTTAATTGGACTTCAAAAGGGCGTTAGTTAGACTTCAAAAGGGCACCTATTGCAAGTCAATTAGGCGTCTTTTAGAACCCAAAAGAGCATGGATTGATTTTGAGTTGACTATGCCTAAATTTACTTCACACTTTTCTGGTTATTGTTACTAAATTGGTTTACACATTTTTTACTTGCTTCCTGAACAGCTTTACACCCCCATGGAAACTTTACTGATTCGCTTTACATAGTCATAAATCTTGACAATGAAGTCTGAACGTGTGTAGCACATGTTCAAAGTTATATTTTTCCTTCAACTTACAAAATTTAATACCATGAAACGCACAGAAACCCTTATGCTACATTGCAGTGCTTTTCTCTCATTTGTCTTGGCGTAAGCATGCCGTTGCTCATATGGGGTCTCTTATTGTTGTAGAAGTCTATGATACCAGCAATAGTGCATCGTGCATCATCGAGGTTCTTCGGTCGTTTCATGTGGTAGAGCCACTCTTGCTTTATTATTCCGTTCACTCTTTCGGCGATTGCATTATCTGTAGGGTTGTAGTCTTCAGTCATGCTTATGCCCGAGCGTATACTCTCCAGCCTTGCCACGTAGGCGTTGCTGCAGTATTGAACCCCACGATCAGAGTGGTGCGTCATCAGCGAGAGATTCATACCCTGTGAATGTTCTATTGCCATGTCTAGGGCAGCAAGCGTATTGACAGCCTGCAGACTGTCAGAAAGCTTCCATCCGATTATCTCATGAGTGAATGCATCGGTTATGAGGTGAAGATAGACCACACCATCCTCAGTATCTATATATGTGATGTCTGCTACCCAGAGTTGTGCAGGACGTGTAAGAACCATTCCTTTTGCCGTGTTCTTATACTTGAAATAGTTGTGATTGGAGTTCGTGGTGTGGCGACATCTGGATGGCTTCAGCATAAGGTGATGCTTGTGCATTAGCTGGTAGAACCTGTCGCGCCCAAGCATTAAGCCAGGATAGATATCCATAAGCATGTGCAAAAGTTTCTGTGCACCTATTCGAGGAGCATCTGCACGAACATCCATTACTGCACGTACGACAATTTTCTCAGTAAGTTTACGATGCTCCCTCTTCTCTTTACTCACAGAGTAATAGCCTTCACGAGTCTTGCCAAACAGTCCACTCAGCAGCCCAATTGATAAACAAGGGTTGCTGACTCGAAGGCTGTCTACTGCTTGGCGCCAGCTTTTTTTAGCAAATCCTCACCATATTCCTTACTGCTTATCTCTATGACTTTCATCAAACCTTGATTGCGAAGTTCAGAATACTCCAAAGCTTTCTTCAAATTCGATACTTGTTCTTCAAGCTCTTCCTCACGAGTTAGAGGGGCTTTCTCCATAGCTTTCTTACTACGCATAGCTTTTAATTTAGTAATAATATCATGCGACAAAGATAGCTTTTTTTCATCTAAATCATACTTTTTTGCCATTGATAAAAGCTGGCACTATTAATGCCGTACTTACGACAGATGAAATTAATTGACACTTCTGATGAGTAATACTCACGAAGTAAAGTGAGAATAAAGTCCTCACTGAATGTTCTGTGTTTAGAATGTTTACTCCCCATTTTGAATTTTAAATGTTAAAATGATGTGAAGTAAATCTGCTATAAGACACAAAAGAGCATGGATTGATTTTGAGTCACATGAAAATAGTTTACAAATATCTATTGATAAGGGAATAAGCTGCTTGTAAAAAACAGAAAAACATGCTAATGGATAGATATTAACCAACGAAGTGGCGAAGGCCGGGAACAAAGGTGCGAGAGACTGGGATGATGTCTTCACAACCTAAAAGGCGCAGCTGATAGCCGTTGGAATTGCCTTTTGCAGAAGTAATATTATTGATATTCACAAGGAAGGAACGATGACACTGAAAGATATTATCGTAAGGAAGGTCATCTTTTAAGGCTATCAACGTCGAACGGAGTTCAGCCTTTACCACTTTACCTTCTTTTAGATAACATACGCAGACATTGTTTTTTCGGGCTTCAATATAGAGTAGATTGTTGATAGGTAAGGTGAGGTCGGTTCCCCGCAGGTTCTGGTCGTGCAGCGTGATAAGAATACCTTCCTGTTCATCAGAGGTCTTCTTTATCATTTCTTCCAATCTACTATTCAACATACGATTATAGTTTACCAACGTAAAAATAGCCGTGACGATTACCCAAACAAGGAAGGTCCAATAAAAGAATATACTGAATAGCCGCCATGTTAATGGCATCTGGAAGAAGAAGGCAGCATAGAGCGTCATAGAGATTGCCATCGCCAACTCAATAGCAACACTATAAAGAATTACATAACCATTGGTGATTGGGACATTTTTTCGTAATGGTCTTTTGAAGAAAAGGAAAGCACAAAGCCATTGAACGAAGATGGTCATGACACAAAAACCAAGACACATCAGGAAAGTATTACCCCGATACTGGCTAATCCCAAATGGCTGTAGGAGGTAAAGAAACAAGAAAATGCCAACTCCTAACGCAACACTCGTGCGCCAGGAAGTGGCATTTGTCTGTATCGTACACCTGCTATGTAGAAATGAGGTTAGTCTACTCATGATGTCTTAAATGGTTGGTTGTCCACAAAGATACATCTTTTCCTCTTTCTAAGCAAGTATATTTTGTCTTAAATTCTTATTCCTTAACCTCCCAAATATCGTTAGTCTCGAGCATCTCCATGAAGGTGTGGTAATGCTTCTGCGCCTTCACCTCCTCTATCTGCTGGTTGACAGCAGCGTCATAGGTAGGTGCCTCAACATCACGAATAACTCCGAGGGCTACAGGGAAGCCGTCTTCGTTGCTCATCATGGCGAGTTTCAGCTGTAAAGTATTGTCCTGACAATGAGCATCATGTACGAGGATATCATCGCGAGTAATACCGTTCTCTCCGATTTTAACCACCTTCAATCCGAAGCCTTCTTGTACAAGTCCAAACTCTTGGTTGGGACCGAAGATCAATGGTTCGCCATGCTTGACGTAAATAGCATTCTCTTTACGACCTTGCGAGGTATAAACTGAGTTGTGACAACCATCATTGAAGATAACGCAGTTCTGCAAGATTTCGCATACAGCAGCACCCTTATGCTGATAAGCAGCCTTGAGAATGGCTATTGTCTCATTGTTGTCGCTAGCGACGCTACGTGCGAAGAAGTTGCCGCGAGCACCGAAACAGAGTTCAGCAGGGCGGAACGGATCTTCCGTTGTACCAAAGGGACTCGACTTAGAGACGAACCCGCGAGGACTAGTTGGTGAATACTGTCCCTTTGTTAAACCATAGATACGATTGTTCAAAAGAATCATATTCAGATCTATGTTACGACGCATCGCATGGATGAAGTGGTTACCACCGATGGCGAGAGCGTCACCATCACCTGATACCTGCCAGATCGTAAGGTTCGGATTCGTCACCTTTGCACCTGTAGAGATTGCTGCTGCACGACCATGAATGGTCTGCATAGCGTATGTATTAGCATAATAAGGTAATCGGCTTGAGCATCCGATACCACTGATAACGGCTGTTTCATAAGGTGGGACACCTAACTCTGCCATTGCTTTCTGCAAATTGGCTAGGAAGAAATGGTCACCACAGCCAGGACACCAGCGTGGCTGTCCTTTCTTGAAGTCTTGTGCTGTATATTGATTCATGACTTTTTCATTTAATTCACAATTCATAATTATGATTACTTCTATTGGCGGAGTCTATCGTTACAAACAACTTATTCACTTGTAAACTCGTCAACTCTCCTACTCGAGTATCTTCGTATAGAAAGTACCTGTTTCTTCCTTTGGTAATGGAGCTTTAAGGAGCTTTTCAAAGGTTGTGACCAACTCAGTGACAACGAATGGTTGTCCCTTTACTTGGTTATACTGATAAGGAGCAAAATGGTTGATACGAATACGGAGGAGGGCTGCAAGCTGTCCAAGGTTTTGTTCAGCAACAACAACCTTCTTATAGCGACTAAGCACCTCTGCGGTGTTCTTTGGCAATGGGTTTATATACTTAAACTGTGCCAATGCAACCTTATGTCCCTTCCTGCGCAATTCTTCCATTGTAGAATAGAGGTGACCATACGTACTACCAAAGCCAACAATGAGCAAGTCGGCATCCTTCTCATCACCCAAAACCTTCAAATCAGGTACAGAGATACGAGCGACCTTTTCCCAACGGATATGATCCATCTTGTCATGGTTCTCTGGATCGGTAGAGATAGCACCTGTCTCGCCGTCCTTCTCCAAACCACCAAGGATGTGTGAATAACCTTCCGTACCAGGAATAGCCCAGTAACGTGCCAATGTCTCAGGGTCACGTTTGTATGGAGTATATTTATACTTCTGGTCTTCTGTAACGAAGTGAGGATGAATTTCTGGTAACTCTTCTATATTAGGAAGTTTCCAAGCAGATGAGCCGTTAGCAATGAATGCATCAGTAAGGAGCACCACTGGTGTCATGTGTTCCAACGCAATTTTACAAGCGTTGTAAGCAGCATCGAAGCAATCAGTAGGACTTGTAGCTGCAATAACTGGCATTGGGCTCTCACCATTACGACCATAAAGCACTTGCAAAAGGTCAGTCTGCTCGCTCTTAGTAGGCATACCCGTTGATGGACCACCACGCTGTACGTCAATAATAACCAATGGAAGCTCGTCGATAAGTGCAAGGTTCATTGCCTCACTCTTCAGACAGATACCCGGACCAGAGGTTGAAGTAGCCGCCAAGGCACCTGCAAAGGCGGCACCAATAGCCGATGCACAACCCGCAATTTCGTCTTCACACTGTACTGTTGTCACACCCATTGACTTATGCTTAGCCAACTCGTGTAAGATATCCGTTGCAGGAGTGATTGGATAAGAACCCAAGAAAAGACGTAATCCAGCACGTTCAGCAGCCGCCATCAATCCGTAAGCTGTAGCCTTATTACCTGTAATATCCATGTAACGTCCAGGTTCCTTCACTTTTGACTCAATACGATAGGTATTTGGAACAGAAGCATGTACATTATGACCATAATCATAGCCTGCACGTACCACCTTAATATTTGCTTCAGCAATGGCAGGTTTCTTCTTGAACTTTGTTTCAAGATAGTTATTCACCAATTCCAAATCACGATTAAAGAGCCAGCAAACAAGACCTAAGGCAAACATATTACGGCACTTCAGCATGGATTTATTGTCCATACCAGTATCAGCCAGACAATCTTTCACCATCTTTGTTATCGGACAAGCTACTACGCGATCAGGGTCAATACCCATCTCACCTAAATAGTCATCACTGCGGAATTCAGCCTTCTGAAGGTCACGCTGCCCGAAAGAATCGGTGTCAATAATGATTGTACTGTTAGGCTTGCAATGTTTGTACTGCATCTTTAATGCTGCAGCATTCATTGCCACGAGAACGTCACAGAGGTCACCAGGGGTGTAAACCTTAGCTGCACCGATATGAACCTGGAAACCACTAACACCAGTCAAGGAGCCTTGCGGGGCACGGATGTCTGCTGGATAGTCTGGGAACGTAGACACACCATTGCCGACAGAAGCCGAAACAGTGGTGAAAATGTTACCAGCAAGCTGCATTCCATCACCTGAGTCACCAGAAAAGTGTACTACAACACTGTCGAGTTCTTTCACTTCGATTTGTTCTTCCATAGATTATTTCTTGTTTATGTTAGTAAATCGTTTCTGTATTACTAATTGACCACATCAGTGATCGGTTTAACTTATAAGCGTCTAACCCATTAAAACATTGCATTCCTTAAGGTAAAACACGCTCATTGATTCTCTCTACATTGTCCTGCAAAGACTATTTCGTTGCCATTGATGCTTACTTGACATTTCGTCATCGTAGCACTAAGACTAATAGAGACATGTTGCTTCTGATTGATGGGTATCCATTTCATATACATGATTTGCATTAGATTCATCTCTAAAGACAAGTGCCTATTATGAGCCGAATGTCTCCTCATCAGACGTAAATTTTTCTACACTCTTTGCCGTACTGGCAAGTTATGTTAAAGAAACTGCAGAGAACAATGTCGTTGCGAGTACTGCAAACATTCTCTTGTAGTTCTTTTTTCGTAACATAAATTCATTAAGATTCATCTGAAGAGGTATTATTGGAGAAGTTTAGAATTATCCTATATAACAGATGTTTACAGAAAGATTCTGACAAATCAGCGGTTTTTCTTCTCCCCCATTGCTTCTCGATTTTGCCTTTCTTAGATTATCTTTTGTTTACGTTAGCGTATTCTGGGGACAAAAGTGCGAAATATTATTGAGATAACAAAATGTTTTGAGAAGAAAAAATATATTTTTATATCTTACGAGTAAAAAGCATCAGCAAAACAACACTGCAAATACTCTACAAGAGAAAAATATCTATAAAATTGATGGGTATTATGTAGATAATATTTATCAACTATCTATACCTTTCATTAAAACACATCATTCAACACCTAAATAACCACAAATTTACATCACCAGCACCCAACATTCAACTCTCACAATCCTCCATCACCAAATTATTTTCATGAAAAGAAATATTTTTCTTCATGAAAATAAATATTTCTTTTCACGTAAATAAATTCTTTTTTTCATGAAAATAATTCGGAAAAGACGACTTAATCCCTCAAAAAAGCAAATATAAAGACTCCTTTTTAACTCTCTTAACACGTTTTATTGATGGCTAATAAAAACCAAATAATTTCCTTCTTTAGATAATAAATGGTAGTTCTTCATAGTATCCTTCTTTAGTAGAGATTAGAAAATTATCAAACTCTCTTATCAGAAAGTTTGTATCCTATGCTGGCTTCATCATGGATTTTTGTATCTTTGCAGCATTACTAACCCTTTAATTCTAATCAATATGACAAAGTACGTAATTCAAGTGAAGAAGGACCCGCTGAAGAAATAAGAAGCGAAGGCTTATCCGCAGACCTCACCAACCACACCTATAAATCTGACTTCAATGATTTAAAAACAAATATTTAAAATCGTTGCTAATCAGTATTTAGCAAAGAGCAGGAATTGTCTTACAAGATAATTTCAAGAGGATGCACAGCAAGGTGGTTTTTACTACATTTTTAATATAGTAGAAATTAGTGTAAATAAGTTAGTAAATAGAGATTAACATTAAATTATAAGATAAAAAATGGACTGGATAAAAATAACTAATATCTATCGGAAGGAAAAAGAAAATATAATCAATGTAATAGCTATTCTATCATTAATAGGAATAGGAATAGAGATTTTCTTAATGGGACAATTAGGATTAGGACCAGTAGAAGCAACTTTAATAGTGGGAGTAATTACAACTTTTGCAAGCACTATAAATATGTCCGCAACTATAAAACAATCAAGTAAAAATACTTTTATCAATATTATAACAATTGCCCGAAAGGAATATATGACAGAACTCCGTAAAGCTGTTGAAGAGTTTTGTGTAACTGCTGAAAGAAACGATAATGATAAGTTGAAAGAATTGTCGTATAAATTAAAATTGTTGATGAATCCTGCTGATAAGGATAATGAGCTTTGGGATAGGAAAGCTATTGAAATGATTGATAAAATAGTCCAAGCAGAGAATAAAGCAGAAGAGATTGATAGGTTCATAACACTAATGCAATCATGGCTTACTCTTGAATGGCATGGGATGAGATATGAAGCTGAAAAAGGAATAATGAGCAAAGAAGATAAGAAAACTTTGCTGAAAACAGAATATGATAACTATGTAAAATGGATTGAAGAAAAAGACAATGGACAAGAATAGTATATTACAATATAAATTATCGTTCGACAGCATTGTCAGATACATTGAGAGCGACGATAGCAAAGAACAGATAGAAGTTTGGTTTGCCCGCGAACTACAAACAATATTAGGCTATGCGCGATGGGAGAATTTTCTTGTTGCCATACGACGAGCAGTAGATTCGTGTAAGACACAAGGAATCAATGTTGATGATCATTTTCGTGAGGTCACGAAAATGATAGAAATAGGCAAAGGAGCAAAACGAGAAGTATCCGACTTTATGCTTACTCGCTATGCCTGCTATCTTATCGCCCAAAACGGTGACCCAAAGAAAGAAGAAATTGCCTTTGCCCAAAGCTACTTTGCCGTACAAACACGAAAAGCTGAATTAATAGAAGAGCGACTGAATCTGCTATCTCGTTTAGAAACCCGTGATAAACTGAGAATGGCTGAAAAGCAATTATCGCAGAACATATATCAGCGAGGAGTTGATGACAAAGGCTTCGGCCGCATACGTTCTAAGGGTGACACGGCACTTTTTGGAGGACACACCACTGAAGATATGAAGAAACGATTGGGAGTGAAATCTAATAGACCGCTGGCAGACTTTCTACCCACCCTTACCATAGCTGCCAAGAACCTTGCCACAGAGATGACCAACTACAACGTAGAAAACAAAGACCTGCACGGAGAACTACCTATTACGAGCGAACACATACAGAACAATTATAGTGTGCGTAATCAGTCATTAAGAATTAAGGGAAACAGAGGGAAACGCAAGGAATGTAACTATTTGGAATATCATCATTTAGCATTTCTCTGCTATTATAAGGGTAAGCGAAAACGAGCATCAAACGGCAGGAGTTCCGTTACCAAATCGTAACCCATCAAGGAAAAAGCAAAAAGGGGTTACGAATTGAAGCTAAACAACTGTTTCATAGGTTTTTATTCCTCATCTTTCATTTTTTTGCATCGCTCAGGAATACTTGTTCATCTGTACCTTTGCAAGCAAAGGAAATTTAGAAAAAACGACAGAAAAATGAAAGAAAACAAACTCAAAGTATCGTTCTTCGTTCAGGCGAAACGAACCGACAAGAAAGGACTTGTGCCTGTCATCGGGCGAATCTCCGTTGGCAGAACCCATTCGGGCTTCTCCACCAAGTGCAAGACTCCGCTCACTCTTTGGGACAGCCGTAAGCAACGGCTCATCGGTAAGAGCAGCATGGCTGTGTCCGTCAATCAGAAACTCGGTGAATGCACCGCACTCATCCACGCACGCTTTCATGAACTCTGTGAAAGAGAAGAATCTTTTACCGCCACAGACGTGAGGGATGCCTATCAGGGGCAAATCCACCGTCAGGCCTTGCTCTTGGAGAGTTTTGGGGAGTATCTCACACAGACAAAGGAACGTGTCGGTATCGACCGAGCCTTAAAGACATTCAAACTCCGTACCTACCAACTCTCCCTGCTTCGTGAGTATGTGCAGAAGAAGCACAGGGTAAGCGACGTTCCCCTTTCACAGTTGGACAAAGCCTTTATCGAGGGCTTCGAGTATTATCTCACTATTGACCGCAAACTGAAACGCAGCAGCATATCGAGTACCGTGTCTACTTTGCAGACCATCGTCCGCATGGCGGTGAAGAAAGGTGTGCTGGACTTCTATCCGTTCTTGGGCTACAGTTACGAGCGACCAAAAGGCGAACCGAGAAGCATTACGCAGGAAGAACTTGAGCACATCATCGACTTGGAGATTAAATGGGAGAACTACCGCATTGTCCGTGATTTGTTCGTCTTCTCCTGCTTTTCAGGACTGGCTATCTCTGACGTGCGCAATCTCAGAGAGGAAAACATCGTCCTTGAAGAGGGTGAACTCTGCATCAAGGGCAGGCGAATGAAAACCAAGACCCCATATCGTGTACAAGTACTTCCTCCTGCTTGGGCGATAATAGAGCGGTACAGGGGAAAGCGTGCAGACTTTGTCTTTGACGTGCCGACCACCGACATTGTCCTCAATGGCATGCACTACATACAACAAAACATTGGCATGGAAAGCCCGCTAACCTTTCATATGGCTCGCCATACCTTTGCGTCGCTTATCACGCTCTCGGCAGGTGTACCTATCGAAACGGTGAGCCGTATGCTCGGACACACCAACCTGAGAACAACACAGGTATATGCAGCGGTTTCCTCCGAAAGAATCCATCGGGATATGCAAGCGATACAGCAGCGAATACAAGATACATTCACCTTAAAACTTTGACATTATGGCACGAAGTACATTCAAGACACTCTTTTATATTAATCGCTCCAAAGAGAAAAAGAACGGCAGCTGCCCGATTATGGGACGCATCACCATAGACGGTGAGCAGGTGCAATACAGCACGGGCAAGGAAATCGCTCCCGAACTTTGGGACAGTCGTAAGGGACGATGCAAGGGAACAGGCGAAGAGATAAAGGAAATTAACCGCTATTTGCAAACCAAAGAGGAACAAGCCAAAGCGAAGTATCAAGAATTAGTCTGGCAACGTGGCTATATTACTGCTGAGTTGCTGAAGCGTGAACTCATGGAAGAAGACAAGCCCAAAGGTTTTCTTATGGAGGAAGCGCGACTTTTCATAGAGGAAAAGCGTCCTTGCGTAGGAATAACGGTAGCCAAGCCGACCTTTGCCAACTACATCTATGCCACACAACTCATTGAGGCTTATTTGCGTGAACGCTTGGGGCTGGAGGATATTCGCTACTCATCGCTTGACTATGGTTTTATCGAAGGGATGGACTTCTACCTTAAATCAGAGCGCAACCTTTCTCTTGCCACTATTCAGGTAGCGGTCATCTTCCTTAGAAAACTCATCGGCATCGGTCAGCAGAAGAAGTATATCCGCATCGATCCGTTTGCAGACTACAAAGCAGAACTTCCACACCGCACAAGGCGTTATCTCACTACAGAGGAGCTGCAACGAGTATTACAAACGCCCATCATTGACAGGCAATTTGAGCGAGCAAGGCAACTATTCCTTTTCTGTGCCTTCACCGGTTTGGCTCGTGTGGACATGCAACGGCTCAAACCGAAGCATATCATCTATAATGCAGACGGCACAGAGGAAATCCGCATCAAAAGGCAGAAAACAGACGTGGAAGCCATCATTCCACTCCTGCCCATTGCCAAGCAAATCCTTTCGCTTTATATCAAGGATAAGAAAGCGGACGACTTGATATTCCCCAATCTCACAATAAGGAAAGCATCCTTTGCATGTGTGAACATCGGGCAGATATGCCAGATAGATAAGGGCTTGACCTTTCACATGGCTCGCCACACATTCTCAACCACGATATGCCTATCCAACGGCATATCAATGGAAACGCTCAGCAAAATGCTCGGACACAGCAATATCGGCACGACACAAATCTACGGAAAGATAACCGACCACAAGATACAGGAGGATATGACTGCACTCACTGACAGGGAGCATTCTGTATTTGAGGGTTATTGTGAGTCGATAGCACGGCAGAACGTTCCATTGCAACAAGCATAAAAAGGAAGTAATTACCAAACATTTATTATTCACGATTGAAAACCAAACGATTATGAAAGAGAACAACAAACAGGAACTTTCCTACTTTCGGTTGAAATTAAGAAGTTATATGAGTGAGCATCACCCCGAAAAATTGCACGACACGGAGTTTATCACCACACGAGCAGACATGGCTCTCACTACTTACTGCGATGCTGTGGCACAAGGTTTTTCGCACCTCGAAGCGGAGAGCATAGCAAGTGAGGTATTGTATCAAGGTTTGCACTTTTCCAAGTACGACACGCTTGTTTCTGTCTTGGAGAACGAGTTTGAGAGGGAACTGCCTGCACCACTCCCTGAGAAGCTTGCACCCATATTGTTGTCGAACAAGGCTGTTCAAGCCACATTCGACAAGTTCGGTTTGACGGACACATTTGCTTCTGACGAGCAATACGGCCGTCTTTACACCGAACTCACAGGCACGATAGTGCTGCTTACCAAGAGCAATCATTTGCCAATAATCGGTCAGACGGAGGGGTAAGCCCAAAGGCGTTGTAAGCAAAGGCGCACGCAAAGTCCCTGATGCCGTTTCTTATCGTGCAAAGGTACAACGGCAGCCAATCTGCCCTGACAAGGTCAAGTCCTGCGGATGGAGAGAAGAATCTCCACCGCAGGATTTTTCTTTTTCAAGGCGGTACTACAATTCTCAATATCCGTGCGGTCGTATTCATCTCTCCCAACCTTGCAGGGCAGGGCTGCCGTAGAGAGATAGGCACGACAAGAATACGGCATACTCAGGCTCTTTGGACGCAAAAGCGAATTATAGAAACAATAGTTAGAACTAACGATTGTCTTGACAATCTTATTATATGACAAGCCTTTTTTTGTACAACTTATTGTCTGTACAATTTGTTGTCATAACAATTTGTTGTCATAACAATTTGTTGTCATAACAATTTGTTGTCATAACAATTTATTGTCATAACAATTTATTGTCAAGACTATCTGTTGTCAAGACAAACTATCGTCAAAACAAACTATTGATAGTTCGACATCTCGATTTGTCGAACTATCGAACTGTCGATAGACCAACAAATATGCAATAAAAGGAAAGAGCCGGCACCTCATCTCATTACCGCAATAACGCTGAGGAATTTTCTCGTGGTCTTTTCTCTTGTTTTCCTAACATTTCCCTGCTTTTCCTCATTCCTTGCAGCGATGCTTTTGAGGACTTACTTTTGCATCCGATAAGTACGGCAACAGACTGCATAACAGTTTGTTTGCCGAGCAACAACAAAGTAATCAAAACAAAATTAAGGCAATGAAACTTATTATCATCGACCGCAAAGCGTGGGAGCGACACCACTCCGACTTTGCAGACTTTGTCCATCGTATCGAACAACTCATCGGCAATCCGCCCGAAAAGGACGAATGGCTTGACAACGAAGCCGTGTGCAAGCATTTGGGCATCAGCAAGCGTACCCTGCAATCATACAGAGATACGGGAAAAATCCCTTTTTCAATGATTGGACACAAGTGTTATTACAAGGAGAGCGACATCACGGAGTTACTGAATGCAAACAATGAATGAATTATGTCGGAGAATGAAATCATTACGCAGGAAGACCCTCAGATGCAGATGTTTGCACAACTGATGGAGGGCATCTTAAAGAAACTGGAGCGTTATTGTGCTACCGCCCGTCCGATGCTGGGCGGAGAGGTTTACCTCACTGGTGAGGAGGTATGCAGCCAATTACGGCTCAGCACACGCACGCTCCAAGAGTACAGAAATGCAGGAATACTTCCTTTCTACAAAATCGGAGGGAAGATACTTTACAAACAGAGCGACATACAGACTATGCTTGAAAGGTATTATAATCCAATACCGCAAACAGGTAAGTTACGAGTTAAGTTAAGAAATCAGTCGCGACTTAAGTCAAATGGTCAGTTATGACTTTGGTCAAAAATATGTCAGCTCATAAAGTCAGTAAGTCAAGAAATTAGTCTAAACTTATCTCTTGACTTACTTTTTGAACTTTGAACTCTCGCCTATCAAAAGCACCCCAGAAAGGTTACTTTATGGAACATAACAAACTTTCTCTTTCTTTATACTGGCAAGGTGTGTCTTTGTACCACAAATTGCCATTTGTCCCACAAAGACCCTTGCCCCGAAAGGGGATTAAATCACTCCAAAGTCATGATTAGAGATATAAAGAACATTTTAGCAGGTTAAGAAAGGCAGGTCAACTTTTGCCACAGAGGTTTACCTTACAGCAGGAATATGCAAAACCTCTAAAAGGCATCATACACTTAGAACATCACTATTTTGTGTTTGCTAGCACAATAATTGAATACTAAGTTAGCTTTCCAACATACCATTTCTATCTCAAGATCTTAATATTCATCAGTTTTAATTCTTCATCATTCATGCGAACCCATTCATTCCAGTCTCCGTCTAATGATTTTAGCAATGGGCTTGGATGTGCCCTTAATAGTTTTGACAAATAAATCTTTGCATTCTTCTCTCCATCACGCAGATAAATTGCTTTAATCTTATTAATAGCCATATCCTCGTTGTACTCATCATTCAAAGAACTGTCACAAACAGCAATTGTCTTTTCAATGTAATAAGTAGCTGAGTCTTTATTATGTTCTCTTAAGTATTTTTCAGACAGAAAGATAAGCCGTAACGGATTGTTTTCTTGAAGGGTCAAAACTGCATGCTCAGCATTAGCCATAGCCTCATCCATGCGCCCCAATGAAAAGAAGATTATGGAACGATAATGATAATATTGTCTCTTATCGATATTCGAAGTATCAGCACTAAGTAAATAGTTCGAAAGTTCCAATGCTCTTTTAAACATTATTGTGTCGTTACGCACATAACCCATAAAGAACACATTGTCTAAACTGTCACGAAGTTCTTTGAGATCTTCTTTATTCTGTCCTTTGGCGCATCCAATAATCAATACGAGGCCAATACAAATATACAATATCTTTCTCATAGAAACTTATTAGTTAGTTATTTTATTCTGAAATTATGATTATATCTTGCAGGTATAAGTAAACCTATAATAGTCGGTCTTGTAAGTGACCCACATCCCCCAGGTGTGCTATAATTCCAACCTCCAGATACGTTTAAATTTATTGGGAGTGCATTTCTATAGCTAACATTATCAATATGTACATCACCTGTAAAATTTGTTCCAGAAGGAACAACATATGTTCCGGTTGTTTTTTTAAAAGAGTATTCCGACTTCTTACTTCCTACTTTAAATTCTACTTCGAACGCACCTTCAACATCTATATCGGAAATATTAGAGTATGATGTTAGCATAACATGTGCATCGAGAATCTTGGCCTGTACATGATCATTTATATAAACATAAGTGTCAACTGTCATCAATGCATTTCCAGCTCCGACTTTTTCATCAAAAGGAAAAGTGACAAGAATTTTACCTCTATGATGCATTTTTGTTTTTCTTAAATGCATATAATCGTTAAAAAGAAATGAAAAGGCTCCTGTAACAGCTCCATTTGCAAATTTACCTCCACCTATTTCATCTATTGTTCCACTAACGATAGAAGCAGATATGATTTTTAATGCTTTTGTCATATCTGTAGCTTTGTTAATGCCATATCCGCCTGCTCCCGATACAGCCCCCATCATAAAACCATGGAACATATTACCTCCTTGTACTCCTTCTAACCAACCCTGAGAAAATGTATGTTTAAATAGTTGTTCCCATATAGTTCCACCACCTGAGGCAAAATTTAAGAAACCGCTTGCACCACCAACTACGGCTCCGATAAAGGTGCTTTTTGCTATTTGTCCAATATTAGCCCCGTTAAGTAGGGCACCCGTCAATGCGCCAGCAGCACCTCCTACTGCACCAGCAATGATAGCAGCTCCTAGGGTAGTGCCAGACCCAAGTGTTACGACAGAGACTGCTATACCAACTATAGACGCAGTAATTGTTTTCCAGTTTTTGCTAAACCAGCTATATCCGGATGGATCTATCAGGGAAAGAGGGTTGTTTATACAATACGCATAGCGGTTCAGGCTTTGTGTAAAGTCTGGGCTCTGTATAAACGGGTCAGCAGAAATAAAACGTCCCACGACAGGGTCATACATTCTACCGTCCATATTGACCAGTTCAAACAGGTCAATATGTTCATGCCCGCCGAAGCCATGATCATTATAAGCATTGCTTGATGCCACCACATCAAATACTACCCATGTCTCCGGGTTACGCCTTAATCCCCATGCATCATAGCTTAGTTCCTGATACAGCTTGCCGAGTTCATCAGAATAAACCTGAATGGAGCCTAAGTGGTCATGATGTAGGTATTTTACATCTTCAATGTCATTAGCATCCTGTGAGAGTATTGCCACAGCCTTTCCAAATACAAAGATATAGTTTGTGCCACTTATCTTGCCATTTTCAACCGTCTGCTCAAACAGATTATCCACATAATATTTCCGCACTCCCTGAATGTCTACCAATACTCTCGATTTGTCTGGACCGTATTCTATCAGCATTGTTTTATCGCCTGATACAATCTTGGCTACTTTGTCGAAAGAGTTATAGCTGATTTCATCCCAAGTCGCAATGGAACGCTTGCAATCCGTAATGGAAGACAACTTGTTGGAACCGTCTGTATAGATATATGTTCCGACATCAGACTTGCTAGTTATATTGCCAGCGTTGTCATAAGTCATGGACTGCGTCACCTGACCGTTCTTACGAACATTTGTCAGACGATACAAACCATCATACGAGAAGGATTCCGATAGATTTCTCTTTAAATCACGACGTGTGACAAGATTGCCCACGGCATCAAAACTGTATGTCCAATTTTGAATTCCGGGTGTCAATATGCTGGAGATGGTACCTTTTTGGGGATCATGAGCTGTTGTTGTGATGAGACCGTTTCCGAATTCTTCCTTCTCTATCTGTCCCCTTGCATCCAAGTCATGGAGCTTCCAATAGAGTTTCTGGTTGTCGGCATTTGAAACTGATATCTGTATTCCGCAGGCATCATACCCATTCTTAACTTTCAGTCCTTTGGGATATTTTATGGTCTCAACCTGATTTGCCAAGTTGTATGTATACGACGTCTCATACGCCCTGTCATCTATGACAGTATTTTTCTTGATAACCCGTCCGTAATTATCATAAGTATATGTCTCTGAATACTGTATGGAACCCACAGAAACGACTTCGTCAACAGCACCCTTCCATCCTTTGTCATATGTAGTTGAAATCGTTACCTCCGGTCGGACTTCCTGTATGATACGTCCACCAGTGTCATATTCAAATCGGGTCTCCCCGTGACCGTCTTGATGGGCAATGAGCTCTCCAAACGCATTGTATGTGTCCTGGGAATGCCCTAAATCCGGATCATCCAAGCTTATTCGGTTTCCTGCTATGTCATAGGAACAGTGAATGGTCGTCCTTGGTCCCTTAGTTTCTATGCACTTTCCATCCGCATCATATTTGTAAGTAATGCCTGTACCAGCATTGTCAATACTGGAAGCCAGCAAGCCGTTAAGATTGCTAATTTTTGTACTGATGCTTCCAAGTGGGTCCGTTGCCGTAGTCTTAAGTCCACTATATGCGAAGATGTGGCGGCTTCCATCAGGGGCAGTTTGCGCAGTAGTCCTGCCCACAGCATCGTATTCATTCTTGCTCCAATACTGTTGTCCGCCGACATAATATGGCTCAGAAGTCCTTTCGACAAGCCCCTTCTTATCATAAGTCCGGTCTATGTAGACCTTCTTTCCGTTAACCGACTCCGTAACTTTTCTCAACAGACGTCCTAAACAGTCGTAGAACTCGATGGAAGAAGGCTCTCCTGTAGTCTTGTTCCACTCAAAATACAATGCGTTCGCTGGTGCATCAGACATTCCGGCACTCCACCCCGTAGTTTTCAATGTTTTTGAGATAGGGGTAGATGCTGTAACAAGATTACCAAATTTATCGTAAGTGTAATTAGTAACAATGCCGTTCTTATCCGTTGAAGCGGTAACAAGTCCCTCCACCTCGTTGTATTTCAATGTTTCAATAAATCCTAAACAGTTGGTAGAGGATACGATATATCTGCCCTTGGCATCATAGCGGGTTTGGGTAATCCTTTCTGATGAGTTGTCAAAAGGAGAAACAGTACTTTTAACGATATTTCCAAAGCCATCGTGGACGTATGTTTTTCTATAACCCAATTCGGTATTTCCCGGGGCAAACACTTCTGTGGTCAACAAGCCGGAATTTGGATCATATTCGAATGAGGACTTCCGAGTTGTTGTACCACTCTCATTGGATTTGGAAACAGTACATTCCGTTAGTCTGCCCAAAAGCCATTTGTCAGTATTATTGATGAAAGTGCCGGTGGTGGTTGTCTCAATGCTTCCATCCTTAACAATGGTCTTTGTGGTATTCCCCCAAGTGTCATACTCATAGTCTGTCTTTACATCCTTGATTAGTTCACCGGTGTTAAACTCGTAGTTCTTCTGATGAACCGTCATCGGCATATAGGTATAGATGCTAGAATTATAGGACGACGAAGCATAGTTTGATTTAAGTGTATATGTATGGTAGCTCTCCTCAATCACCTTGCCATTGACAGTGGTCCGGCTATGCTTGGGCGCAATCACATATTTTTCGGTGTTCACCGAATATTCCGTAGTGTTCAATGTATTGGTGGTCTCGTCTTTCACATAGCATTTTTCAAAGCCAAGCAAGCCACGCCCGTTTTTGTGGAATAACGCATTTTCATATCTGTATGATGTCACATTAGTCCCGCCAATTCCATCAGGTGTTGAAACAGACGCCACTACAGGCCATGACAAACCTATGGAGACAAGAGGATATGAATTTGTCCTGCCTCTGGTAAATACACTTTCATCTGTCAGATATTTATAATCAATATTGGTGGAATTGCCCAAACCGTCTTTGATACCCGTCAAAAGACTATGTTTGTCAGATGGCATCAAATAAACCTGATAACCATCCCAGTTGCTTTTATTCCAATTAGAGGTACAAACGAAATCGGCTTTGCCGTCACCGTTGAAATCGCCAACATAGAAATGCCACTTGTCCGTAGCATATACATTACCACCTTTTACCTGTTTATAAAAATTGCCTCTCCCGTCACTAAGGTAGGCCTGCGGTTGCGTCATATTACTTCCAGAAGATGTCTTGTCGATGGCCTGGAAGTCATCGAATCCATCACCGTTTAGATCCGCAATATACAGTTGCTTTGAACGTGCATCAAAGGGTTTTTCATAATACTCTGTGGTAAACTTGCCATCCCCTTTTGAATAATTGATGCACCAAGTACTCCATCCTCCTCTATTGGGATTTTTTGTCCACCCAGTAAGCAGCATGTCAGTCTTTCCATCTCCATTGAAATCTCCAAGTTCCAGATAATGGTTCTTATTAGGCCATGACGATTTATCCTCCTTAGTCATGGTTCCCGCACCATCGCAATACATGATACAGTTGCCGTTGTCATTAAGATTCATCACATCTGTCAGCCCATCTCCATTGAAATCGCCATATTCAACCCTGTCCCACTTTTCGGAACAATATCTAACCGCCGTATAATCTAAAGGTGTTAACCCATTTGCCCCCTCCTTTGAGCGGATTAGTTTACACTCCTTGGAATTCGAAAGCCATGCGAACAAGTCAGCAGCTCCATCGCCATTCAATTCTACGGTTTGGATTGTATAATCTCTTGCAAGCGAGATGAAACATTTCGAGAAAGCAAGACTTATCTTTCCGTTGTTGTCCACCGATGTTGTGTATAAGTCGCAGTTATGCCATTTGCCGGAATGGCATCGTTTTGCAACAACATCGGCATAACCGTCACCGTTAAAGTCCCCACAGACAACCTGCTCAAGTTTATCGTCATTCCAGTTCCATGTCCCACTTGCGACCTGTTCAAAGTAAGTGCTATGACTTATAAAAAGTTTCCAGCCTTTCCAACCTGCTCTGTCATTCTCTGGAGTTGCTATGAAATCTGCCAATCCATCGCCATTGAAATCACCTACAGTCAAAGTCGCCTTGTGAATAAGTTTTGTCTGGGAGTAATTGTAATTCTGTACCTTAAAATCGCTAAGATTGGTCCACGTCAGTTGTGTCGGATTCTTATGTTCTCCTCCAGACGCGGTCTCTGTTACTTCTGAAAGTTGATATTTGCGTTTTTCGACTTGATAATTAAACTGAAAGTTACGCACGACTTGGTCTCCCATGAACAGTGCTATAGAAAAAAGAAGTTGGCTCCTTTTAACTCTCGCGCCATTGACATAAGTAACCGGTGAATAAGGATTGCTCATGTAACTAAAACGGATTGAGGCATAAGGAGACAATCCTACCGTGGCATTTCCCGTATAGTCAATTCGTGAAGGATAGAAATCATTGGTACTAGCCTCACCACCATATGTGACGGTGAAATAGTTACCTTTTGTGTCAGATACTTTTGACACAAGCCAAAACAGGGTTGAGTCTGTTTCTGCCTTACCTAATGCTTTTGATACGGTTACATAATCATATATCAATCCGGACTTGGTATATACCGTGAAAGATGTAGGGTTGGTACTTTTTCCATTTGCCAAGATTTTTGCGAAAGAATTGTTTTCTGTTCTATATTCTGTTTCCGTACCATAAGAATAGTTATATTTTATTAATCTCTGACCGTCCAATGCAAAATGATCATGACTAGTAAAATCTATTGCTGTGGCCATCCCATCATGAAACCTGTCTGATGGAATTCGGCTTATAATGGATAGTCCCATAAGGTCAAAGCCATATCCAGCCAAACCATTTTTCGTGGAACTGTTGTAACATACTGATAAATTCGGCTTCATACCACCTGTTCCGGGAAGAGCTGGTATCGGGATTTCGTATGACAGTTGTCCTGTAGGAGAAACATTTATCTCATCATTGATTTTGCCGAAAACTCCATTTCCGACTCCTCCGTGTTCTTTATCAGTATAAAGACGTTCCTGTGCAAGACTGCTTATCGTTATCAATAAATATATCAAAAGAAGTAAATGTTTTTTCATAAGCTCTAATTTTTAAGCAATTTATATGATTTTTCAAAGTCCTCTCCACTTACTTTAACAATGTAAATTCCTTTTGGCAGGTTTGTAGTCGTTAAGGTAGTAGTTCCATTCCCAATTAAATCATTGAAGACAACTTGACCTGATACATTTGCCATGATGTATGATAAATTATGGTCTGAAGGCAATCCCACAATTGAGATAGAAAGTTGATCTTGAAAAGTTGGTGCTGGAGAGAGGTCTACTTTTAACAGTTTCGTGTCTGTAGAAGTTTTTAGGGCTTTCTTGGCTTTGAGAAGTGTTCCCCTAATAACCCGGGAAGTACAACTACCTTGTGCATTATATGTGTAAACAACCGTCTGCCCCTGTGCCTTAGTATAAGTAAAGACAAACAGCAACATCAGTAAAATAACTTTATTTTTCATCGGTTTAAAATTTTAGTTAACTATTAAATGGATGCTTATATAACATTTATGCTAATAAGAAATTAAGCTTATAGAGGATATTTTGGTAATATCCAGTATAAAGGCAAAAAGATACTATGGGAAGAAAAAGTTGTAATTGTGATAGACCAACCGAAAAGTCAAACGCCACGAATTGGAAAGATACGCGACATGTACAAGGCATATAGTAAAATAGTCCGCAGGTATTCCATACTCCAAAATCTTTTACTATTATATCGCAAAAATAAAGTATTAAAATGAAATTGCCAAGAAAATCGAAGAAAATTTCTGCAGAAAGTGCATTTTTAACATTTCGAGCACTTTAAATGCATGCAAACAGGGGAATGTCAGGTGTATACCCGCTGAAAATGGGACTCCGTTTTTCTGTAGGGGCATAAGCTATATTCATTGACGGAAATAGCCCCTGATGGTAAAAGTTGATGTTCTCTTTTGTTTTCTTCAATAAATAAACTACCTTTGCATTGTTGAGTTAAATATTCTTTGAGACAATGCAGAATAAAGAAAGGGTAAGAAACTTGCTCGTTTCCAAATCGTAACCCATTTACCCTTTATTCATACTTATTTTATTGACTATCTGAAAGATACAAATATCTTGAATCTTTTGCGGGCGTAATATGTTAGGACAGCGTGGTATCAAGCCAGAAGACCTTCCACCCGCAGAAGATATTAAGAAACTGGAACGCAAGGTTGCACGAGACGAGAAAAAGATAGAACAAATCTCACAAAAACTACCGAAGAACAAAAATAGTGATTCATAATATACTTTAAGTCCGCAACGTTATTCCCTGCGAGAAAATTTTATCTATTAAAATATCTCTTTGAGGGACTCTATCAGTTGATTTCTGGATTTTTTAGAGTTATTTGAGGCTTGACTAAGTATGAAATCCCCAATCCAATGGGAAGTATGACAACAACAATGAAATACTGTTTTATTCAAGGAAGAACTCAAAGTTGTATGCTTTATTTATATGTAGGTTCAGAATATTCAGACATATCCAAGTGACTTGAGAACTTTGTTTCTCAAACACTTGGCTTTCTTAAAAGATTTTACGCTGTAGAATTAAGAGATAATATCAGAGTTTTATTGTAACTTTGCAATACTTTCCACAAATGAAAGCTTTCCACAATAAAACAAGACATGGTCAAAGCCGTTGTTAAGGCTATCCTCAAAAGGAAAAAGGGTTTGTAGAATAGCTTTCTTTTGATGAAGGAAACCGGACAAATAAAGAAACAGAAGAGAAATGATATTACTAAGCTTCGATACGGAAGAGTTTGATGTACCTCGCGAACATGGGGTAGATTTCTCGCTTGAAGAAGGTATGAAGGTATCAGTAGAGGGTACGAATCGCATCCTCGACATACTGAAGGCGAATAACGTTTGCGCTACCTTCTTCTGCACGGGCAACTTTGCTGAACTGGCGCCAGAAGTCATGGAGCGCATAAAAAACGAAGGTCACGAGGTCGCTTGTCATGGTGTTGACCACTGGCAACCCAAGCCTGAGGACGTTTTCCGTTCTAAGGAAATCATCGAACGTGTAACAGGTGTGAAAGTTGCGGGCTATCGTCAGCCACGTATGTTCCCTGTATCAGATGAGGATATAGAGAAGGCTGGCTACCTTTATAACTCTTCTTTGAACCCTGCTTTCATACCGGGGCGATATATGCACCTCACCACTCCACGCACATGGTTTATGCAAGGAAAGGTCATGCAGATACCTGCCAGCGTTAGTCCTCACCTGCGCATCCCGCTCTTTTGGCTGTCTATGCACAACTTCCCAGAGTGGTTCTATCTTCGTTTAGTTCGACAAGTATTGCACCATGATGGCTATTTCGTGACCTATTTCCACCCATGGGAGTTCTATGATCTCAAGTCACATCCAGAGTTTAAGATGCCATTTATCATTAAGAACAACAGTGGACACGATTTAGAACAGCGTCTCGACCGCTTTATCAAGGCAATGAAGGCAGACAAGCAGGAGTTTATTACCTACGTTGACTTTGTCAACCGCCAGAAGAAATAAGTTGAATTCCCGCTCTGAATAGCAGAAAGCAGGCTAAGAAACGCTCCCTATAAACACCTCAACAAGCAGAATATAAGATATGATAAAACTCGCAACAGTCTCTCCATGTTACAACGAGGAAGAGGTTTTAGAACAGTCGGCAGCACAGCTCATGGAGCTATTCGACGAACTCATCAGTCAGGGAAAGATTTCCGATGACTCGATGATTGTGTTTGTCAATGACGGAAGCCGTGACCGAACATGGGAGATTATCCAACAGCTCCACAGCCAGCATCCACGTATAAAGGGTATCAACCTCGCTCATAATGTGGGTCACCAGAATGCTATTATGGCTGGTATGATGACAGCAAAGGACTGGGCTGATGCTGTTATCACACTTGATGCCGACCTGCAAGACGACTATAAGAAATGTATTCCACAGATGGTTGAAGCCTTTAATGAAGGCAATGAGATTGTCTATGGTGTAAAGGTTTCGCGCAAAGCCGACCCAATCTTGAAGCGTATGTCTGCACAGGCGTTCTATCATCTACAAGAAACGATGGGCGTGAACAGTATCTTTAACCATGCTGACTTCCGTCTGATGAGTCGTCAGTCCTTAGAGATACTCTCGCATTATAAGGAGCGCAACCTCTATTTACGTGGCCTCATCCCTTCTATTGGACTCAAATCTACAACGGTTGACGACCGCATCAGCGAACGTAAGGCTGGTACGTCTAAGTACACTTTGCGTAAGATGCTCAGCTTGGCATTGGACGGTATCACATCATTCTCCGTGAAACCAATCTACTATGTCATCTACCTTGGTATCGCCTTCTTGTTCGTCACGCTCTGCATTGGTATCTATGTCGTCCATGCTTTCCTCAATCATACAGAGGTGGCAGGCTGGGCTTCACTCATTCTTAGTATTTGGCTTGTGGGTGCTATGCTGATGATTTCTATCGGTGCAGTGGGAGTTTATATTGCCAAAATATATGAAGAGGTAAAGCAGCGTCCGCTTTATAACATCAGTCAAATACTCGATTAACAATCATTCTATATGGCACAACGTATAAAAGAGCTTTGGCAGCATTGGCAGAAAGACTTTTGGCGACTGTTTCGATTTGGCATAACAGGTACGCTGTGTTCGCTTATTCATTATGGTATTTACTGTCTGTGTCTGCTTTTCACGAACACAACCATTGCCTATACAGCTGGTTACGGAGTGGGACTTCTTTGTAACTACGGACTTACAACCTACTTTACTTTTAAGGGAAAACCAACAAAGAATAATGTTGCTGGCTTCGTTGGCAGTCACATACTCAATTATCTTTTAGAGATTGGACTGCTCCATCTCTTCCTTTGGATGGGTATAAACAAATGGCTTTCACCTATCCTTGTGATGGTGATAGTAGTACCTATCAACTTCGTTTTATTACGACTTGTATTCGTGAAAGGAAAGAAATAGTTTGGGTGATGGGTGTTGGATGATTGGTGTTAATGGTTAGCGGGATTGGTGCTAAGCAGTAACACAACAATAGAAAAGGGAAGAATAAACTTATCCCCAAGCTCTTTCTGACAAGAAAAGGGCTTGGGGATGATGCTTTATACCTTATCATATACCTCAAGAATCTGGGAGGCTACATCTTTATAGTGAAAACATTAAAATAGTGGTAACTTATCATATACCTCAAGAATCTGGGAGGCTACATCTTGATTTTCGAATCGTTTTACGTAGAGTTGGCTTTTGCTGACTATTCCCTTACGATTCTCTATCGCTGAAAGGATTGCAGCCGCATTGCCATCAACGTCATCTGGACCTACATAAAGACAACCAGGGCCACCTGCTTCCTCCAAACAGCTACCCGTAGCAGCTACTACCGGCAATCCACTTTGTATGGCTTCAATGATTGGAATACCAAAGCCTTCGTAACGAGAAGGGTAAATGAAAGCCTCAGCCTGATTGTAAATAGCTGCAAGAAGATCGTTGGGTACACCTTGAAGGAAATGGATTCGCTCGCCAATTCCTAAGCGTTTGATTTCTGCATCAAGCTTCTTTTGATACTTAGTTTGCCGTCCTACGATGACAAGATGTAAGTCGGAAGGTAGCTTTGCCATAGTGCGAATACCCAAAAGAATATTCTTTCGCACTTCTATCGTTCCTACATTCAAGATGTAACGTTGTGGGAGTTGGTATTTACGGCGGGCCTCTTCTATCAGTGATGGGTTGACCGACTGACTGAACTGCGTACTACAACTCTGATAAACAAGGTCTATCTTATCCTCAGGAAAGTCACCATAATATAAGATGTCACGCTTCGTACATTCGCTAATAGCAATGATGCGCGTAGCTTCCTGTAATGTCTGATAGAACTTCCGCTTATAGAAGAAAACGTCAATAGCCGGATAGAACTCTGGATGACGTAGGAAGATAAGGTCATGAATAGTGACAACACCAGGGATTCCTACTGCAGCTAAGCCTGAAGGAAGTTCACCCGAAAGCCCATGATAGAGTTGTACTCCATCCCTTTTCAAGTCTTTTACTACCCCTTTCACACGCCACCAGTCACGCTGCAGACGGAAACAAAGGTGGTCAGGATAGCAAAACTGCACGTTATCTCGCAATTCAACCTGATTGCGAAGGTCGTCACATCCAGCATCAGGAGCATAGAGTCGTAAGTTTGTGTCAGGCATCAATGGAGCAAGGTCGTTGATGAGTGTACGCCCATAGCTACCTAATCCGGTACCATTTCTTACGATTCGCTTAGCATCATAACCTATTATCTTCTTCCTCATGGGCTTCAACCTTTTCTATTGGGGTGTAATCCTTCGTACATAACTCATAACAAAGCCATAACCAGAGAATGCTGATTGGCAACGCACGAAGGGCGTATGGCTTGATAAATTCCTGTCGGATGAACTTCGGGAAGAGGTCACTACTACCCATACCAGAGAGGAGGAAGACAAAGACCATCAATGCTATCGCCCACTTTCCACGCTTCCATGGAGCAGCCGTGTACCATATACAAACGCCTAACAAGGCTATCACGTATCCACTGGCTTCGCTACCGGTACTGAAAAGAATAACAAACAAGAGTACAGACGCAAGTATTGTCTCACGGAAGGCAAGGTTCTTATACTGTGAAAAACGCAGGTAAGGAAGAGCAAGGAGTGTCATTCCAGGCAGAATCAGCCATAGGTCTGAATAGTTCATACAGCCTGTTGTGCGACGAACAAGCCCTAACAGAGAGATATTCTGTTGTATTGAGCCAAGGTTTTCTGCATTCTTTTCCACCAAACAAGTAAACCATTCGTGGTATTGTTCTATGACATACGAAGGCGAACTGATAGCCATTGGCACACAGAAGAGTACAACTGACCATACGACAAGCCACATCAAGAAACGCAGCTTATGCCGAGAGAAGAGGAAGAAAGCCAATCCTACGATGCCATATAGCTTCACCAACGTTCCTAAGACGATGAAAAAAGCAGCCCAGCCGTCCTTCTCTTTCTCAATAAGAAAGAAAGAAGAGAGAATCATTGCAGCCACAGCAATATTGAACTGCTGCATAAAGAGGGCCGTTGGAAGTGTTATTCCACAGAACCAAAGTATGAATATCTTTTGTTGTTCACGTAGTCCTGAACGGACAATAACAACATATAGCCACGCTGTTAAGAACAATAACCACAGCAACATACCTGCCCAAAGCGGCAAAAGTGCAAAGGGTGCGATGACAAGTGAGAACACAGGGCCATAATGGTTCACATCAGAATACTCTGCAGGATAGGCCGCATAGAGTGAAGTTTGGTTCACTGTGTGCCAGTAAACACCACGAAAAATTAGGAAGTTATTGAAACTTCGATTGTACTTCAGCATTCCTGCGAGGGCAATGATAAACCATAAGCCCATCAAGAACCATCGGTTAGAGAGTAAAGGGTGGTGTAAGAGTTGCTTTATTCTATCTTTCATCACTTTTATTTCTTAGGAAACAGACAAGGGATATTCCTTTTCAACCATCGGTTTAACTTCTCCATCGGTGTTCGCTTCCAGCTATGAGCACAATAGTGGATGGCGTATGAAGCTGGTGTAGCCTCATACTTGTTACCTGCAAAGATTTCCGAACGGAACACCATCATATTGTCTTCGAGTGGTTGGTCCTTATCCAAGTACTTAAAGCCATACTTTTCCATTACTCGGGCATAGACAAATGGTGAGATTACCCCCTTACAAACTAATCTTGAACCTTCTGGATAAACAAACTCACGCTTTTCATAGTCATCCAAGACATCTTTCACAAATTGACAGCCAGCCTCAGAACCCATCACTGCAGCCTGAATCTGTATGCCTGAAACGAAACCATCCTTAATACGATTTCCCTTATCATCAATCATATCCATCGCACCAGTCATCTCTATCTGCTTTGGATGATATTCCAAGGAGGTGAAGAAGTTATAGTGAAGAAACTCATCAAACGATTTCAAGACCTTTACATCAGAGTCAAGATAGATGCCACCTTCGGTATATAGCGCATACATACGGATATAATCGGCAGCGAAAGCCCACTTACGTTGTTCGAAAGCTTCACGCACATAGACTGGTGCCTTTGACATATCAAAGTTCTCAGTGTTCCATAATTTTATCTCATAGTCAGGCAACACCTTCTTCCAAGTGTCCATACACTTCTGTATCTTAGCTGGATATGGGTCGTTGCTGAGCCAGCAGTAATGAATAACTTTGGGTATCATAACTATATGCTTATTTATCGATTACTTCTTTATTATTTTTTCAATTGGTATGATGCAAATGTACAGAAAAAAATCGTATCTTTGCCCATAAGATGGAAAAAAAAGAGATATCAGTTGTTATCAATACCTACAATGCAGAGAAATTCCTGCAGCGTGTACTCGACTCCGTTAAGGACTTCGATGAGGTTGTTATCTGCGATATGGAGAGTACTGACCATACCGTAGAGATTGCTCAACGTGCCGGATGTAAGGTTGTCACTTTCCCAAAAAAGAATCATACCTGCGTCGAACCAGCTCGAAACTTTGCCTTACAGAGTGCTAAAAGTCCCTGGCTACTCGTCGTTGATGCCGACGAATTGGTAACACCAGAACTGAGAACCTATCTATATCAGCATATCAATAAACCTAACTGTGCGAAAGGTCTTTATATTCCAAGGCAGAACCGATTTATGAACACTCCTAAGAAAGGTTTTTCAAAGGATTATCAGTTACGCTTCTTTATTCGTGAAGGAACCTTTTGGCCTCCACTAATACATGCCATTCCACAAGTACAGGGGAAAGTAGAGTACATTGACAAACATCTTTACAACGTACAATTGATTCACTTAGCAGAAAACTATTTAGCTGATATGTTAGAGAAATGTAACCGCTATACCACTAACGAAGTCCTCAAAAAACAGGGCAAGAACTATGGAGTTGGTGCATTACTCTTCCGTCCTTTCTGGCGTTTCTTCAAATCCTACTTTATGAATGGAGAAATAAGAAATGGCGTCACCGGCTTTATTGATAGCGTGATGACAGGTTTTTATCAGTTTATTGTAGTGGCCAAGATAATTGAAGCTAAGATAAAGAAACAGACAGAAGATGAATAAAAATAAACAAAAAAGGTCATAAAGATAGAGGGTGTAAGCGTAAAAGCATACACCCTCTATTTGGTACGCTCGGCATGAGCATTGTCTAGTGGGTGTAAGTCCCGAGTAAGCCCTAATATCGGGAATTATATAGGCAAGGGTGTTCATCGTGAGTTAAATCTGAAGGAAGCCATCGGCAAACATCTGACCTAACGGACAGAAACTTCATATAAGGCAAATGACCGTGGATGAGATTGCCAACCAAATCAAAGTCCCATAGCTATTCGGAACGGTTGGTGGAGTTTCCTTGAGCGAAGCGAAAAAATGAAGTAGATATAAGGTGGAAAGACAATGCCCTTATCCGAGGAGGTCTCACGGACGTGAGGATTAGTTGTCTTTACGAAAGTCGCAGAGCAAAACTTGTCGTGAGAAGTCAGCGGAATCTCTGTCAACTGTGGCAGCCGCAACGAGGTGATCCCTACAGATGAAAGAATGGAAGAGCATTGAACTGGGTTATGAGAAATTCGATGTCACATCCATCAACATGAACAACTTAATAGAAGGAAGAACATACCTTTATGCTTTCAAACTTCCCATTAGTTTTGGTGGGATATTTCGTGTATAGGCAAGAACCACGCCCACGCCCCCTCATATATCAATGTATAATGCTCCAAAAGACATCTCAATATATAAAATTATCTCACAAGCAGTAATGCTGCCACATTAAGGTACAACACTAACTCCTTGCAACTTTATGAATATAAATCATCATTATTCCTCCTATTCTGAATAGAGAATATTGCCGTTTTTTCCACAATATACTTGAATAGTTTTAAGTTCTTACAGAGCAATGTATATCGGATAAAATACTTTAAGCCTAACATTTTATAAGGAGAAGAAATATGAACACGCTGAATTTCAGACAAAGCTAACCTTAATAAATTCAATTTAAACTCACTACTATACGGAGCACGAACTAGATCTTTTGCTCCTTTCACCAAGATACGAACATAAGCAACATTAAAACGGGAGATATTATCCTGTAGGAAGTTCGCACTTTTTATCAATTCATAACGCTCGATACTCGCATTAAACCAATCTATATTATTTTGTTCCATATGATTATGAAGACAACTATAGACCGATTGTCTGTAATGATAAAGGGGAGTATGCAATAAGACAACTCTACTGGCATGAACCATCCATGCAAAAACGATTGCATAATCCTCATAAGCATGATAAGTACCAAAACGTTCCTTTGCTATATATCTTCGCATAATCATTGCCCACAGATAACTTTTTATCTTGTCTTGAAAAGATAGATAAAGAGCCTCTTCTCTATTCAGAACGTCTACAGAATGGTCTCCTTTACTTCGCATAACTGAATTCTGAGAATACTCTTGATAAAAATCGGATACAACAATATCTGCATCATATTCCTTTGCTGTTGTATACAAACGCTCCAACCAATCAGGCTCTACCCAGTCGTCACTATCAGCAAAAGCTAAAAACTCTCCTCTGGACATTTCAATCGCTTGATTACGAGCAGAAGCAACACCCCCATTGGCTTTATGGAAGACACGTATTCTTTTATCTTTTTGAGCATAACGATCGCAGATTTCTGCTGAACCATCCGTGCTACCATCGTCTATCAGCAGCAATTCCCAGTCACGGTATGTCTGATTAAGAATAGAGTTTATAAGTTTTTCTAAGTATCTCTCACTTTGAAAAACAGGTGTTATTATACTTATCATCGTTTTTTATTATTTTAAGATGAATGAAAATAATCAAATTATAAAAGAATATATCAACGAAACAGTTTTGCAAAGTAAACCTGTCTAAGAAAGTTGCGAGCTGCAGTAAGTCGCTCAGCCTTCTTTTGATAGGTTGGTATAGCTTCTATCTGGTCAACGTTTGCACTATAATAAGTACTATCTGAAACGGACGTATCTAAGAGATTCTTACCCATCTTGAAATACTTTGTATTACGGAAAGCAAAAGGAGCTAATGTCGCTAAGATATCATCATGACTTCCCCATCGATTAGTTAGCTTGTTATAAACCTCCTTGCGTAGGTAAGGTGGGAGATAGACATAGAGCGGAACGGAATGTTCATACCGCTTGTCGATTGTATCATAATTAAGGATAGAACGCACGTTATGGTCGCCCGTAATAACGAGTATCGTATTCTTTGCTGCTGTAGAGGCTTTGAAGCGATTGAGGAAGTCGTTCAGTGCTTTGTTATAATAGCGGAATCCAGTGAGATACTTATCCAAAACCTTACGATTATGCTCTGCAAAACACTTCTTACCATAGAAAGAATCGGGCAAAGGAGGAAGTCTCAAGTCCTTTGGGAACTCAAAAGGTGGATGATTTGTCGTCGTCATCACAGTTATCATCTGCCGTTTCTTTGACGGTTTATTTAACTTATCTAACAACGCTTGGAAGAGGTATTCATCGTAAACACCAATACTATTATAAGTCGCATGGGGATAGTCTTTCAAGAGAAAGAACTTATCATAGATAGCATCGAATTGCTGATGAATCAATGCCTCAGCACAATTTTCCCACGCAGCATCCATTCCCGACATGAACATCGTTGTATAATTGTTGGCTTTGAAAGGCAAGGCTATCGATGTTGGGAGCATCTTGAATCGATAGGCGGAGGCAAAGAAGCGTGGAAAAGGAGTAGAGACATAGAGGTTCTCAAGCGAAGCTACTGTACCATTCTGTACAGATTGGAAGTTACGAAAGAACAGGTCTTCTTTGAAATGACGCTCTAAACCGAAGTACATCTCCGCATCTTTCTGCTGAAGATTGAACAGATAATTGCTCCAACTCTCACTGTAAATAATAACTATATTGGGTTGTGATTGCTTCAATCCATGGTCCACTTCTGCAAAGAGTGCATGCTGCAGCGCTGTTAGCGTATCGTTCTTCACTATCCTTACTTTACCACCAGTATAGATATCCAGTGCCTCTTGCAAGCTCTTGAACTTATATTGCTTCAACAAGTCAGTCGTATTCTCAATCTTAAAAGCATTCCTCTTCTCCTTGTAAGCCTTCTTCAACATATAAACAGCATTCGGAACAAGGTCGTTAAGAGCTTTCTGATTTGATACAAAGGTATCCTCTATCTGCAATGGGAAACGCCATACTGAACCACGCAAACCAATAGCCAAAAAGACGATATATAACAAAATAATAATCGACAGATTAATTGTATTGCGACGCGATGAGTTCCGACTATTTGACGAGCGTACAGAAAGACGAGAAGATAAGTTCCCTGACTCTAATCTACGGATTAGTAAAAGAACTGGCAATGCAATAAGCAGAAAGATAATAGCTTCATAAACACAATGATATTCCTCCCATATAGTCTGTATCAAACTCATCGGACCTTCATTGAAGAAATCAAAGAACGTAAGGTTGATATGGCTGTTGAAATTAGCATAAAACCCCATATCTATACCACTAATCATCAACAGAAGAACACTGACAATAGAGAAATAAATCAAACGAAAACGGCTCAACACATGGTCAGTCCAAGGCTTACGAAGGACTACTAAGATGAATGTTAGAGCCGTAGGTAGTAACAACACATAGCATATCACCTGCACATCAAAGCGCAAAAGATTAAAAAACAAACGAGGGAGAACCGACAGATTACTGCTGATAACACTCATCGGAACGAACACAACAGCAAAGCAAATGCGAACGAACAAGAGGATAACAAGGATTACGGCAGAATGTTTGATTAAGTAATTTAAGTTCTTATACATTATTTGATTTGTTTATTTCGGGTTTATGATAGTAGGATTACAATAAGAAAGAAGTATTAATCGTCAATGTCTTTACCATTCTTACAATACTGAAAGGGATTTATGAGTAGGTTCTCTGATTAGCTATTGGCATTTATTTTTACGACAATAAATATTTCTCACCATGAAAAAAAATCATATTTGACCACTCTGATAGAACATATAAGAAGGAATAAGCATCAGCAAAAGATAACTTAAACAACCATTAAGGGCTCTTTTCGATGTATTAAACAAATGTATTCCAAGGGTTACTTGCATCGTGTAGCAGGTTTATTGTTAATGTTCATAGTGGGAAAGACAACAAAAATTGCAAGCTCTCCCGTTGTTTCTTTAAAGATTTATTACTTTCTCCTCCACCACTATCGATTGAGGAAGAAACGAGGCTTTGACGTTAATGAGCGATTTAGTAAATCATTTCTTTGCCCTCACGCAGGCGTACCTTTCCATCAATCTCCTCAAAATATTCATCAAAGCGAGCACGTGTACGCTTCCAACGGTTGTGACTCCAGAGATAAATTTCAGGTTGACGACGAATTGATTGTTCAAGCTCTTTGAAGTAGAGGTCGGTTATCTCATAATCTGGTAGTCCTTTGGTCTCTTCACGAATGATGCGGAACTCACAGTTATAATGCCCACGACGGGTACGGGTCACGTCACCATAAACGAAGACCTGGCTCATGTGCTTTACGATTCTTTCTCCTCCTGTGAGTACAGGAGTCTCCTGATTCATAAACTGAACCCAATGATGGATACTCCACCAGAAGGGTGCTTGGTCAGATATATAACCCACAACGAGTGGCTTGCCACTACGACCAAATTGTATAATCTTACGCAAAGACTCTTGCATAGGAATACAAAGCGCACCCTGACGCTCACGTACAAACTTGAAAAGACGATCGAAGTATTCGTTTTCCAATGGGTGATAAAGTTCGCAGCAAAGTGCGTTATTTACCCAATAAGGTAAGGATGTAATCCATTCCCAGTTACCTAAATGTCCTAAGTAAACAGCAGCTGATTTGCCTTCAAAAAGCACCCTGTTCAGTTCGTCTGTACCCGTAAAGGTCATACGCTTCATCAGTTGTTTCTTACTCATTGTCATCAGCTTCAGCGTCTCAACAATGTAATCACAGAACCAATGATAAAATCCCAGCTCTATCTGACGGAGTTCATCATCACTCTTCTCAGGGAAGCTGTTCTTGAGGTTCTTCCATATCACCTTATGACGATACTTTACCGCCCTTGCCATCAATAGATAAAGACCATCGGAGAGCAAATACAACACAGGGAATGGTAGCAAAGCCACTAAATACCAGAAGCCGTAAGCAAGGAAGTAAAGGGTTTTATAAAAGGCTTTTTTCATTGAATCTCTGGGGTTTTAATCGTTGGATGCATCTTATCATTCACCATACGATACATATACTGATAGATGATAGCCTTCAGTTCTCGTTCCATCTTTGCCTGCTCAGGCACGTGTCCGAGAAGATTGTGCTTCATCAGTGCGTCGGTTACTCGATAGATAGCTTTAGTCTGTTTACCGTCCCATTGGAGTACATAACCATACTTAACGTATTGATAGATACCGTTCAGATAGTTGACAGCCCAAGTTTCCTTCGCCGGTGTATGTAGTAGGTCTTTACCGAAAGCAAGGTATGGTCCATCGTCATAACCTATGTGGAAGAGCAGAGTTGGCATAATATCAATCTGCTGCGCCACGCCATCTACACGTCCTGGCTTTATCTCTCCAGATGGGTCATATATAATAATAGGTGAACAGAAGCCGCCTATGTCGGTCTTATACTGCTCATGGTCACTCTGGTTAGTATGGTCGCTTGTGAGGACAAAGATAGTATTCTTAAACCAAGGTTGCTTGCTGGCAGACTCGAAGAACTTGCCTATCGCCATGTCGGTATAGCGGATGCACTTTTGGATAGGGAGGTGTTCTTCCTTATAGACATCCTTATACTTCTCAGGAACAACAAATGGGTCGTGACTTGAGACGGTAAAGAGAGCGGTCATAAAAGGTTGTTTCATCTCACCCATCTTCGTACAATAGTACTGTAAGAAAGGTTCGTCCCAAATACCCCAGTTGCCATCAAAGTCCTTATCCCCACCAAAGCGAGGGTCTTCGTCATAGTCTTGTCGACCATAGTAGTGCTGAAATCCAATCTTATTAGCAAATGCAAGGAACCCCATAGAACCACGATTAGCACCATGAAAGAAGGCCGTTTGATAGCCCCACTTACTAAGGAGTCCAGGCATACCAGTATAGTTGTTCATTGAAGCTGGGGTCAGGATGAAGGGTTCTCCGAAGCGAGGAATACTGCAGAGTATTGATGGCATGCCATCAATACTCTTACGTCCATTACAGTAAGAGAAGCGGTAGACGAGGCTCTTATCAATGAGCTTGTCTACATTCGGAGTGTATCCCTTGTATTTACCATCGAAGAAGTCACGATTAAACCCTCCTATATACTCACGTCCGAAACTCTCGACAATGAGGATGACGATGTTCTTCTTGTTAGGAAGTCGTACGTTTGAGTTTGGCCCTGGAGCCTTATAAGCCATCCACTTAATAGGGTTGTAGACCTCGCTGGCAGCCGCCAAGGATGGGAAATAATCGGGAACAACAAAGTCGGACTTGCCTATCGTGCGGATTAGCGCAAAGGGGGTATTGAGCACCAAGGCGCAGTCAGTAGGACGTTCTACGTACTGGTTGGCGTTACTGATGGTTATCGGACGCACACCCGACTGTAGTCCACCTCGACAACCAGCCACTGTAAGGACGGCAGCAACGGCAAGACATACGAAAAGTTGTGCTCCATAGACTAAGCGTTGACGCAGACTTTTATAGTGGCTGTGGTCGGTATGTGGCATAACATACAGTTTATTGGTAAGCCACAGGACGAGAATAAAAATAAGGATAAGGTACCAGTGTGTGATAGCATTGTGGAACAAGATGCCAGCAATATTGTTTTCATTATCGAACTCACGGAACACACTGGTTGTTGTGCGGCGCAATGTGAAAGGAAAATACACCGAGTCGGCAAGGTTAATGGCAAGTGAAAGCGCATTGATAACCATGAATATCCACTTACAAAGCCTGTGATAGGCTTGGTTCTCCTTCCTCCATAGTGGCAAGAGCATCATTACGATGTAGAGAATATGTGTATAAAGTATGGCTGTTGTATCAAAGAGAAGACTTCCTCTCACCCACATCCAGAGTGAAGAAGCACTAAGTCCGTCGATGAAGTAACTGTAATTGACAAAAAAGTATGCCAATCGTGCTACAAAGAAAATGGCATACGCCAATAGCAAGTTGAGCACTAATGCTATTGGCGAACCAAATGTTGTTGTTAATAATCTCTTCATATCTTTCAATCCTTTTGAGCCTTTATATCTCTTGCATGTCATGTAGTTTCTTATAGTAACCTTCGATGTCCATAAGCTCATCGTGCGTTCCTCGCTCTACAATCTCACCTTCATGCAGTACGCAAATCTCATCAGAATTCTTAATAGTTGATAGTCGATGAGCCACAGCAATAGTCGTTCGAGTCTTCATTAACTTATAAAGAGCATCCTGTACAAGGCGTTCGCTCTCTGTATCGAGGGCTGATGTAGCTTCGTCAAGGATGAGGATTGGAGGATTCTTAAGGATAGCACGCGCAATACTTACACGCTGACGCTGTCCACCAGAGAGCCTACCGCCACGGTCGCCGATGTTTGTGTCGTATCCATGCTCACTATGAAGGATAAACTCATGAGCGTTGGCAATCTTCGCAGCTTCGGCTATTGCCTCGTCTGTTGCATTGACACCGAAGGAGATGTTGTTCTTGAAACTATCGTTGAAGAGAATTGCCTCTTGGTTTACATTACCAATCAGCTGGCGGAGGTCATGTACTCCTAAGTCCTTAACATTGATTCCGTCAATGAGAATCTCACCTTCCTGCACATCGTAGTAACGTGGGATGAGGTCGAGCAAGGTTGACTTTCCGCTACCGCTCTGTCCTACCAAGGCAACCGTCTTACCTTTTGGAATAACAAGATTAATATTCTTCAATACCCAGTGTAGCTCTGGATAATCTTCATCGTCCTTACCATCAGTATAAGCAAAACTGACGTTACGGAACTCTATCTCATGCTCGAAACTATCAATATGAACAGGTTTCTCAGGGTCTTGTATCTTCACTTCTGCCTTAAGAATCTTATCAATGCGCTCCATTGAGGCAAGTCCCTTAGGGATATTGTAGCCTGCACGAGAGAATTCCTTCAGTGGATTGATAATGCTGTAGAGGATAACAAGATAGTAGATGAAGGTAGGACCGCTGATAATTGGAGATTCGCCCAAGACAAGGGTACCACCAAACCAAAGTACGACAACAATCATAACCGTTCCGAGGAACTCACTCATCGGGTGTGCTAACTGCTGACGGATGTTCACGCGCATGATGTCGCTGCGGTATTGTGAGTTAATCTTGTTAAAGCGTTCGTTCATCATTCCTTCAGCACAGAAGGCTTTGATGACTCTCAAACCACCCAAGGTCTCTTCTACCTGACTCATCGTGTCACTCCACAACTTCTGTGCTGTCATACTATTCTGCTTTAGCTTTCTACCAACAAAGCCCATGAACCATCCGAAGATAGGTACGAAGATGAGCGTGAAGAGGGTCAACTGCCAAGAGATAACAAGTAGTGTGGTAAAATAAATAATGATAAGAACAGGGTTCTTAAAGAGCATGTCAATAGATGACATGATAGAATTGTCAACCTCTTGTACGTCACCACTCATGCGAGCGATGATGTCTCCTTTTCGCTCCTCACTAAAGAAACCAAGAGAAAGGGATGTTATCTTTTCATAGAGTTGGTTACGAATGTCACGAACTACACCTGTTCGGATAGGAATGATTGATGCAGAAGAAAGGAAATAGGCACCAGTCTTTAGGAAAGTCATAAAGGCAAGTAGCAATCCAATAACCAATAAGACAGTTGTTGGACCCCAACTAGTGATGTATATCTGCGTATAATAATCTGCATTGTTCGATAGTACCTCCTTGAAAGAGCCTTCACTCCAAGCCATTGCACGCATCGCTCCCGTTCCTGCATCAACTTTAAAAAGAATCTGAAGGAGAGGGATAAGGGTTGCAAAGGAGAATATATTGAGAATTGCTGACAATATGTTGAAAATGATTGACAGCACAAGATACTTCTTATAGGGCGGTACGAACCTGCGTAGTACGTGTATGAATTCCTTCATCAACTAATCTTCTTATCTTATATTCAATTTTGCAAATATAGCTATAAATAGTAAAACCGCAAAATTGTTTTGCGGTTTTATCTTTATATGTAAAGTATATTTATACTTCTTCTCCAAAGAGTGTGGCACTGGTTGAGCCTGTAATACGTACACGGACTGTCTCACCAATATGATGATTGCCACGTGGCATGACTACAGCCTTATTCTGTGGAGTACGTCCCATCAGCTGTTCACGACTACGTTTTCCAAAGCGTTCGATGAGGATATCAAACTCCTTGCCCTCGTCTTTCTTGTTCTGTTCAGCTGAGATCTCGGTCTGTAAGCGAATCAACTCATTCAAACGACGTATCTTAACTTCCTCTGATATGTTATCAGGAAGATGTTTTGCAGCATAAGTACCTGGTCGTTCAGAATACTTGAACATAAAGGCTGAATCGAAACCAACCTCACGCATCAACGAGAGCGTTTCTTGGAAGTCTTCTTCCGACTCATCGTGATAACCGATAAAGATATCAGTTGTAAGTCCACAGTCAGGGACAAGACGACGAATAGCAGCCACTTTCTCAAGGTAGTCCTCACGGGTGTACTTTCTGTTCATCAGTTTCAACACTTTGTTACTACCGCTCTGAGCAGGGAAGTGGATGTGATTACAGAGGTTAGGCTCAGTAGCTACCGCCTCAATAATATCCTCTGTCATATCTTCTGGGTTAGAAGTCGTGAAGCGCACACGCATATCTGGTACGCTCTGTGCCACCTTATGCAACAATTCTGCAAAGGAAACACCATTCTCAGGACGCTTACCATTAGGCAACAAGCCGTACGAATTAACGTTCTGACCTAAGAGTGTAACCTCCTTAAAGCCCTTGTCATGCAAGTCCTTAACCTCCTTCAAGATACTTTCAACATCACGTGAGCGCTCACGACCACGGGTGAAAGGCACAATACAATAGTGACAGAAGTTATTACAACCACGCATGATACTAACGAAGCCCGACACTCTATTGCCACCAATACGCTGTGGAATCACATCACGATAGGTCTCAGTAGTAGAGAGTTCGATATCCAATGCGTTTCTACCATTCTCACACTGCGCTATCATATCAGGCAAATTAAGGTAAGAGTCAGGTCCACACACAAGGTTGGCGTGGTGATTTTCAACTAGGTCATCCCTTACTCTCTCTGCCATACATCCCAACACACCTAGAATTAAGTCGCGACCTTTCCTCTTCTCTGCGTGTAATGCCTCTAAACGATTGTATATCTTGTTCTCTGCGTTCTCACGTATAGAGCAAGTATTGAGAAAGATAGCATCAGCCTCATCCTCGTTTTCACATACGTCATAGCCTGCCATCTTCATGACAGAAGCCACAACCTCAGAGTCTGCCACATTCATTTGGCAGCCGTATGTCTCAATATATAGTTTCTTCATTCTGTTGTTATCTCGAAAAATTTAGCATGCAAAGATACAAAATTTATCGCATATCATCGAAAAACCACCTGACTATTTGAGTCTTATGGCGTGCTAACACAGTCTTTTTATCTAATTAAGTCGCTTAATAAACATTTCTCATACAAGTTTTGTCAGTGATATTTCATTAATATTATAAAGGCATTTATTGTTCTTCCGAAATATGGAGCGATAAACTAATCTATTACATAATAAGGTACACAGAGAAAGAGAGAACAGAGCTAAAGTAGCACAAAGAGCGACAGAGGTGAAGCGTATAGATTCCTGATAACTTTTGGAATAAAGGCTATTCATAAACCTTGTGCATAAAATCTCTAATAAAACTACCAAACACCCTCCGTGACTCCACGCATCGATAGTACCTCCGTGACTACCATAACGTTGTATTTAACTGCCCTCCGTTCCCTCTATTTATTTGTGTTATATTTCTTAAAATTATAAACGCAAGAGACAAACCTTACCACTCTAAAGACCCATAAAATGTTATTCATGCAAGAAAATAACTTTTATCTCTCACAAAACACAAACTAAGATTAAGAGGAAACCATTGCAAAACAGCTATTTTAGTTTTTTTTAGGTTGCTGTCATTTTAACATCCTCAATTAACATTATGTATAATAGCACTTTACACGCTTCTATAAGATGATAGAATGACAGGAAACTATTTCTGGATATTTTCATTATATATGCAAAAGATTATGGATGAAACAAAAGGGGCTAAGAAAATTAAGTTTAAAACAACTTATTATTATGTCTTATTTTCTTCCTCCACAAATTTCCACAGAATAAAAAAAACACATAATTGATAATCATCGCTTTATACGAAACAACCACAGAGTTAGCAACAGTTTCTCACAGATTTTTTATGAACTTTCTTTATGGAATTCCGCGAGAATTAACTAAGAAAAAAGTGGGAGTTTCAGAAACCAACAACTTATGTCGATGATTCTTATCACTCCAGCTTTCTTCAATTGATAATCAATTAGGATTGTCTGTAAAGAAAGTTGGCTCTATGTTCCTTGTGCTATTTGTATTCCAATACGATTTTCAATAGCCGCTTCTACAGCATTATATATATCTGTTTCTTTCGTTTCTATAGCTACAATAAGAGAATAGGACACTACATTATCCACGTTAGTTAATTTCCGATTTTTCCACCATCCTGGTCCAGGAAATACAACTATTTTATCCATCTCTGCTAAATCTGCAGCGGTACATTTTATCCAATCAGACTGTACAGTTCCCCTTTCTCTTCTTTGCTGTTTGACATTCCACCTATCAGGTTCATTATCAGTAGTCTTTTCCCCTTCATACTTATTTCGACGACAAAGAAATTCTTCTTGTGTTTCTGTAGCAGTCTTTAGATCAAAGCGTAATGTTGCGGATGGATAACGATACTTATTGGTTCTTCCCGTATAACCTGGCGAAGGCTTTACATAATAAGATAAAGTAATACGAATCCTTACGTCTTCGCTACCCATTTCTTCCAATAATTCTTTTGGCCAAGGCAAATCATAGTAGTGCATTTGACCATAAATATTACAGTTGTCTCCTTCTGTATAAGGTTTTAGATGATTCTCAAAGATATAGGTAGCACATTTTTCATTGCTAAATAGTGCTATATCCTCATCAGGTACACCATATCCACATAAAGACATACGCTCCTCTATGCTATTAATACGCTTCATTTCATCAGTCCATTGAGCGGAATGTATCATAAGTCCACGAATAGAAAGCATAGACAATTGCGGATTCTCAACCTTTATCCGCGCAGCAAGTCTTGCAGCTAATCCTGTTGCACCACTTGTAGCACAAAATGACTCTAAAGGCTCTTGTAAATTATTACTGGTAGTAACAAGACTCAAATCAGGATGTGATGTTTCTTTGTATATGTTGTGGAAAGCCACATTGCCACCTTCCATTACAATATCAGGTTTGTTACGCTTTTCTTTCCATGGAAATGAACTACAAGAATATGGCGAAATACCTCCTAAGGCTGCTAAGGGTCTATAAGCAGGATTATTTATAGTTGCCTTTTCTGTATAAGCTCCAACTGTCAGCGCATTCCATGCTTGTGCAGGGCTTTTTACAGTATACGCTTTACAAGATTCAATATAATTGTTAGAATCAACACCACTAATCTCTACATTTCCTGCAGAAACTAAGACTAATCTATCACACAGCCCTTGGTGGTAGATACTTTCATCAAGTGCTGCTGAGCTTGAAGTGGCTATTCCATTGTATGAGCTTTCGTCTGTAATAGCCATACATTGTATTGAAGCTCCCATATTTGAAGCTTTATCAACGGCTTCTTCTATGACAGCTCCATAAAACTCTTTGAGGGTTTCATATCCTTCTTCATAAATTTTAATAGAGGACAATGAATGATGTACGTCTACCGACATATTTCTTTGGTAAGCTATATCAGTCAAATCACCTAACAAGGCAAGTCCAGCCATACCTGTACCATGGTTGGTTTTGTCTATTGCATCCTGCACACCTATGGCTACATCCATACGTTTGTCTGGAAGTGAAAAATTTAGCAACTCATGCGCATTGTTTACTCCAGAATCCAATATACCTACTATTACATTCTCCGCATCATCACAAAATGTAATCTGATTTTTTATGAGTTCACTCCATTCCCGATTCTCTGTATTAGTCCCTATGAGAATGGAAGGTTCTTTGTAAGGGCGAATACTTTCAATATAGCCCAATGAAAAAGGAAGTGAGCATAATTGTTGCTTGCTTGCCCCAATCAACCACACGTTAACACCATCGAAACGCAAGGGCTCTGTAAGCTTTTCAATTCCAAGTTGTAACAAAGTTGTTTCAATTGTTTCGTCGGTATTTTCTTTACTATGACTTAACCACAATTCATAACGATAAAAACCATCCTCTGGTATCGCATCAAATTCTGCTGCTGATACGTAGAGGGTTCTGATATCAGTTGCTACTATATTATTAATTGGAGCTATTATTTTTTCATTGCAAGGAATCCCTTTTGGTGTGTTCTTTTTTTCATAATCGTCAACTTTCTTATCAAGCCAGTTCTTCTTGTCTTTTTTCACGAATACAGTTACGTCGACACTCGACTCATTACCTTTATCCGTGACTTTCATGATAGTAGCACCTCCATGCCCATCTTGTTTGCCCAACGAAACAGGTATAAACTTCTTATCCATCTCTATATCAACATATACTCCGTTCGCCATGGGAAAACCTTGCTTGTTTCTTTCTTCTTGACAAGCAATAGCATGAGCAATTGCAGCTTTATAACATTCTCTCACTAACGTAGCGTGTGCTGTTCTATCTCTTTGAGGAAGTTGCTCCCCCTTAAAAGGAGTGTTCCATGGTGAAAAATCATAATCTTCGGCTATATTGTTGCCTAAAAAGAAATGTTTTTTATGCATATCGTTCTACTTTGTTCAGCTAATTTGATAACTTAACTGATGACGCATATTTACAATAGTCTGAACCAGTGAAAAATCTATCTTCTTGTCATTAAGAAGAGACTCCTTGAAGATGTCAGAACATAACATTTTTATTTCAGCGTGACTCATACCTTCAAACAAGGGTTCCGCTGATGCAAAATCTAAATCCTTAGCCGTATAAAGATATTCATGCAACAATGCTAATCGCTGCTCTCTATCTGGTAAATTGTACTCTATGACATCATCAAACCGCCTAAACATTGCTTTGTCTATAGATTCAATACTGTTAGTAGCAGCTATAATAAAACTATCAGAATCGTCACGCTCCAATAACTGAAGAAAAGTATTGAGTATTCTTCGCTGCTCTCCGACCTCATTATCCATACCACGCTGAGAACCAATAGCATCAAATTCATCAAACAGGTACACAGCTGGCACTTCGTCTATAAAGTCAAAGATACGACCAAGCTTCTGTCCCGTTTCACCCATAAACTTGGTCACCACTTTTTCAGTTCTAACAACAAAGAAAGGAAGGTTGAATTCCTTTGCAAGTACACTTGCAGTCATTGTCTTACCTGTTCCAGAAGCCCCATATAGCAAAAGTTTTCTACGATTGACAAGCCCATATTTCCTTAGTGTTTCTTTTTTAAGGTATTCTTTGATTATTCTATCCAATTTTTCCTCCACACTATTACTCAGGATAAGGCTCTTTATATCGTCATAAGTCTCTAACTGAAGCAACAAGTCATCTACTTCTTTATTCTTTGATACTAAACGAACAGTCCCTGAAGATGTGTTCTTTTGCCTAAGCAACTCTTGTATAGTTCGTGCAATTATAGCATGACCATTCCTTGCCTCCACAGCGGAAATCTGTAGGGCAACCTTTCTGAACTGCGTATCATCATTGTTTACATGATTACGTATCAGTGATAATATTTGATCAGCTGTAGCCATAAATAAGATATATACAATATTTGCTATTGCAAAGATAGCATCTTATATTGACAATAAAGACTTTTATGCTCAAAAAAATGTCATTTCATGTTTTTAACTATAAAAAAGAAGCTTTCTATTTCTCTGTGTGTCATTTCTTAAAAAACTTAACGCAAGAGACAAACCTTATCACTCTTAATTTCTGAAGACCTATATTTATGACTTGTCTTACTTATATTTTACCAATGTATTAAGGTTCAGCACGAGTGGTGCGAAGGCTTAGTACATGTGGTGCGGAGGCTTAATACCATGTGTGCGGAGGAACAAATATCCTACAATATACCATCAATATAGATAAAACTTATTATCAAGAAAGGGCTAAACAAACGCTATTTAGGTTTATTAGATAGTAAGATTTGCAAAACTTACAATCTCGTTTACGCCCTTTATCGGATATTTTTCCGTACCTTTGCAGACCGATTAGACACATTCACAATAAATAAAGGATAGCAACAAGGCAGATAAAGTATTGGGATAAACCTACGAAAGGTTACTAACAAAACCAATGCCTGATAACTACCTGGTAATGAAAATAAAACAATGAATAAGAATACAAATGAATATGAGATAATGGCACCCGTTGGCTCACGAGAGTCACTCGCAGCTGCCATCAATGCTGGAGCTAACTCTGTTTACTTCGGTATCGGAAAGCTGAATATGCGTTCGCACTCAGCTAACCATTTCACCATAGACGACCTCAAAGAGATTGCCGAGACTTGTAATGTAAAGGGGATAAAGACTTATCTTACGGTAAACACCGTCATCTATGGTGAGGATATTGAGACTATGCACGAGATTATCGACGCTGCTAAGGCCGCCAACATCACCGCTGTCATTGCAAGTGACGTTGCCGTAATGATGTATTGCCGCCAAGTAGGTGTTGAGGTTCACCTCTCTACACAATTGAACATCTCTAACATTGATGCCTTGAAGTTCTACGCTCAGTTTGCTGATGTTGCCGTTTTGGCACGTGAGCTGAATATGGATCAGGTGAAGGAGATACACGAACAGATTATCAAACAGAATATCTGCGGACCAAAGGGAGAGCCTGTGCGCATTGAAATGTTCTGCCATGGTGCGTTCTGTATGGCAATTTCGGGTAAGTGTTATATGAGTCTTCACGACTCTAACCGCTCTGCTAACCGTGGTGCTTGCACCCAGATATGCCGCCGTAGCTATACGGTTACAGACAATGAGACGGGCAACCAACTTGAGATTGACAACAAGTACATCATGAGTCCAAAGGACTTAAAGAGCGTTCGCTTCATTGATAAGATGATGGATGCCGGTGTACGTGTGTTCAAGATTGAGGGTCGTGCGCGTGGACCAGAGTATGTTCACACCGTTGTGAGCTGTTACAAAGAAGCTATTGAGAGCGTACTCGATGGCACTTTCACCGAAGAGAAGAAAGACCAATGGGACGAACGTCTCTCAACAGTCTTCAACCGTGGCTTCTGGGATGGCTACTATCAAGGTCAGAAGATGGGCGAATGGACCAAGGATTATGGTAATAAGGCTACAGAGAAGAAGGTACTCATCGGTAAAGTAATAAAGTATTTCTCACGTCTTGGTGTGGCTGAGGTGGCTGTTGAGGCTAATACCTTTGTAAAGGGAGAAAAGCTTCTTATCACTGGTAACAGCACTGGAGCAATGTTCCTCAATGCAGAAGAAATCCGCTACGACCTCAATCCTGTTGATAAAGCAGAACAAGGTTGGCGCGTTTCTATCCCTGTTCCTGATAAGGTGCGCCCAAATGATAAACTATTTAAGTTGATAAGTGAACGAGTTAGCAAGTGAACAAGTTGACGAGTTAACAAGTTGCTTGTAGCGATAAACTCTGCCCACAGAAGTAATCATAATTATGAATTATGAATTGTGAATTAAAAATAAGGATCTATGACAATAAACGAAGCACAAGATGCAGTAATCGCTGAGTTTGAGGACTTCACCGATTGGATGGACAAATATCAGATGCTCATTGACTTGGGCAACGAGTTAGAGCCATTAGACGAGCAGTATAAGAACGAACAGAACCTCATTGATGGCTGTCAGAGCCGTGTATGGCTGCAGTGTGACTATGTAGAGGGTAAGCTCATCTTCACTGCTGACTCTGATGCACTTATCACAAAGGGTATCATCGCCCTTCTGATACGTGTTTTGAGTAATCATACACCACAAGAGATTATTGATGCCGACCTGTATTTCATTGAGCAGATTGGTCTTCGCCAGCATCTCTCACCTACACGTAGCAACGGCTTGCTATCTATGGTGACAAAGATTAAGGCGTACGCTGTAGGGTTTAGTTTGCAGTAAGAAAGTCTCCCCCAACCCCTCCGAAAGGAGAAAGCCTCCCCCAACCCCTCCGAAAGGAGGGGAGTGCAGATAACAAAGGGAGAATAATACAGGTTCGCTCTGTTGAGACTTCTATATAATATTTAGCATATATCCCTATTCTATAATAATATTCTACAAGTATAACCCACATACAAGCTAACACTCCTCCCCTTTCGGGGAGGCCGGGTGGGGCTTTTATTTATGAGAAAACTACGCACAATAGAAATGAATAGGCTTTCCCTTGAGGAGTTCAAGGAGGCTGATAAGTTACCACTCATCGTTGTGTTAGACGATGTGCGGTCGTTACATAATGTGGGAAGTGTCTTCCGCTCTGCTGATGCTTTCCGTGTGGAAGCAGTCTATCTATGCGGTATCACTGCCACACCACCCAATGCTGAGATTCATAAGACGGCACTTGGTGGTGAGGATTCAGTTGACTGGCGTTACTTTGAACGTACTGAGGATGCCATTGAAGAACTCCATCGTCAAGGCGTATTCGTGTATAGCGTAGAACAAGTGGAAGGCTCAACAAAGCTGCAAGACCTCAATACCCAACACCCAACACCCAACACCCACTATGCCATCGTCATGGGCAACGAGGTGAAAGGGGTTAAGCAGAGTGTCGTAGATATAAGTGATGGCTGTCTTGAAATTCCACAATTCGGAACCAAACACTCACTGAATGTAAGTGTAACAACCGGTATTGTCATTTGGGAGTTTACTCGTCAGTTGCTTATAAAATAAGTATAACCAACTACCAACATAAGATACAGGGGACGTATTCGTCCCCTTTTTTATTATCAACTATTTGGAATAAACCGATGAAAAACAGACGATTAAATACGTCTTATACATTACGAAGCACAACAGCAATCGTCTTCATGCGTACATAGTTCTCACTTAAGAACATAAAACCATGGTAGCGATTGGCTGTTCCCCAGCTATTCTTGCAAAGGAAGAAGCGACGTCCGTGTTGGTCGTGAGCCAATCCGACGATTTCCATGACATGATCATCCGTTGTGCGGTGTGCCTCAAACGCAGCCTGACGGCGCTCTGCTGTTACCTTTTTGTCTTCATGTTTCAACACTGCAAAGCCATCTCCAAATAAGAAACCAGGTTCCGATATGTCGCCTTCCCAGCACACTGGATGTCCTGAACGCAAACTCTGAACAATTCGGTTCATCATCGTGTCAAGTGGAACATTGAGGAAAGTGTTATGAAAGTAATTATCAGGTACTTCCAAAGGAAAGCGTTGTCCGTAAGGATGATGTGTGAAACTCGTTAATGCTATGTACTCATCATCAGTGCATACGCTATGGGCAAACTCTAATGGAGTGTATAATGCGCCAAACATAAAAACCTGTTTAGGTAGCGGTCCGATATACTCATCCAACAGTTTCTCCGTATCGTGTCCATAATCCAACTTACGACAGAGAACATTATAGTCCATATCTGCCTTACGATGATAGGCATCATCATGCTGCAAACCGTATGTTTGTATCAGATCGAGTGCCATTGTGGACATTCCACGTGTGGTGATAGAAGGTAGATTTTTCGCCACTTTATTAGGAAGCAGACGATGTCGGTCAGCCTGCTCACTAAGGTACATACGTGCCACATAGTCAGGACTTAGGTTTATAGAATCACCCCGCATGATATGCTCTGTCTCAAGGGTTGCAAGCATGCCATACACCCAGCAGAGCGAACTTGTTCCCTGATCTTTTACTGGGGTAGTAGGCAGTCGCAACTCAACAGTGAACTTCTCCTCTGGAACATTTACTTTATCACGCTGCTTTCCACAGCTGATCAAAACTAAACAAGATAAGAATAAAAAGACTGCTTTCTTCATCCTTCAACTCAATATTATCGTTTCTTTCTTGCACTCACTTGTAGATATTACCTACATGACATTCGTCTTAACTCCGTTTCACTCCTTACTCCTTCACTCCTAAGACCATCCTTTCCACTCAATACTCCACCATCTTCGTCCAAGCCTCAGCCACTTCCTTGTCTAATGGTGGGACAACAGCAGGAACGGAGAAGGTCCAAACGTTGTTCTTCTCTTTCTTAATACGTTTGAGTTCGCTCTCTGTAATAGTCATACGATCCGACACATAGAATTCACTCCACACATCAATTCGCTCGTCATCATCCTCTCCACGATAATGAGCGAAGAAGGTTTGATGCTTTTGTGAGGCAAGGAGGAGATTATTAGAGAGGTAGCTCTCGCTCTCATCATACTGTGTCATACGAGCCACAATACCATACATACGCAGCTGACTCATATCTATTTCGTGCTTTGGTTGTCCTACAAGTTCATCCATCTCAATGGTTGTCACATTCTCTGCCTTTTCATTAATCTTCCGCTTTTCCGTGCTTATCTTACCGCATTTATCTGCCCATCGGTACACATCCCCATTGTTCCGTGTCGAATACTCCTCACCTTTAATACTCTCAAGAAGCGTCTGCCGTTCCAGATTAGGCAGTGAGATACGCACAAAGGTGTCGTCACCATTCGCCTTCGGAGCCTTCCGACGACGTTCACCCAAGAACTTTCGCTCAACAAAGGGCGAACCTTTCTTCCCTTCTGAAACCACATCAGATGAATCGGTTAGTGGGACATAAAACTCCATCATACCATCTATGAAATAACTAAGCATAGAGTTTGTTGCCTGATAGGCACGATAATAGCCTTTCAGACGCATGTATTTCCGTTCCTGTGCCTGCGTATGTAAGACGGCAAGAAGAAGGATGATAGAGAGGAAAACACTACGTTTCAACATTCCTTTAAGTTTTTATTCGAAAACAACTCACAGATACACCTTCAATATTCCCCACACGGCTATGATATGACAGATACTACCTGCAAGGACAAAGAAGTGGAACACTGTGTGCATATACTTCTTTTTGTTGAGCGAATAGAACGCCGCACCAGTAATATACATCACGCCCTCTGCAATGATCCATACGAGCGATGATGTCGCCAATGTGTCTATTAATGGTTTGAAAGCTACCAATACGGATAGCCCCATACCAATGAATGTCAACGTTTCTAAGTTACTATGGTCACGCAGTTTACGGAAGGAAGAGATGGTGCCAAGGATTGTACAAAGCCATACAAAGGCAAACAAGCCCCAGCCCCAAGCACCGTGATTGCGCAAAGCTATCAGTGTTATGGGCGAATAAGAACCTGCTATGTGCCAATAGATGGCGGCATGGTCCCATTTTCTCAGCCGTTCTTTCCATACTGAATGGGCAGAGAGTGCATGATAGCCGGTTGACGTGATATAGCTAAAAAGCATTCCAATAAGATACAATATCACACCTGCTGTTGCCCAACCAGCCCTCTCATGAAAGCACCAAACAAGGAAAATCGTACCGAACACTACGCCCAGTACGATTCCTCCACTATGACTCCATGCGTTCCATAGCTCCTCCTTGTGTGAAAAGAATATCTTCCGCCTCACTTTATTTATTACTTTCTTCTGCGGCTCTTGCTACTACGCTTGCTGCTCTTTCGGTCGTTCTTTCTGTTTACAGCATACTCTGCAGCGGTTTGTTTTGCCTTCAATGGACGACCATCATCAAGTACGAAATCGAGCTGCCTACGCTCCAAATCGGCCTTAGCCACCTGTATGCGGATAGGATCACCAAGCTGATAGACATGGTGACGACGACGACCAACAAGGCAATAGTTCTTCTCATCGAAGTCATAGTAGTCATCATCGAGGTCGCGCATAGGAATCATACCTTCACAATGGTTCTCATCTATCTCCGCATAGATACCAAAGCTCTGAATACCAGATATGTGTGCATCATAACATTCACCGATATGCTCACCCATAAACTCAACCATCTTATACTTGATAGAGTCGCGTTCAGCACTCTGTGCAACGAGTTCCATATCTGAACAGTGCTCACAAAGTTCCTCGTAATGTTCCTTGTTAGCCGAGCGACCACCATTCTGGTAGCGTGTTATCAAGCGGTGAACCATCGTGTCAGGATAACGACGAATAGGCGAAGTGAAGTGGGTATAGTAATCGAAAGCCAGACCGAAGTGTCCGATGTTGTGCGTGGTATATTTTGCCTTCATCATCGAACGGAGTGCAATCGTCTGTATCACCTTCTCCTCACGCTTACCCTGCACCTCGTCCATCAGCTTGTTCAGTGCGCGAGCAGTGGCACCCTTGGTGCTGGCAGACTTGAGTTTATAACCAAACTTAGCGCTGAACTCACGCAAGTTCTCGAACTTCTGTGGGTCAGGATTATCATGAACACGATAAGGAAGGGTCTTGGCTTTCTTGCCCTTCTTCACTATGCCGACGCTTTCTGCTACTGTCTTATTAGCCAAGAGCATAAACTCTTCAATCAACTTATTGGCATCCTTTGAACGCTTAAAGTAACAACGGATTGGCTTACCCTTCTCATCAATGTCGAAGTGGAGCTCTTCAGAATCAAACTTCACGCTTCCTGCCTTCATACGACGCGCACGAATCTGTTTTGCAAGACGATCGAGTGTGATGATTTGTTCGGCATTTTCGCCCTTATATCCTGCTTTTCCTGGATCTGGTGCAGGCTCACCTGTACCATCAACAACGCCATTGTCTTCCAATATCTGCTGTGCCTCTTCGTAGGCATAACGACGATTCGACTTGATAACCGTGTGCACAATGCGGTAAGCCTTTACGTTTGCTTCCTCGTCAAGGTTGAAGATACAACTAAAAGCAAGCTTCTCCTCATCTGGGCGGAGCGAACAGATGAAATTGCACAGACGTTCAGGAAGCATCGGAATCGTGCGGTCAACGAGGTAAATGGATGTTGCACGCTGCTGTGCTTCACGATCGATGATATCGCCTTCCTTAACATAATGCGATACATCAGCAATATGTACGCCCACTTCCCATAATCCATTCTCGAGTTTTCGGATAGAGAGCGCATCATCAAAGTCCTTGGCGTCCTTTGGGTCTATCGTACAAGTCCACACGTCACGGAAGTCTTCACGTTCCGCATAGTCCTGTGCTGTAATCTCTGCACTAATTTTCTCAGCAGCCTCCTCGACACGTTTCGGATACTTATAAGGCAAGCCATACTGTGCAAGGATGGTATTCATCTCTACATCATTGTCACCAGCTTCACCCAAGACGTCCACCACTTCGCCCACAAGGTTCTTATGGTCGGCATCAGGCCACTTGGTTATCTTCACCAAAGCACGGTCATCTGTCTTTCCTCCCTTAAGTTTCTTCTTAGGGATAAGGATATCGTGAATATAGAGATTCTCCTGTGTTACAAGGAAGGCAATGTCCTTCTCGACACGCAACCTTCCCACGAAGGTGTCTTTCTTCCGTTGCAGAATCGCGATGACCATTGCCTCTTTGATATGGTTCTGGCGGCGTGCCATAAACTGAACCCTCACTTGGTCGCCATTCAAAGCCGCCATAGAATTACGCTCAGAGACAAAGACTGGTGTACCACCATCCTCAGGCAGGAAGGTATTCTTACCATTTGCCTTACGGATAAAGGTACCCTCTTGCACCTGTCCCTTGGTATTCAACATATAAGCACTCTCACCAACCTTTGACAGGAAGTCGTCCCATGCCAATTCCTCCATTACATCGATAGCCAACATCTTGGCTGGATGGGTGGTAAGCTTGAGTGCATGAAATATCTGTTTAAAGCTAAATGTCTCGTCGGGCTGTGTCTGAAAGAAACTTATGAGTTTCTCTGCAAGCTGTTTCTTTGTCAATCGCTTACTTGCTTTCTTTTCTTTCCTCATAGTGGAATTAGTAGTTTGAACTCAAGTAATGGTTATCCTTTTTTAGTTCAACAGACTTCCGCACAATTTGTCCGGAGCATCCGGACAAGTTGTCCGAGATAGTCGGAACGTGTGTCCGGAGCATCCGGACAAAATCGTTTGATGCTTAGTTGCCATGTACTTCATTCTAAACAAAACAACTAAAAACCGAAACTTGAGTTTTGTTATTTTCTACAAAGTAACGAAAAAGTTTGTATCTTTGCAAACGTTTGCAACGAAATTTTTAATGAAAAAGATACTTATAACAGGCGCATCGGGCTTCATTGGCTCCTTTATCGTGGAGGAAGCACTGCGCAGAGGTATGGAGACTTGGGCAGTGGTACGTCGTACATCCTCACGAGAATACCTCCAAGATGAACGAATTCATTTCATAGAATTAGACTTCTCATCTGTCGATAAACTAAAAGAACAACTCTCTGGACATCAGTTTGACTATGTTGTTCATGCCGCTGGTGTTACGAAATGTCTGAACAAGGAAGATTTCTTCCGTGTCAATCGTGATGGTACCCGCAATTTCGTACAGGCTCTACAGAAACTTAATCAGCCTTTGGAGCGATTCGTTTTCCTCTCAAGTCTTAGCATCTTCGGTGCTATCAGAGAGCAACAACCTTACAAAGAGATTGAGCCAACAGACACTCCACATCCTAACACGGCATACGGCAAGAGTAAGCTAGAGGCTGAACAGTTGCTCCCTTCTTCCTTCCCATACGTCATCTTGCGCCCAACTGGCGTGTATGGACCACGTGAGAAGGATTACTTCCTGATGGCGAAGAGTATTAAGGGGCATAGCGACTTCGCTGTTGGCTACAAACAACAGGATATCACCTTCGTATATGTTAAGGACGTGGTGCAGGCTACCTTCCTTGCACTTGACCACGGAAAGACGGGCAGTGCCTACTTCCTAAGTGATGGAAAGGTCTATCAGAGTACTACCTTCAGCGACCTCATCCACGAGGAGTTAGGTCGGCCTTGGTGGGTTCGCATCACTGCTCCGATATGGGTACTGCGTGTCGTAACCTTCTTCGGCGACCTCATCGCACAGATGACGGGAAAGATTTCTGCTTTGAACAATGATAAATACCAGATTCTGAAGCAGCGTAACTGGCGTTGTAACGTCCGTCCTGCGATTGAAGAATTAGGCTATAAGCCTGAATATGACCTCAAACGAGGCGTGAAAGAAACTATAGAATGGTATAAAAAAGAAGGCTGGCTATAAAATAGCTAATTATTATTAGGCTTATTGGCCCTATTGGGCTAATATGCCTAATAAGCCCAATTAGCCCAATAACAACAAACAATGAAACAATTCATCATAGACTTATTTAAATTAGAAAAGAAGCCCGTAAAGGGACTTATGGCTTACGAATGGGTGGTAATGGCATACTTACTATTTACACTCATCGTCATCTTCTTTATGTACACAACCATAGATAACCCGCAGGCAATGATCTTCGGACGACTTCGCATCGTCGCATTGACAGCTGCCATGTGGCTTGTCTATCGCATGGCACCTTGTAGAGCAACGCGATTTGCACGTGTTGGCGTACAGTTAGGACTACTGGCTTGGTGGTATCCTGACACCTTTGAAATCAATAGGCACCTGCCCAACCTCGACCACCTCTTTGCGCAATGGGAGCAAGACCTCTTTGGTTATCAGCCAGCATTGCTCTTCTCAAAGGCTTTGCCGGGTCCTGTCTTCAGCGAGTTATTCGATATGGGTTATGCAGCTTATTATCCAATGATTGCCGCAACGGCTGTTTATTATTTCGGCTGGTACTATAAGGAGTTTAACAGAGCAACCTTCATCATCTTGTCTTCGTTCTTCCTTTATTACATTGTCTTCCTCTTTGTGCCCGTTGCTGGTCCTACGTTCTATTACAAGGCAATTGGTATGCAGAACGTTGCAGCAGGTATCTTCCCTAACATACACGATTACTTCAACCACAACCAGACTTGTTTACCCAGTCCTGGCTATACGGATGGTATCTTCTACCACCTTGTTGAGAGTGCAAAAGCCGCTGGAGAACGCCCTACTGCAGCCTTCCCAAGCTCGCACGTGGGTGTCAGCACAATTTGTATGTTGCTCCTTTGGCACGACCGCAACTATAAGCTCTTAGCAGTATTGGCACCATTCTATCTCCTTCTCTGCTGTGCCACAGTTTATATCCAAGCTCATTATCTCATTGATGCTATCGTAGGTTTCATCACAGCAGTCATCCTCTTCGCCATCCTCCTACGTGTATCACGTAAGATGATAACAGAGTAATGCGACACTATGAATAAGAAATAAAACTAAAATAAAGTCAATTAAAGGAGTCAAGTCAATCGTTTCTTCGTATAAAAAAAGCATGTAATACAATAAAAACTATTGACTTGACTCCTTTTACTTTTCTACTTCTCTAATCTTTAAAATACCATTTTCCGTTGGAACCACTTGGCAAACACAGGGTCAGTAATAGCCAGCTCTGTCCCGCGTTTCTCTATCAAGTCGCGCTCAAGGAGTGCTTTCTGCAATCGGCTGATATTCGAGTAACTACCCAACTGATATTTTTCTCGTATCTTTGCAAGTCCAAAGTCCTTCGTAACACCAGAGGTAATGGCACGTAGAAAGTTAAGCTGATACTCCGAAAGGGGTTCAACCATCTGCATAAAGAGTACCTCATTCGTCGCTAAGAGATCATCTGTTGCCTGCTTGATATCGGTTTCATCCACCGTCTCTCCTTCTTCCTTCTGTGTATAAACAAGCCAAGATAACTGCTGAACGTATGCTGAATAGTTGTCGGTGAAGCTGCATATTTCCTCTGCAAGGGCTGGACTGATAGCCCTATTACCGTCTGCAAAATGGCTAACAATGTACTCTACCCATTCAGCCGTTGAAATCTTGTCCAATATAATCAAGTCACCAAACTGATAGAAAGGCATACTGCGATGTAGGAAGATGCTACTCATCAAGTGATGCTTACTACCGAAGAGACAATAAGAAACGTACTTCTGATGTTGCCATACGCTCCTTAATCGTGCCTGTACATGCTTACTATCGGTCATCTCACCTATCTGCTGGAACTCATCTATGCAGACAACGATCCGCTTTCCTCTCTTTATGGCAATCTTTTCAACCACCTCAAGTACTTCTTCTGGCGTATGCGTCTTCGGTGTTATACCCAAGGAAATAGCAAAATCACTGTTCGGTTCGGGACTGAATGATATCTTTGGCGTAAGCCTATACAAGAACTCCTTTGCCTCCTCGAGCCACATACTCTGCTTCGATGCCGTCTGCTTCAGTACTTCTGACGTCAAACGGTTGTAAAAGTCATACTCGCTCTTACATCCAAAGATGTCTAAATAAATCGTAATAATATCTTCTGACTTCAGCTTTTCACACACGCGCATCACCAAGGAAGTCTTTCCCAGTCGACGAGGAGACATCAGAATGGTATTGATACCACCTCTGAAATTATTCATTAATCGCTTTGTTTCCACTTCTCTCCCTATGAAGTTATAATCAGAAACAGCTACTCCATAAACGAATTTCTTGCACATAACGATTACAATTTTAGCTTGTCTTACGACTGCAAATATAGTAATAAAATAACAATCACACAAGTTTGTGTGATACAAACTTGTGTGACACAAACTTGTGTGACAACTAACACGCTTACTAACAATCAATTATAATATACAAGAAAAGGAAGAAGCGATATCAAAAACACCTTGATATCGCTTCTTTTTTATGCTCTTTTTACGTAGAATAAACATGTGGGAAACCTACATTCTACCTGTGTTTATCATACAGAAAGACCACAACTATGAATTTTATTCATGAACAAAAAGAATTATTTTCACGACAAGAAATATTTGTTTTCATGATAAGAAATATTTATTTTCATGAAAATAATTCGGCGATAGGGCTACATACCACTGCCAGCGCCCAGTCCAACACCATTCATTTGTTGGTCATTCTTCTTCTCTTGGAAGTCATTTGAAATCTTACTCTCATGTGTTTGGAACTGCTTCTTAGTATTTCCAAAATTCCAAGTAATGGTCAATGCTACTTGTTGTGCTGGTACCGTGATGTTCATGTAGTTCTCAAAGTTAGCACCATGGCTGTATTGTTTGATGTGCATCTTTCCTGTCAGCGGTACGAAATACATCAAACTGAGGTTGAGTTTGTCCTTGATGAAACTCTTTGAAAGGGTTGATGTGAACATATTAAAACCTCCATTATGTCCCTGCAATAAGTATTTCTTTGTCAGTCCACCCATAAACACACTCCAATTTATCTTCCATGGGAAGGTTTGTTGTACGCCCAAGAATGCACTTGCTTGCCATCCAAAGTTGTGTTCACCCAACTGTTCTGAACGAATATCTCCATAGTCAACGCCACCATTGAGCATGATACGTGTCTTAGGGGTGACAGCATAATTCATAAAAGTAGTAAAATTGGTCCAACGACTACGCACAATATTGCCGTAGGTAGTATTCAATACGGTTCCATTCATAAATGAATACTGCTCTATCTGGTTATTAGCAAAAGCTTCACCAAGCGTCATATTCATCATAAACTTCGGTGTAAAGTAATTGAATACTAAGCTAACGTTGTGGCTCTTCTCAACTGATAGGTTCGGATTACCATAACTCAAGACTGTTGGGTTGGAACGATCGATATATGGGTTGAGGTAACTAACACCCGGACGACTGATGCGCATGTTGTAATTCAAGCCTAAGTTGATACCGCCAGAGATGTTATAACTGAAGCTGGCAGAGGGAACAAGACTTCCATAATTCTTCTTAAAGTCGGCACCAGAACCAACAATAAAGTTCACCTTCTCCCACGTATGCTCATAACGTAAGCCTGCCTTTGCACCAAACTTACCCATTGTCGCACTGTACTCAGCATACTCTGCCAAGATACTCTGTGTGTTCTTATAGTTCACACTGTTAGCTGCATTATAGACTTCTGCACCTCCTGTGATGTCATAGAACTTAGAATCAGACGAGTTGCGATGAGAAATAAACTTCAAACCAGTACTCAATGTCTGTCCTTTTGCTAATGGAGTCGTAAAGTCAACCTGCACAGTATGCTCCGTTCCACGCATCTTTGCAGCCGAATAAAGGTCTGTTAAAGGGATCGACACACCTGCTGGTAAGGCATCATAAATGCGTCGATTGTTGTTTTCTGCAGGTGAGGTTGTAAGGAGATAACTCAATGTCAGACTACTTGTACGTGCCTTATTAAAGAAACGTTGATAGTCAACACTACCATTAAAAGACATGTTTTTATTCTCCATTGTCATCTCATTACCATACGTAAAACCAGTGCCATAGGCTCCACCTGAGAAGGTTGTCGTAGGATGACCATCGTTTTTCATTGTGTGACCAGTCAACCCAAAGGTAGCACCGATATTACTCATAGAGTCGAGTTCATAGCCTAAGCTGATGTTAGCCATCGTAAAATTGATTTTTGTATTGCCCTTTTGCCAATAGGACATAGCAGACCCATCAGATGAAGTACGGCGCATTTCGGTTTCTGTTCCGTTTGACTTGAATTTCGCTCCCATGACATTGGCACTGTAGGTGAGCTTTCCTTGCTGTCCACTAAAGAAGGTTGTGGTGCGAGAACCATTGTTGCCTAAGGTAAGAGCTACACTGCCATTATATCCATTCATCATTGTCTTGCTCTTTCCATCAGCGCCGTTCATAATGATATTCAGCACACCACCGACACCTTCTGCATCATATTTTGCGCCGGGGTTTGTGACTACTTCGATTGATTTCACAGCCGATGCAGGCATTGCCTTGAATATCTGTGAGGGATTGGAAGAGAACATTACGTTAGGTTTTCCGTCCACATAGACCTTGAAAGAACCTTGTCCATTGACAGTAATATTGTCCTGTCCATCCACTGTTACCATCGGAACCTTACGCAACATATCAAGTACGGTGTTTGTCTTGACATCGTTATCGCTCTGAACATCGTAGGTCATCTTATCGGTTTCCATCTTCACAAGCGGCTTCTGTGCCACCACTTCCACACCCTTCAACTGCTTTGTATCATCTTGTACAAGGAGGTTTCCGAGGTCAATAGTGCCACCAGCCTCTGTAAGGTTTACCCTACGCTGAATCTCCTTACGTCCCATCGAAGTGAAAGAAACGATATAACTACCCTGTCCTTCCACCTTTTGAGAGAACTTTCCGTCTGCTGCCGTCACCGACATAGCCACCGGTTTGTCGCTTTTCTTACCTTTATAGACTCTGATAGTGGCGTATGGTTCCCCCTCGTGGGTCAAAGAATCGAGTAATACACCCGATATCGTTGAGGTCTGACCATGTGCGGTTATGGCAATAGCCATCATACCCAAAGTAAAAATTAATCTATTAATTTTCATATTCTCTATGTTTTTACGGCTGCAAAGATGATATAGATGTAATATAAAGTTGTTTCCCATTACGACAAACAACATCAATAAAATCATTATCAATCACCTAACCAGTAGTGTTTTACTATCTAATCTATGTGCGCATTATACAATGCAAAACTAACGAAAATATTCTAATAAAACAAGTTTTGAAGGTAAAAAAGAGCAACTTAAAATAGGATCCTTTCCTATCATTTCTATGATATACAATAACTATACTAACAACGTATTGCATCGTGATTAACCCTCCGCACCATTGGTGCTAACGCCCCGCACCACTCGTGCTAACGCTCCGCACATTATGTGCGGGATATCAACAAAGTAATAGAAAAGGGTTCTGGAGAATCATTATTGGCATGATAAGAGGTATCGTAAGGCGTTAATGACCCACTTCATAAGGGTAGACATTTACCCCATAATACAAAAGAAAAGATGATTACCAAGCCCAGATAGACAATCGTAAAGACTTGATAATCATCTTTTAAAAAGTTATCTTACTTCAAACAAACCAACTGGATAGCAAAGCCACCACTCTTAGCCAAGTGCAAGTTAAGTACTGTTTCGTTGTTAACCACCTGCTGTTCAATCGTCATAGAGTAAGGATTCTTATCGTATTCAGCATCAGGACCATCCTTATAGATGATTGCCTTGTAGCTTTTACCGGGTGAAAGGAAGTCGAGTTTCAACTTGATATCACGTGCATTCTCGTCACTCATACCTCCAACAAACCAGTTCTCACTATCGCGATCCTTACGTGCTGTAACAATATACTTGCCTATCTCCGCCATAGGAATCACAGTCTTTTGCCAATTAGAAGGCATTGCCTCAATGAAAGCAAAGGCTGGTTGGTCCTTGTAGTTTTCGATTTCGTCGGCTGCCATCTGCCATGGAGTATAAATAACAACATACTCAGCCAACTGCTTAGCAAGTGTTGTATGTGGATGCGTATTAGGGAAAACCTTACCTTCAAGATTAAAGATACCTGGCGTAAAGTCTATCGGTCCAGCCAACTGACGGGTGAAAGGAAGCACACAAAGATGGTAAGGAGGATTGCCACCATTGCCGTCCCAAGCATTCCACTCTTGTCCTCTAACACCCTCACTGGCAATGAGGTTTGGATAAGTGCGCTGTAAACCCGTTGGCATAGCAGGCTCATGATTAACCACCATAATGTGATGGCGAGCTGCAGCCTCTATTACCTTGCGATAGTGACGCACACCATATTGAGAGTGTTGGTGCTCCTTATCGTCCATTAGATTATTGACATAACCCGTCTTAACAGCCTTGATTCCCATCTTCTCATAGAGAGAGAAGGCTTCTTCTAACTGGTTTTCATAGTTCTTTGCAGCACCACCTGTCTCGTTGTGAGCGATGAGCGAGACACCCTTTGACAGTGCATACTTCTGCAATCCCTCAAAGTCATAATCAGGATAAGCCTTTGTGAAGTTGAATTTATCACCCTCTTTACCCCAGTCGTTTTCCCATCCATAGTTCCAACCTTCAACCAATACACCCTTGAAACCATGCTGTGCAGCAAAGTCGATGTAGCGTTTTGTATTCTCGGTTGTGGCACCATGCTTAGGACCAGGAGCCCAAGTTGCTGTCTGCATGTGATAAGACCACCATACACCTACGTACTTTCCTGTTGTAATCCATGATGTATCCTTAATCTTACAAGGGTCGTTGAGGTTCAACATGACACGGTTTGTAATCAAACCACCCGCCTTATTCTCCACTGACAACATACGCCAAGGACTAACGAAAGGAGCTTTTGCACGCACCAAGTCGCCATTTGACCATGGAACTAACTCAGCCTTCAAACTTACGTTACCACCTTTTGTCTCTACAGGCTTGACGTTCAGCGAAGAATAGTCTGTCAGATTTGCCTCGTGAAGCATCATATAAAGGTCTGGTTTCGCCTCGATAGTAACTGGAGTACACACCTTTCCCTTCTTACTCAGATGTTCCTTTGTCCACAGTCCCTCATAGTAACTAGCATCGTATGGTAATGTCCAAGCCTCTGGATCGCCCTTAAAGCAAAATTCTGTAGCCTCATCCGTGATGACAAAGTCCTTTAACTGCTTTTGTTCGGGGAACACATAACGGAAGCCCATACCATCGTCAAAGACACGGAAGACGATATTCAGCTGTCGCTGCAGTCCTTTCTTCTGTGCCAACTTCATAGTCAACTCGTTATAATGGTTGCGCACATCGACTTCTTCTCCCCATGGCTGGCGCCACGTTTCGTCCTTTGTTGCTCTTGCAAAAGCCACAACACGGAAGTCACTATCAAGACTTCCATCTTTCAGTTTCATTCCCAAAGCTGAAGGGAGAAGGATTACTTCCCCGCCACGACGCAAAGAATAATAAGGTCGTCCAGCATTATCAACACCTGCAGTCAGTGTCAGATTGCCCGAAGGTGAACTTACCGTAGCTTCTTGCTTTGCCATCATTGTCATTGGAAGGAGTGCAAAGCACAGCACTAAAAAGAGATTTTTAAAACGTTCTGTTGTCATTTATTGAGATTTTAATAATATTAATTCTTACCATTAACTGCGTCTAACAGTGCCTTTGCTTCAGCTGTCTTCAACTGTACAAGGGCGTTATAAGCCTCCTTTACCTTCGTATTATTAGGTTGTGCAACACGTGCTTGATACCAACGATAGATAAGTTCCAAGTCGGCTTGCTGATAACTTACACCCATGAACTTCTGCAACATAACAAGGTATTTATACCCATACTCCAATGTTGGTTCGATAGTAGTTCCCTCGCCATAGTCGTTCCATGTGCTTATTTGCAGATACTTCAGACCTGCCTGTCGGGCTGCATCAAGCTGTCGCTGGAACAACGCTCCGTTCTCAGCACTGTATGTCTGATAACCTGTACCGCCCTCACCTTCTTTGTAATAGTCCCAGAAACTAGGCATAGCACCGCCTACAAAGCACTTATAATCCTTAGCTATAGCATAGTTAGGATTAGGATTTACCCACGTATAAACACCTTGTGCATTGTCTGAATAAGTAGTATTATTAACGCTGCCCATCTTTCCTTCCAGTACAAGGAACATTGGTTTTGTGGTGAGGATAGAGAAACTACGATACCAGTCTTTTGGTGATTCCATCTGAATAGGACCGAAGTCTAATAACAATGGACGATCCTCAACCTTCACATAACTATCATCTTTAAAGAAGTTCTCAGCTAAATAACGTAAGTCCTGACGTACTGTTCCAACCTTATCTGTCACTCCTTCGAGTGTTCTGTCTTCATAAACGACACTCATCTTGAGCCCTGCACGCTTCAAAGCACGGAAGAGTGCTTCGGTATTCGACTTATGTAAGGCAATAGAATTATCACTATTAACGCCATACCAGTCAACCATTACACCATCTAAGCCAGCATATTTCATCAGCAAACACTGATAATCCAGCACTGCCTCATCACCACTTGCATAAGGACCCGTCTGTGGATAATAGTGGGAAGCGATCTGCCTTTTACCATTAGTATCGGTCTTATTCGGGTCACAGTTCTTCATTGTCCAGTGATAACCCCACTTCCCTTCGTTCTTAGGGTTGGATGTGGTGGTTTCAAACCAAGGCATATAATGTGCATATACCTGCATGGTGTTTGACTTTGTAACGGCAACAGGCACTACTTGACCAGCCGACTGAATGGCTTCAGGCTTCTTAGGTGCACCCTCATAGCTGTCTGCACAAGACGCAAAAAGCAATCCTGAGACAGCTGCAAATGTAAATACTGATTTTAACTTCATCTCGTTTAATGTTCTCTTAGCTGACTTTCCTATTCCCAAAGCAGGTGCAGAAAGATTCCTACTTCTTATATTGATACCGCTATCCTACTCTCTGCCACTATACAAAAGCTATCCTTTCATAAGCACAAAGATAAACTTTAAATACCATAAAGGTAAACTCTAATAGTATAAAAAGTCATCTTCTCCGAATTATTTTCATGAAGAAAAAGAATTCTTTTCATGATAATAAATATTTCTTTTCACGATAAAAAATATTTTTCTTCATGAAAATAATTTGCCACAGACAGCTTTTCTATAGGAGAAAGTCATGTTATTAATATGATATTACGTGGTATATTGCATCATAAAAGAGGCTGTTTTCGTAAGCGTTAGTAGCTTATTCCAAGCTGTATAAAGCTTCTCTAATAAAGCCCTTAATACCCAATGGCAACTGCATGGACCTAAAATCCCTGCCGTACCATTGGGCATCTTTATAATATAAACCCTTCTAAAATTAACTTTCGTAACCGGGATTCTGCTTTAAGTTAGGGTTCTTGCTCAACTCCTCTTGTGGAATTGGATAGATACCTGTATGCTTGTCGGCAGGGTCAGCTGGTTTCTCCCACCATGCTTTGAAGTAAGTTCCGAAGCGGATGTTGGTTGTACGGCGCAGATTCTCAAATACAAACTCATGCTTCCACTCTGTGTCAAGATCGTCGAGGGTGAGCGTTGTGAGGTCGTCAAGGCCTGCACGCTTTCGGATCTGATTGATATAAGTGAGTGCTGTTGAGGTGTAACCTAAGCGGAAGTTGCACTCTGCTTGCATCATCAAAATCTCTGCATAGCGCATTAGTACCCAGTCGTTGTCGCGCTCCCAAGAGTCATTAGCACTCCATTCGTACTTGTTCAGACGTGCACCAGCATTCTTAGCAGCATCGGTGAAGTTGTCAATCTCCTCCGTATAGTTCAATGGTGAGCCATCATCCATCAGTACTTCAGAACCATCCTTAGCACTATACTGCTGACCGATGAGCAGACTTTGGCGACGTACATCCTTCGCATCGTATGATGAGTAGAGTCCCGGCTGTGCGCAGATACCGTTACCACACCACTGATAAACGCCAGCTGGATCGAAAGCCAACTTCTGATTATAGTGGTAGGTCATACTTGCAAGATAGTTACCTACGGTTCCCTGCTTGTGATCGTAAGGTATTGCGAAGATGATTTCAGGAGATTTCTCGTTCTGAATAGCGAAACTTGCCTTATAATTTGCTGTCAACGAATAGCCTTGAACCTTATTGCAGGCATCAAGACAATCCTGCCAACGAGCTGTACCAGTAAACACCTCGGCATTGAGATAGAGTCGTGCTAAGAGCGTATTGGCTACGTTCTGGGTAAAACGACCGTAGGTAATGCCAGAAGGCAAGAGTGGGATAATCTCCTTGAGTTCCTTCTCTATGAAAGCAAAGACATCCTTACGCGGAGTATTCGTTGGGAGTTCCTTCTGCGTGAAGTCGGTCACAACAGGTACGTTTCCAAAGCAATCAAGTAGGTTGTAATAGTAGTAAGCACGCAAACCACGCAACTCTGCCTCCACTTTCCGCTTATCCTCTGTGGTCAGTCCACTCTGTTCTACCTGATAGATGATGGCATTCACCTTTGAAACACCAGTGAAGTTATATCGCCAAACAGAGAGGATACCAGAGTTCTTAGCGTCCCAGTTGTGGCGTTGGAACTGTTGATAGCGACCACCATCATACCAGTCTGTACCACGGGTTGGGATACATGCCTCATCACTTGAGCACTCCTGTGTGAAGAAGACATACTCACAAGTAGGATAACAGATGATACCTGCGCCCTCAGGAGTACCAGAACCATAGCCTCGAAGGGTAGCGTAAGCACCTCCAACGATAGTTGCTACCTCAGAAGAAGTCTTGCCATAGTCATCCTGCGACACCTTATCGTAGAGTTGTTCGTTAAGGTCAGTACAGGAAGCCATTGCCAAGAGCAGTCCTACTCCTAACCAAGCCTTCCGTACAGGAAGGATATTTGATATGCTAATATTCAATCGTTTCATAATAATTATGTTCTTATAATGTTGAATGTTACGGTAAGATTAGAAGCCGATGTTCACACCCAATGAGAAAGTGCGTGGTCGTGGGTAACTGTTGAAGAAGTCAATACCAGGTGAGTTCAGTACGTTGTCTGGTACACTTACTTCTGGATCGATACCCTTATAGCCTGTGATACAGAAGAGGTTTTCGCCTGTCACGTAGAAACGTAGACGACTAAGACCCATCTTCTTCACTGCATTCATCGGAACAGAATAACCCAAAGTGATAGACTGTAGACGGAAGAAATCACCATTCTCTATGAAGTAATCAGAGAAAGTTGGATTATCTGTAATACCGCTCTTCATGAAGTCGTCGAGGGTGTTTTGTGATGGGAAGCGTGTTGGATCATACATCACCATGCGGCTAACATTCAGTACCTTCTGTCCAAACATACCGTATGCAGCTACGCTTGCATCGAAGTCGTGCCATGTTGCATTGAGTGAAAGACCAAGGTTCCACTTAGGCATTGCGGAGCCTAAATAGCCTTCCTTCACCTTTCCATTCTCGTCTTTCTCAAGCATATACTTGCCGTCGTCTGATATTCCTGTGCAATGAGGACCCCAGAAGGCACCTGCTGGAAAGCCCTCTTTGATGACCTGTGCGTAGGTGTTTGACATACCACGAACACTGTGCAGAGGACCTGCTTGAAGTCCAACTGCCTGATATTGGTCGTTTGAAAGCTTCGTAATCTCTTGATGGTTGTAGGCAAGAGAGAGGTTAGCATCAAGTGTCCAATCCTTCGTGCGGACTGCTTTATAACCCAAAGTAAGCTCAAATCCCTTGTTTACTAAGTCACCAACATTCGCCAACATCGTACCCACAAGGTATGGAGGTTGTGGCACTGGATAAGTCCAAAGGAGGTCGGAAGTCTTCTTATAGTAAAGTTCTAACGTACCATTCAATCTATTGTATAAAGAGAAATCAACACCAAGGTTCCACTGTGCTGTTGACTCCCATTTAAGGTCAGGGTTAGGGTTTTGAATCTGTGTGTAGGAGTTCTTCCATGTTCCCGTAGTCCCATCGTAGTAGGCAGAACCTGCTGCAGAGAGGATAGAGAGCGACTTATATTCGCCAATACCATTCTGATTACCAGTCACACCGAAGCCTGCACGAAGCTTTAAGTTGTCGAGCCACTCACGTGTTGAAGCCATGAAAGGCTCTTCAGAGATACGCCAAGCCAAAGAAAGAGATGGGAATACGCCCCACTTATGGTGCTGACCGAAGCGAGAAGAACCATCATTACGTAGCGTAGCAGTAAGCATATAGCGGTCCATCAGGCTGTAATTCACACGACCAAAGAACGAAATGAGCTTTGATTCACCCTTATAAGAACCCACATCTCCCTGTCTGTGGTCTGTTCCTGCACCAAGATTGTTATATCCGAAAGCATCAGAATCGAAGCCAGAGCGTGTTGAACTGAAGCCTTCATAGGTGTTATCGAGGTAAGAATAACCACCCATAAGATTCAAATGGTGGATGTCTGCGAACTTTTTATCGTATGTTAAGTAAAGTTCTAACTGCTTATTTGTATAGTCATCATAGATTCTTTGACCCCATCCATGCTCACTCTGTCCCTCCATTCGAGCGTAAGTAGGCTTGTATAAACCCGACTTAACAGAGTTAAATTCGTATGATGTATTCACCGTAGCAACCAATCCTTCGAGGAGAGAAAGCTCTGCCTTCAAGTAGCCTAAGAAACGATGACGCTTGCGGTCTTCGGTTCTGTTGTTGTTTAACTCAACTGGATTCTCTGTGTTAGTACCATTGAATTGAGCATAGCTGCCATCTTGATTATAGACAGGGAAGGTTGGTTGAAGGTTAGTCATGCGTTCAAAGATACGGTTATCGACTGGATGCCAACTGTCAAAGTTGGTATTGATGCCCTCATCCAAACGTAAACGACCATTCATTCCAGTCTGATAGGCAGAGAGAGAACCTGCAAGTCGGTTCATTGTATTGTTCTTAATGACACCTTCGTTGTTGTTATAAGTGAAGCTGGCACGATATCCATGCTTCTTCTTTGACGATGAGAAGTTGATATTATGCCCATGAGAGACAGCCGTACGCATAAGTTCTTTCTGCCAGTCGGTACTTGCTCCGAAGTCTAAAGCACTCATATTGCCTGTTGAACGAACATAACTACGCCACTGATTTGCTGACAGTAAGTCGAGCGTTTTGGCTGCAGAAGCTAAGGCAACATAGCCATTATACTGAATAGTATTCACCTCAGTGTCTGAGCCTTGACGATTGGTAGTAATGATGATAACACCATTTGCACCACGAGAACCATAGATAGCCGCTGCAGAGGCGTCCTTAAGAATATCCATACTGACAATCTCTGAAGGCTGAACAGAGTTGATATCAACACCCGGAATACCATCTACAACAACCAACGGACCATTACTTGCTGACAAAGATGTACCACCACGAAGACGGATAGAAGCACCAGACTCAACAGCTCCAGAGCTCTGAACAATAGAAAGACCAGCCACCTTACCTTGCAACAACTGCTCTGTAGAGGTGATAACACCCTGTTTCATATCCTTAGAATTGACTGAGGCAATGGCACCCGTAAGGTCGCTCTTGCGCATCTTACCGTATCCGACGCCCACGATAGTCACCTCATCAAGTGTCTTGGCATCTTCTTCCATCACGACTTTCAAGCCTTTTCCTGCCTGCACCTTACGACTTGTATAACCCACATAGGTGATTTCGAGCATATCGCCCTGCTTACACTGAATACTGAAATGACCATCAATATCAGTGATAGCACCCACTTTACCGCCTACAACACTCACCGAGGCACCGATAAGTGGTTCATGACCGCTATCAGATACCGTACCAGTAGCAGTGAAATCCTGTGCTGATACCTGACTACAGAACATCATCAACACAAAGAGGATGAGTCCCGATAGTTTATTTTTTATTGTTAGTTTCATAGAATTTAATGCTTTTATGGATTGAATAAGACGAGGAATCATTCTCTCCTCTTCCGTTATTAATCAGCCACAACGAGCGGTATTGTTGATGTAACGACCGTCTTATCATGCTGATCTTTTATTGTTACTTTCAGTTCAGAAGCCTCTACTCCCTGCAACTCCTTGTTCAAGTCGAGTGTTGCCTCACGCTTATCACGCACGCCAGGCATAGTACCAGTAATCGTCTTTGTACCTGCAACGATTGTATATTTCAAGTCACCAGCTGTACGCTCGTTGTATTCACGTGTCAAGGTAAGGATATCCTTACTGCTTAGACGTGTTGGGAAATAAGAGAAAACAGGGTCTGGATAAGGAGTAGCCGTACCTGCCTTCTGCTTTTGGTCACCACTATTCACACCCCACTGGTTAGCTCCTGCAGCATCCTTAATGACCTTAACGATAAGATAAGTCATATTTTCGAGCTGAAAAGCTGCCTTTTCATCGGGATCGGCAAGGATTGTTGGCTTGTCTGCCTGACCAGCATCCTGTGGGTTATAAGCATAGTATTCACTTGGAACACCTACATTCCAAACATACAAACCATTAGAAAGTTTCTTCAAACCTGTCTTTGCCAACACCGCAGGACGCCATACATCCAAGGTCTGTTGTACGGTCCAATCGTTCAAACCTGAGTGTGCAGCAAACTCTACGAAGTCGGCATCTTTTGCCAATTCTGTTAATGTCTTCTCACCCAACTTATAGACATCAGGATTGAAGACTACCGTCAACGGCTCGTCTAAGGTGAACTTATCGGTGAAACCCTTGTCTTTCTTACCACTGAAAAAACGGATTCCATCACCCGACTTCTTAAACTCCTTGAATTCAGAACGGCTATCAGGAGCTGCGAAAACACCCGACCACATACTACCATCCTTCGTCTTCAAACGCTGCCAAAAGCCTGGCCATGCATCGTCTTCAAACTTTGATACATCACTATTAAAATACTGTGTTGGCACCATTGTCTTCTTATAGATGTTGTTACCAACGTATTCCAACTTCGCAAAGTCAGACGAATTGCCACCATGACCAGCATCAGGCTCAGTTGGCTGCCATGCCCATAGATAGAGGTCAACGCCCTCCTGAAAACCGACATCGGTCAAATCATAATAGAAAGTAACCTCTTCATCAGCCGTGAAGACAGCTGGAACTGTCCAGCACTTTGGTGCCTTCGGTAGTTCTACACCATCAGCAAACAATGCCAAGGGGAACAAGCACATCAATGCAAATAATATCTTCTTCATATTGATTCTGTCATTTTAGGGGAGTTAGGAAGTTATAACATAAGATTGTGACTTATAGTAAAGTCCTTGAGAAGGGAAACTTTGAAGCTTTGATAAGCCTAAGAGAATAAGTACTGATAACTTCCACGCTCCGAATTTACTTAACTGCCTGTGTCAGATTATAAGTGTAAGAAACAAAAGGCTGGCCGTTTGTCTTGCGTGTCAAACGATATTCCAGTGTCTTCGTATTACCCGGCACAGCCGTTACAGTGAGTGCTGTCTCAGCCTTTCCGTCATTGAGAAGGAGCCGACTTGGCGTATTATCACTCTTTGTGAAATTGTAATCCATCTTCCATGTACCACTTGTAGGCAACAAAAGTGGTGCACTACCTTCTACCGTGAAGGTCGATGGATTGCCAGCCTCATCTTGGTTTAGATTGATGACAAACGTATCAAAATCGAGTAGGTCTGTCAATGTCTTTGTACGAGCATTCGCCTCATCAGTCTGCAAAACAGAATTAACCACCCACTTACCGCCAATCTTTTCGCTCAGCGTTATCGGTGCTGTGAAACTTCCGTCATCAACTGTAGAACATCCCGTGAACGCCATTGCCGTAGAAAAGAGTAGCCCAATAGCGAACAAATAACCTCTGATTGTTCTCATAGTGAATCTTGTTTTTAGTTATTAAATTTTTATTTTTGTTGATTATTTCTTTATTGGCAAAGTTAGTTATCTTTATTCATTAAGTAAAGAAAACAGATAATTGTATAAACGTAAATCAACCATAGTGAATCCTAAATAGCTGATAATCAAACTATATTTATTATCGTATAGAGCAAATAATATAACTTAAATATTAGCTTTTTAGCCATTTCGTAGCCTCAAAACAACAAACTTTCACCTAAAAGGAATGCAATTATTAACATTTAAAACATATCTGTCATTAGACCACAAAAGGTATAGTTCTTCTTGAAAAGCTTCTTTCATTAAATACGCAGGCATTTTTCGTATAGCTTAAATGGCTCTATAATGAATCATGTGGGTTATTCGTCATAGAGCCTAAAATATTTTCAAGAAGTATAGCCTCCAACAAAATACAACTCCAAATTGACCTTTGTTTTAATACATTTAACTCACATTTAATTCCTACCCTTCAATATACAGCAATGGTGTTAATCCTTCGCACATGTGGTGCATACCATCCGCACCATTAGTGCTTAGCACCCGCACCACATGTGCTTAGCACCCGCACCAAACCGGTGGAATATCAACACACAACCCACACGATTAGTTATAGAGCCATAAATATGCTAATGGATAGACCTAATTATTAATTTGACTGATATGCATTATAGCTTTAAATTAATCCCACTTTGAAAGACCATCTGATTTGAGATATTAATATTATACAAGTGTATAAGCCTTTATTCTATTTACAATCCATGTATTTAGCAGAATAGAAAACAAAAAGTTAGAGCCTGTCTCACGACAAGCTCTAACTTCTTTAATTAACTTATAAAATGCGTCTAATTAAATCTATATTACTTAAATTACCCAAATAACAAATATATATACCAAATATCATTCTGAAGTTTGCACTTCGTTAAACTAAACCTAACTTTAATTCATTAACCTAATAGGTCTATATTCCACTGAACAAAAACCAAACAATTCTTATTGTATCAGGTAAAAATACCAAGCATTTATTATCATTTTCTGATAGCGAAATTACTAAAAAAAATGCTGATGTCAATTATTTTTAAAGCTTGTCATTTATAAATATAAAGAAAAGAGAGCTATATAAGTACCCATGTATAACATAATGAACTAATTATCAACACCTTGTATTTAAATGTTATCACCCTACAATATAACCTTGTTATTTAAGGGGAATAGGGCAATATATAACCTATTTGCCCTTTCTAATACACTGACTTTATTTGTATTAAACTCAATTAAGATACTTATAATTACCTGATAATCAAGATAATAATATTTATATACACTTAAAAGACTTGTAATTGACTTTTTTAACTTTACATTGTAGCATGAAAAGTCTATTTTTGTCATAACAAAGTTAATCTCAAAAACTCATTTTATAAGAACAAAATCAAGTAATATGATGAAGAAAAAAATATTTATTGCTCTGACACTTCTATTGTCTTGTACGATGGTGTCAAAGGCATCTTACGCTGATGACTGGAATATCCCGTCAGCTGATGCCAAGGGACGAGTGGGTGCTTTGATGCCTTACACACGTTATGACTCTGAAACAGCAAGTCTTGGAGGAGGTGCCACCTTGAAGACCTCTCCTACTTGGGACCGTAAGAATATAGCTTCACAGGCTTCTCGTCAGTCATATGTTGAGCTTCCTTCTAATGGCTCCTACGCCGAATGGACCATGAAGGGAGATGCTAATGGTGTGACAATGCGCTTTACAATGCCTGATTCTGGTGACGGAATGGGTTTGAATGGTTCGTTGGATGTCTATGTAAATGATAAGAAGGTGCAGACAGTTAATCTGACATCTTATTATATGTATCAGTACTTTTCTGGTGGTAATCCAGCTGATGTAAATGATGGTGGACCAGCTTGTTTTGCCTTTGATGAGACCCACTTCCTTCTTAATAAGTCACTTCGAGCAGGTGATAGAATCCGCATTCAGAGTTCTGGTGCCAATGGTCATAAATATGGAGTAGATTTCATTGAGACCGAGGTTGTGCCAGAAGAGATTGAATGCCCTGCTGGTGCGGTGAGCGTTACAGATGCCAAATATAGCAAGTATATCAAAGGGAATGATTATCTGAAGGCTTTTGAAGAAGCTTTGAAGGATGCTGACGCAGGCTCAAAGATTCTTTATATTCCTGCTGGAACATTCGAATTGAGCGGTATCTGGTACATCTTTGGATCCGACGTAAAGATTACTGGTGCTGGTATGTGGTACACTAACCTTAAGTTTACGAACCCTAATCGTTTCGGAGGTGGTATCTCTGGCGGTAATGGCTCACACGGACCAGATGGCTACTGCAACAATGTTGAAATCTGTAACCTCTATCTGAACTCTAATTTGAGAAGTCGTCATAACCAGCAAGCAGTATATAAATGCTTCATGGATATCTTCAAGGGTGGAAGTGTTATCCATCATGTATGGGAAGATCACTTTGAGTGTGGCTTCTGGTTAGGCGATTACAATGGTAAAGTAGATTATAGCAATGGTGTGAAGATTATCAGCTGTCGTATCCGTAATAACTTCGCTGACGGTGTGAACTTCTGTCAAGGAACATCTAATGCAACAGTTTATAATTGTAGTGTTCGTAACAACGGAGATGATGGTTTGGCAATGTGGAACGATGAAACAATGGGTGCTGTAGATGAAAAGAACAATACCTTTGCTTACAATACCATTGAACTTATTTGGCGTGCAGGCGGTATTGCCCTCTATGGTGGTGATGGTCATAAGATTTATAATAACTATATTGCTGATATGTTCATGGCTGCAGGTATTCATCTGAATGATGTATTCCCTGGTCCAAAGTATAAGAATACACAGAAGATTAGCTTTGACAACAACATACTTGTACGCTGTGGAACCAACAATGACAGTTGGCATGAGGACTTAGCTGCCATTGATATCAAAGGTGGTGTGCGCAATGTTGTCTTCAACAATACGAAGATCTATGACTCACCTTTCGATGCTATCCGTGTCATGTCAGGCCCAACAGGCATTGAATTTAAGAACACAGAGATTCTTGGTGCTTCTCTTGCAGGACAGACAACCAAGTATTCTACTTGGGAACACTCTACTGGTGCTATTCGTTTGGACGTTGATGGTGTAAAGTTTAGCAATGGCATTAAGATTGCAAACGTTAGCGAGGACAAGATTAAAAACAATCAGACATGGCCTGTATGGACTGATAATAACAAGGCACGTGCGGCTGCTATCGGTTATGAGTACCTGAGTGATGCTACATATAAAGTACCAGATTTCCCTGAAGCAGACACAAGTCAGCAGGGAGGTATCGTCAATCCGTTGGAAGGTATCAAAGGGTATGACATTGCTTTACAAGGTTTAAGATGGGAGAATGCCGAAGGTAATACTTCACTGAAGGAAGGAGATGATGTTACCTTTAAGTTTGCTCTTAAGAACGTAAGTAATGTTGACATTCCTGCTGGTGCAAATATCGGCATAAAGATAACCATTGATGGCGAGCAAAGTTTCGTCACCGCAAGCTATAAGAATGGACTGAAAGCAAAGCAGACCGTCATCCTTACAACTCAATCAGCATGGAAAGCAACAGCTGGAGGACACATTGTAAAGGCTGGAGCTGACTATCGTAACAAGCTTACTGATGAGTTAACAAGAGACAATAACAGCCGTGAGAAGAAGTTTAATGTGACTGAGAAAGATGACAACGAAGACTATACTCCTGTTACGGGAGGCTATGACCTTGTTGTTACAAAGGTTGCTTTTGATAAGAAAACTATCAATGCTGGCGATGAAGTACGCTTCACAGCAACGATTGTTAATGCTGGTGATAAAGACGTACCAGCAGGTACAAAACTTGGTGTACAGTTCCAGATAGATGGCAATACTAGCGTTATCACATGGAACGACAAGCACTATAGCGGTTTGAAGTCACATCAGAAGATTACGCTTTCAGCAACTGGCGGTACGAATGGAAAGAATACTTGGACTGCAACAAATGGTGTTCATACGCTCACCGCATGGGTAAATGATACTCATGATTATAGAGATGAGGTAAATGGAAGTGATGATGCTAATAAAAAGACTATTGAGTTGAAGATTCCATTGGGTGCTATCAGATTCTTCTCTGATGCTGAAGTTAATTCACCAGACGACTTGAATAACCTCGATCAAAGCAATCGTATCAATGGCTTGACAAATAGAATTGAATCGGATGAAGCCTACTATGACCTGCAAGGAAATAAGGTTTCAATATCCAAGGAGAGTCTGAAACCAGGTCTTTATATCCATAAGGGAAAGAAAATCATCGTAAGATAATATCCAAGCTGCCTATGGGGAAGTATCTAATACATATTTTCCCATAGGATATATAATGTATCGGCTGGACAGAAGTTCCAGTCGATATTTTTTGTAGTTATTAATAAAAGATTTATTTTTGCAGATAGATTAGATGATTAAAAACATCTGATAATCAACAAACAATACCTCAGATGAATACGCTTATGAAGTTATATCTGTCATTATTTTTACTTGTTATTCCCTTATTCAGTATTGCAAATAATGAGAAATGGGAAGAACGACTAAACCAACTCGATCAAAGTTTGGAAAAAAAGAAGCTGTTTGAGCATGAAAAACTTGAAAAAATCAAACGATTAAAAGGCCGTTTGAAAACGATTCCAGCGAAAGACAGATTTGAAATAAACAGACAGTTATTTAAAGCATATTCATCTTATCAATACGATTCTGCCTACGTCTATGCTAATCATCTGCTTTCTGAAGCCCGTAAACTGAAGAATCCTGACTATGAGGTTGAGGCACATTGCGACTTAGTCTTCTGCTTGTTGTCTGCAGGACTCTATACTGAGGCTTTCAATGAACTACACTCTATTCACACGGAAGGAACGACTCCCAATGCTCGAAAGCTATATTACACAATGGCATCACGCCTTTATTATGACGTATCTGACTATACACGCACTGAACCCTACCAGAGTCAGTATGTGAGACAAGCAGGCATCTATACTGATTCTTTGCTCCATTATCTTCCAGAAGGCTCTACGGAATGGCTCTATGCGATAGGAATGAAACAAATGAAGGAACGAAAATACGAGGCTTCTCTCGATACTTTCAAGCAGTTCTTACAAAGGAAAGGGGTGGATTTGCACCACAAGGCGATTGTTACATCTTGTATCGGATGGATTTATCTCTTTCTAAAAGAGAATGATCAGGCAATGGATTATCTTGCACAAGCAGCCATATATGACAACGAAGGAGTGGTCAGAGAGACTACTGCTCTTTGTACATTGGCTAATCTTCTCTATAAAGAAGGAGACATACAGCACGCTACGGAGTATGTAAGAGAGTCACTTGCAAATGCTAACTTCTATGGAGCAAGACAGCGTGTGATTGAGGTTAGCAGCGTATTACCTATCATTGAACAGGATAGATACAAGATAATGCAGGGACAACGCAATGCTATTGCTATGGCTGCAATAATCTTCATCCTCTTTGTCATTGGACTGTTGATGGCAGGATGGTTTATCCGTAGGCAAATGATAAAGCTGAAGAAGGCACAAGCACTTATCGCACAGCGAAATCAACAGTTGGAAGTTAAGAACGAACAGTTGGAGGAGGTGAATAAAATCAAAGATGAATACATTGGTAGGTCATTCTATATCAACTCGGAATACATCAATAAGGTAGAGAAACTTTATCGTTCTATTGACCGTAAGATTTCCATGCACAGATTTGAAGACTTGCGTTCTTCATTAAAAGAGAGTGAATTAGGAGAAGAAAGAAAGTCGATGTTTGTAGATTTTGATGAGACCTTTTTGAAGCTTTTCCCACATTTCATCGAGCGATACAACGAACTCTTTGACGAACCAGACCAGAAGCCTCTCGATAGGAAACAACTTACGACAGAGATGCGTATCTTTGCGCTTATCCGATTGGGAATCACTGATTCTGAACGTATCGCAAACTTCCTGAACTATTCTGTACACACCATAAATACCTATAAGACACGTGTAAAGAACCGCTCACACATTGATAATGATAAGTTTGAAAGCCGTATTATGGAGTTCTAAAAAACATTAGTAAGAGAGCTAGAGCGTAATCTTGGGGGAAGAGAAGGAAAGGATATGAGAAGATGTTTGAGCTATATTACAGAGTTCCTTCTCAGAATCGGAAGTCAAAGAACAAAGTATATTCTTTGCACGAACCAGATGTAGTTTGCATCAGCAAAGGTAAGGAACATAAACAATATAAGTTTGGCAATAAAGTACTTATTCTTCGCTCATGGTCAGGAATTTTTCTTGGTACATGTTCTTTTAGGAATGAAATGTGCGAAGGTATAACACCATTGCTGTATATGCCAGGGTAGGGATTTAATGTGAGTTAAGCATATTAAAATGAAGGTCAATCAGGAGTTGTGTCTAGTTGGAGGCTATACCTTTCAACAATATTTTAGGTTCTATGACGAATTACCCACACGATTCGTTATAGAACCCTAATTATGTTTTTTATATCCATAATATCTTAGTGTACATGTGTTTATAAGGTATTAGAGTTTTAAAAACTTGCTAATTATAAAAATTATTTATAATATTGCAGTAGAATAAGAACATCTAAATCTAAATAAAGCTAATTCATGAAAAGAAGAATACTAACAATAATCTGCCTATTGATAGCAATAATTGCGTATGCTCAGAATTCTTCATCAAGTATTAACAAGAAGAAAACAAATTTGAGTGGAAAGCATAATACAGAATACCATAGTAATACAAACGAACCAAACTATAATTCAGAAAACCATTTAACAGATTTCAAAACATATTCTAACGAAGTTCTGCTTAGAGAAGCATCTGTTTATATGGACAAAAAAAATATTTTGGATAGTGCACTGATGTGTTACAGCATTATCTATAAGAGATATGCAGAAAACAAAGGAATTATCAACGATTCGATGCTTACAAAGACGCTCGGAGGACTGTGGTATATCTACTTTTTTCACTACTACGACTATATCAAATCGAACGAGATCCTAAAAGAAAGTCTTAACGTTTGCAAGGAAAGAAAACTAAATTCTGCATGGGTCTATCTCAATTTTGGTTTTATGTATCAGATGATTGCCGAACAAAGTATGGAAAAGAATTTGTATCGAAAAGCACTTAGGCATTACAAATCAGCCTTTTATGAAGCACGAAAATATAACGATTGGGGAGTAATGCTCAATGCTTTCGGCAACATTATCATAGTAGTATCCGAAATGCGGGAATTAAATTCTATACATTCTGAAGTTGCTGTCTTTAAACAAATTCCTAAGAGCTTTTGTGTTTTGGAATACGAATACGACTCTTTACTCTATTTAGGCACTTTAGCCTTAGAAAAGAAAAATGCAGAATTGGCATTGACTTATTTCAAAGCACAATTGCAATTGTTTAAAGAGCCTTCTCTCGAATATTCCCGTTATATTTATTTAGCACATATCAATTTAGCTAAAAGTTATTGTCTTCAAAGAAAATATGAGGAAGCACTGCAAGAATTAAAAACAGGAGAAAATATCAGTGCGGATTTTGAAACAAAGGATACGAAACTGGAGGCTTACAAACTCTTGCATGAAACCTATAGCAAGATAGGGAACGCGCAGAAAGCGGCAGAATATCAGAACAAATATGTCTTGTTAAAAGATTCTCTGCTCAATTATCGTCTTATTGCAGGTATCAACGAAATGGAATTTGAGAATAAGATGAAGGATGTGGAATCGCATCTTAAACAATTAGAGCACCAAAAGGAAATTCAGAGAATTGTTATTTTCCTATTTTTGATAATTGGTTTTATCATTGCATTTTTTTTATATTTAGTAGCTTCCAAGAATAAAAAACTTAATCAATCTAACCAAGCACTGTTTCAAAAAAATATCGAACTCTTTCAATCTGAAGAAAAAGAACGCCTGCGCCGACAAGCTTTAGAGGAACAGTTTACTGAAGATAAACAGGAAAGAAAATATAAGTCAAGCAATCTTAGCGACCAACGCAAGGAAGAATTACTTCAGAAAATACTCACACTGATGGATAATGATGAGAGCATTTTCCTTTGCGATTTCTCAGCAAACCAGTTGGCTGCTAAAGTTGGAGTAAACTACAAATACATTTCTCAAGTTATTAACGAAAGAATACAATGCAGTTTCTCTAACCTTCTTAACAAATATAGAATTAAAGAAGCGTGTAAACGCATAGAAGATAAGGAGCAGTATGGTGGTTTTACTTTGGAAGCTATTGGAAACAGCGTAGGCTTTAAATCCCGCTCATCATTCATAGCTGCATTTAAGCAAGTAACTGGTTTAACACCTTTCGACTTTCAAAGAAACATCGACGCTAAGATTAAGGAAAAATATTCTGATTTTGTCTGAATTCAAGAATTCAAACAAGCAAAAACCTTTAAAAGTCCTTCTTCTCAGCAATAACCACTAACTTTGTGAACAATCCTAATTATAATAACCACCTCAAATAGTATAGTATTTATGAAACATTATTTTTACATTTCGTTAATTAGTGCAGCATTTGCTGTTCAAGTATCTGCTCAATCCCAAACTGGAAATAATCCTCAAGTTATTTTTACAGGTACTTCTGTAAACGTAAAGGGTATTTCCAACAATGGCAGGTATATTTGCGGAGCACGCATGTATGAAGAAGCTTATCGATTCGATTTAGAAGAGAAAGCACTTATCACAATACCTGCTACTGATTCTTATTCGGATATGGCAGCTTTAGATGTAACAGACGACGGAACTTTAGTTGGCAAAAACGATAAGAAACAACCTGCAATTTATCGTGATAGTGTAATTGGTTGGGAAGCACTTCCTTATCCTGAAGGCGAATGGCAAGATGGTTGTTGTGCACAATGTACAGGCGATGGTAAATATATTACAGGTTACATCATTGGTAAAGGAAATGCAAGTAGCCCTTATAAAACTATTCCAGCATTATGGGAAAAGCAGGAAGACGACAACTATAAATATATAGGATTGCCTAATCCTGAAACTGATTTTTTAGGTGGCAAGACACAGTTTATTTCTCCTCGAGCAATCTCGCCTGATGGAAAAACTATTATTGGTGTTATGATGGAACAACGTGGTTCCTATTCTCAAGTCATCATATACCATAAGAAAGATAATGGTGAATGGGAATATGAAACTCCTTTTGTTGCCTTATCTTATAACATGGACGTCTATAAAACTTGGATGAACAAAGAACCACAAACGAAAGATTATATTACTGCTCATTCTGGAGAAAGCGATTATGCCGAACAAGTTAAAGCTTATCAAAAAGCATTTGCTAAGTGGCAATATGAATTTTTCAAAGCTTGGAAGAAAGGTCCTGAATTTACTTCTGTTCCTGTTATCATGAGCGAAAACGGGAAATTCGTTGCTCCAACTGTTGTAATAAATCAATATTCATATACTGAGGGGGCTACAAGTTTAGAACGTGTTGGACAATTGGTTTATCCTTGTCGTTACAATACTGAAACGAAAGAGGCAGAAATTATTAAGTCTGTACCTGATTTTATTCCTATTGCAGTTTCTAATTATGGTGATATGTTGTCATCTAATGGCGAGAAGATAGAACTTTTACTCCATGATAGCAATGAAAAGATAGAACTTTCAGATTGGTTTAAAAATCAATACGGATTTAATCTGTATAAGGAGTTGCCTTCTAATACGAAATATTTAAATTGTCAGACAATAGGTTCAGACCTTAGTTTGATTGTTGCTTCTTATCGCTCTGTACTCGACAATGGCGATTTAGATAAGAAAGAAGTTATCTGTATTAAAACTCCTATAGTCAATAACATCATTGAAACACTCAACACACCTTCTTCTGCATCTATATACTTCAAAGACAATATGCTTACTGTCTCTCAAAAAGCAGAAAAGATTAGCATTTACGACTTAGCAGGAGAAAAAGTGTTTGAATCTACCTCAAAGCAAGAAAGCTATAACGTAAGTAATCTTTCTAAAGGTATTTACATTGTAGTTGCCCAAATTGGTAGACAAAATGTTAAAGCCAAAGTATATAAGAAGGCTCTATAACGAATCGTTTGGGCTGTGTGTTGATATTCCACACGTGTGGTGCGGGTGCTTAGCACATGTGGTGCGGGTGCTTAACACTAATGGTGCGGATGGTATGCACCACATGTGCGAAGGGCTAACACCATTACTGTATATGGAAGGCTAGGAATTTCATGTGCGTTAAGCTATTGAAACTAAGGTCAACCTGGAGTTTTGTTTATTTCGAGGCTATACTTTTTTACAATATTTTTAGGTTCTATGACGAATTACCCACACGATTCGTTATAGAACCTATAAGAAAACTTGATTTTAAATTGCATACCAACTATGAGAAAGTTATTTTTTATACTCTTTTTCTTCTCTACACTTCTGACGACGGCACAAATACAGCCTACTCTGAAGAAAGAAAATATGGAAACATATCGCATAAAGTTCCAACAAGCTCCTGATGGTACGTTAGCAAAAACTGAGGAGAAAAAGATCCTGGAGCAATATTTTTACGACAAAAAAGGTAGGTTAATACAAAGTAGCAAATATAATTTTACACGAGATGGGAAATTACAAACTCCTGTAAATACTATCTATACCTACGATTCACAATCACGTTTACTTTCCGACAGTACTGATAGAGTTAAATCTTGCTACTATTACAATGATGGTGGACTATTAAAATATTCTACCCAATATAATTATAAAACCAATATTGCCCGTCGTATTGACTCTATTGCTTGTGAATATGACCAACAAAATAGGTTGTCTATCATTACACACTTTACAAATAAAGGAGAGAAAAATACTGAAGAACAACATACTTATGATGAAAAAGGCAGGCCAGCAACTATTACTTACTCATCGTATAGCAATGGAGGAAATACGGCTAAAAAGCAACGTCAAACTATCTTTAGCTATAATGACGATAATCTGTTATGCGAAACAAAGGTTATTAGATTTACTGCGACAAGCGGAGATGTACAAGAACGTAAGGTTTTTGCTTACGATGATCAAAAACGTCTTTTGTGTGATACCATTTATAAGAAGATAACAGAACCAAGTGGTTCTACAGCTTTCCGCTTATATCAAAAACGCAATTACGCTTATACAGCCTCTGACACAATTCCTTATGAAGTAGAAGAATACAAATTTAATACAACCTCACAGCAATTTCTGCAAACTTACAAGTTTGCTTATTTGAATCATCTTTATAATCAAGACAAAACGCCACAAGCAAGTATAACAGCTAAAGCAGGAACACTTGGAGATATAGAAATTCAAGTAACTCCTCCAACAGATAATACTGGCTTGAAAGGCTATAAAGTTCTTGTAGATTACAATTTACAAGATGAGTTGTTTACCGATATGCATTTCACTTTGCATAATCAATCACGCGGCGTACACTTCTATCGTATCGTCCCTATTTACGAACAAGATATGATGGGTAATTGTAGTAATATGCTCACCCATACTATCAAAATGAATTTGCCTGCTCCAACAAATCCTGAATTATCTTTTAAAGAATACTATACTAAATGGAATGTAAAGTTTAAGTTCTCTGCGCCACAATATCAAGGACTTACATTGAAAGGTTACAAATGGGTTGTTTCTAATAACGGACATCAAGTAACAGGTAAAACTGATTCTCCTAATCAAAACTTTGGAACTTTCACTTATTACGATAAAGAGAAAGTTAAAGTCGAACTTTATGCTGTTTATGAAGAAGGTGATTCTGACCCTTTGACATTCGAAATTGACTTGTCCGATGTTGCTGACCAAGTTACAGAGCATTGGAAGAATCAATATTCTATACTTAAAGACGAGACTGATAATGTAAAACAAACCAATAAATTCTATTATACAAGTGACTCAATGGGGGAAACGCTTGCATTTAGTGTTGGATACGATGCATTCGGACAACCAAAAGAACGTACAACGGTAACTTTACGTAAGTATTCATCTAAGACAGAATCGGAAGAAATCGATATCTACGACCCAGCAAAAAAGAATTGGGAAAAGAACCAGAAAATACTATATATTTACAATTCTGCAGGATCTTTATCTGGAAAGCAAATTTTTGTATTCAACAAAGATAAACAAGATTATGTAATGGACAAGGCGGAATATTACTTCTTTGATACTAATATTTCTTACCAACACCCGATACAAACTATTGCTTACAAATTCAATGAACAAGGAGATTCTGTTCTAACCTCTTTTACAAAGAGCGATTTGGAGTTTGAGGGAAAATATCTTATTCACCAATTAGACACAATTTACTCATCATTAGATACAAAGAACCCGCCAATAGCATCTATAGAAAAGGTATTCGACGATAAGGGTAAGATTAAATCATCGGTAGAAACAAAACTCGACAACGAAAAGCTTATTCCTCATCAGAGAATACAATATGAATATACTACAGAAACTGAACTTCTGACTCGCATTGTTCGATCTTCTTTCCAAAACAATAACTGGAAAATGGGTTCTACTGAAGATTTCGTTGCATCTAAAGAGTATCATTTCACGCACATAGCAAAAACGCTTACACTTACAAAAGACTCTTTGCGTTGGAAAGTACCAGACCGTATGAAGGATTTAAGTGGTTATAAGGTCTTGGTAAATGGTATTGAGACTGCAATTACAGATACTTGCTGTTGGTCGGCTATATCTCTTCCTAATGGTGTTTATACCTTCCAGGTTGTACCTATATACAACGAAAAAGAGGCAAGCATTTCTGAATCGTTCAAAATTAGATATAAAAACAAGACTTTTATTGCCGATGTAACAGCTTTGCGCAAAGCAAAAGCAAATGCTGATTATACTTACACGCTTACTGGCGAAGTATTAGTTACTGGACAGGTTGACGCTAATCCAAACTATACTTTCTTTGAAGACGATAAAAGTGGTATCGCAGTGGATTCAAGAGAACTTGCAAGCTATGGTATAGAAGTTGGCGATAAGATAGGTAAATTAAAAGGAAAACTTGTTGAGGAAGCAAATGGCTTATTACATTTTAAGCCTACTTATCTTTCTATTCTTTCTTCTAATCATCCTGTTTCAGCCAAGCCATCAGACCTTAAAACTCTCTTGGATAATACAGAAACTCTCGAAGCACGACTCATTAGCTTGGAAGGAATTTTATTTAAACAAGGTAATGATGGTAAGATGTTGATAAGCGATGCTGGTAAGCAACTTACTATATTTGTACCAAATAATGCAAACGAACAACCTACTGCTGGTGGTAAAGGAAATGTTGAAGGATTCCTCAGTCGTTCTGTCGAAGGTTTTATCTTCTTGCCAACACGTATTTTCAATATTACAGGTATTCAGTCTATCACCGAAAACGAAACACCTGTTGTTATAGATGAACAATTAATGCTTAAACAGGCACAAGAAATTCGAATCTATAATTTGCAAGGAAAACTTATAACTATTACTCAAAATAATTTTGTAGATTTATCAACAATGCCAAAAGGCACACTCTTATTACAAATCTACTATAAAAATGGCTCAATAAAGACATTTAAATTCTTACACTAACAGGTAATAATGATTTTTATTGCTGTCCTGGAATCTTTTCTACATATAAAAGTTAAGGGCTAAAATCCTTATTTGGATTTCAGCCCTTTTTGTTACCTTTGTTTCTGCAATTAATTTTCAATAACATGGGCAAAAGTACACATCTTATTAGGGGGCTTGGATTACAAAAAATAATATGGAATTACCTATATAAAGGCAATTCCGCAAGGATTTATAGGCTTTTTAAGTTTTACCGGACAGCAATAAAAAAGAATCAGCATAGAGATTGTCAGAACAAGCTTTATGCTGAAATATAGTTTTTAAGGGAGGACTAATTACCTATTATCACTAACCAAAGGCTGTAAACGTCTGTCTTTTATTCTTCTATGCTCGCTATTTATTTGTTTTCAAACGCTTCTGCCTCAGCAGCTGCAATGATAGCTTCGCGGTCAATAGACTTAGAATGAGAAATATCAGAGAGGTCAAAATCCTCGTTGTTAGTCTTTTCTCCTCCCTCAACAGAGGAATCAGTCAGTTCTTCTTTCACTTCATCAGCAGCCGATGACTTCTCATCAAAGACTTCTGTTTGGAAAGGATTCTCATGTTTCTCAACCTTTGGTTCAGAACCTTCGATGAAGTTCATGTCCTGTGAAGTCTCAGGAACATTGAGCACTGGTTCTTCTTCCATCTTTGTACGATTAGCTTTTGCAGCAAATACCTCATCTATAAACTGAGGTTCACGACGCAAACGTTGGAGCGTAAGTTTGGAAGCTTCTTGCTGACTTTCCTTCTTTGAATAACCATGTCCCTCACCACATGGTATTCCCTCCATAATAACTTGGAAGTGGAAGGTAGGACTACCCTGCTGGTCTTTTTGGTTTTCAATCAGCTTGAACTCCATCTTAACCTTGTTCTTCTGGCTCCATTCGATGAGTTTTGACTTGAAGTTTACCTCCTTGTAAGCAACCTTATCAATATTAATAAGCTTCCCAAGGACTTGTTGCTTCATAAACCTCATGCAAGCATTGTATCCATGGTCAAGATAGAGAGCACCTACGAGTGCTTCAAAAGCATTACCACCAAGATAACTATTATGCGAAGACGTATGTCCGTTGGAGAGAATCAACTGACAGATTCCCATCTCTTTAGCCAAACGATTTAGCGTATCGCGTTGTACTATCTTTGAACGGGTGTTCGTCAGGAAACCTTCACGTTTGCCTGGGAAATGCTCATAAACAATGTCACCGACAATGGCATCGAGAATGGCATCACCTAAAAACTCAAGGCGTTCATTGTTAACAGGCTTACCCTTTGCGTTACGACGCGCTACGCTCTTGTGCAAGAGTGCAGTCTTATAATAACTGATATCGTGCGGGATAATACCAATAATTTGGTACAAAGACAAATAAAGCTCCTTCTCCTTACGGAAAGGGAGCTTTATTCTATCAATTATGTTATTCAGCATACTTCTTGAATACAACACAAGCATTGTGACCACCGAAGCCGAAGGTGTTGCTAAGTGCAGCACGAACCTCACGCTTCTGCGCCTTGTTGAACGTAAAGTTCAGGTTGTAATCCAATTCTGGATCTTTGTCATCATCCTCGTGGTTGATCGTTGGAGGAACGATATCTTCTTTCACAGACATAACACATGCCAAAGCCTCTACAGCACCAGCTGCACCGAGGAGGTGACCTGTCATACTCTTTGTAGAAGAGATGTTCAGCTTGTAAGCAGCATCACCAAACAAAGCCTTGATAGCCTTTGCCTCTGAGATATCACCTACAGGAGTTGATGTACCATGAACATTGATATAGTCGATATCTTCTGGCTTCAAACCAGCATCCTCAAGGGCTGCCTTCATAACGAGCTTAGCACCAAGACCCTCTGGGTGAGAAGCAGTAATATGATGAGCGTCAGCTGACTCGCCTTCACCAACCATCTCTGCATAAATCTTAGCACCACGAGCCTTTGCATGCTCCAACTCCTCAAGGACAAGACAACCAGCACCCTCACCCATTACAAAGCCATCGCGGCTTGCAGAGAATGGACGTGAAGCGTGTTCTGGGTCATCATTGCGTGTAGAAAGTGCATGCATAGCATTAAAACCACCTACACCACAAGCGCAGATAGCTGCCTCAGCACCACCACTAACAATAACATCAGCCTTACCCAAACGAATCTGGTTGAATGCTGAAGCCAAAGCGTTAGTTGAAGAAGCACAAGCAGATGTTGTTGTATAGTTAGGACCGTGGAATCCAAACATAATACTAATCTGTCCAGAAGCAATATCTGCAATCATCTTCGGAATGAAGAAAGGATTGAACTTTGGACCATTCTCTGGATGCTGTGCGTAATAACTCACCTCATCCTCAAAAGTCTTAATACCACCAATACCTACACCATAGATAACACCGACACGGTTCTTATCAAGCTTCTCCATATCGAAGTTAGCATCCTTAACACCCTGAATAGCACTAATGATTGCTAACTGAGTGTAACGGTCGAGCTTACGAGCCTCCTTACGGTCAATGTAATCATTGATGTTAAGGTCTTTTACCTCACAAGCAAACTTCGTCTTAAACTGGGTTGTATCGAAATGTGTAATAGGAGCAGCGCCACTCTTACCTGCCAGCATGTTCTGCCAGGTCTCCTCTGGAGTGTTACCCAATGGAGTAACGGCGCCAAGACCTGTTACAACTACTCTTTTTAATTCCATGCGTGAAATATAAATTAAAAAAGTAAAGTAAAAAAAAAGCCAAGCAAAGACATACGCTTTGCTTGGTACTTTTATCTTGAGTAAACCTTACTTAGCGTTCTCCTCAATGTAAGAGATAGCATCGCCTACTGTAGAGATTTTCTCAGCCTTATCGTCTGGAATAGAAATACCGAACTCCTTCTCGAACTCCATGATGAGCTCTACAGTGTCCAAAGAGTCAGCACCAAGGTCATTTGTGAAACTTGCCTCTGGCTTTACCTCAGCCTCATCAACACCGAGTTTCTCTACGATAATAGCCTTTACTTTTGATTCAATTTCTGACATAATTGTAAGTTTTAAAATGTTTAATATTGATTTCCAAATTCAAAATGCGGTTGCAAAGGAACTGTTTTTTTTCCATGTATGCAAGTTTTTTGTTTAAAAAAGCACTCTTCGTTGCACAAACCATATACCTTTGTGCAGGTTTTTGGGCGTTTTTACACTTAATTGTACGATAAATCAAACAATTATATCGGATTATTCAAAACTTTATTTATGCCACTGATTGAAATTAAACTTATTTTATAAACTACCACACCTTATTATTATTAAAACAAAAATACAATAACGTTATTTGTTATCAATCATCATGCGTATTCTAATCCGCCACAATGCAACACGTTAATATTCGTTCCCACTTTGATTGTAATAGGTTCTTTACATGGATATAAACCATCCGCACCATTGGTGTTCACCATCCGCACCATCCGTGCTGGACCTCTATACGCTGATAAAAAGGGAAGAAAGCTTTATTATGGCTCATCCGTAAAATACGAAAGAATAGCATATATTAACTAAGAAATATCATTAGTATGGAGGAAACTATATCACTCCATATTTAGAACAAACAAGAAATAAACGGAATTCTATCGTTGATAGGCAGTATGGGGAAATAATTTTCCTGTCACTCCTGTCAGGGTTTGTAAATGTATAAACAGTTAGTTTACAAGTAATTAATACTAAATGTTAAAATGACAGCAAACAAAATATAAACTTATAGTGTAGATATGTGTGATATTCAGAAGGTCTTATAAGAGCATGAAATCCACTTAGAAGGGATATTTCTTATCGGTATGTTGTCAATCTTTGTTACTGGATGTAGTTCACTACACCTACAAATAAAGACAGACAATCTGTTCGATAATAAAACAAAACAGGTTTTTAGGCGCTAATGAACGATTTGGCTTTTAGTGATAAACAATGAAAAACAAGAGCTTTTATTTTGTCCTTTAAGGAATTTACTATATATTTGCAAAATAAACAGAAAAATAAAAACCGAATGTCATTTACAGAACATTGTAACGAGATTTTCAATCAGGCTATCCGTGATTACCATATTACGGACAATGTAGATACGCCTATTAACAACCCTTACGACAGAGATTCCATTGAAAACCGTCTCTATTTGAAATGCTGGATTGACACAGTACAGTGGCACTTTGAGGACCTTATCCGTGACCCACATATCAACCCGGAAGAAGGAATGAGTCTTAAGCATCGTATTGATCGTTCTAATCAGGATCGTACTGACCTTGTTGAACAGATTGATTCATATTTCCGTCAGCTCTACTCTGACGTAACACCACTCCCAGAAGCAACTATCAATACTGAGAGTCCAGCATGGGCAGTTGACCGTCTGTCTATTCTTGCATTGAAGATTTATCACATGAAGGAGCAGACTGAGCGCACGGATGCTTCAGCCGAGCATGTTGAGAAATGTAAGTCTAAACTGAATATCCTTCTCGAACAACAGAAGGATCTCAGTCTTGCCATCGACCAATTGCTCGATGACATTGAACATGGCCGTAAGTACATGAAGGTTTATCGTCAGATGAAGATGTACAACGACCCTGCAACCAATCCGATTCTTTACAACAAGAAATAATATGATGCCCCTCCCACTTTGCATAGGGAGGGGCGTAATTACTTGCTCAGAGTAAACATCAATGCGCTTTATTAGTTATTGAATAAGCATATCTTATTGCTTATCTTTATCAATAATAGCCTTTTTCTCTATTCTTTATCCTGCTTATTTATTTCTGTTAGCCTATGAAAACCCCACATATTCTTATCATTCGATTCTCTGCTATGGGTGACATTGCTATGACAGTCCCTATTGTTTATTCGCTTGCAAAGCAGTATCCAAATGTGAGAATAAGTGTGCTTTCTCGTCCTTTTGCCCAGCCATTCTTCCAGCATTTAGCACCAAATGTTGAGTTTATGGCTGCCGACTTGAAAGAAGAATATAAAGGTTTTAGAGGACTTAATGCGCTTTACCGTCGATTGGTAGCAAAGCAATTTACAGCAGTAGCCGATTTCCATAACGTACTCCGAACACGTTTCCTCCGCTTACGTTTCCTTCTCGATGGTAACTCTGTGGCACATATCAACAAGCATAAACAAGGTAAGAAACGACTTTGTCGGAAAGCAAACAAGGTTTTCATACAGCAGCCTACATCTTTCCAGAACTATGCTGATGTACTTGAAGCATTAGGTTATCCTATTAAACCCGAATTTACAAGTATCTTCCCAACGGAAGGTGGCGACTTACAGCTTCTCCCTAATATGATAGGTGTAAAGCAACCAGCGGAACGATGGATAGGTATAGCCCCTTTTGCAGCCCATGCAGGGAAGATGTATCCACAAGAAAGGATGGAACAAGTGGTACGCAAACTGACCGAAACGCATCCTTCTTGGCGTATCTTCCTCTTTGGTGGTGGTAAACATGAAATAGAAGTGTTGAACCAATGGGCAGCACAATATCCACAATGTCTCTGCGTTGCTAACGTCCTTAAAGGACTCGAAAAGGAACTCATCCTTATGAGTCATCTCGACACTATGGTTTCAATGGATAGTGCTAACATGCACCTTGCTTCCCTCACTGGTACACGCGTGGTAAGTGTATGGGGTGCAACCCATCCTTATTGTGGCTTTATGGGTTGGCAACAGAAGGAAGAAGATACTGTTCAAATAAATACACTCTCTTGTCGTCCTTGCTCTGTCTTTGGTAACAAACCCTGTCATCGGGGTGACTTCGCTTGTATGAATAATATTCTTCCAGAAGAGATTATTCAGCGTATTGAAGAGGGATTGCTGTAGGAATAGAATATAGAAAGATTTTAAATAACAAAGATATAAGACTTCAACATCATAAAAGTATGAAACAAACTGCACTCTTCTTCGTCTTTCTTCTTACTCTCCTATCCTCCTGTTGTAATAAGACTTGTCAAAAATCAACAGACAATAATCCATTAGACAGTCTTGTTCTTGTTGACACTACAGAGATGAAATCAGCCTTTTTGGGATGTATTCATCGTTTTATTAAGCAATATCCTAAGGATAGTACGTTTATTCTTAAATGTGGATATGGATATGAAGACCACGGTGTTTATACAAATGGTGTCTATATCAACAGTGACGTTTTTCTTATCTATCCTGCTTATTATGACGCGTTTATGGATGGAGGATGGACTGTTGATGATATGTATCCTTCACATTATTTTAAGGTTGACAACCGCATCGTCTTCCTCTGCTCACGTTCAGATTCCTTTATGAAGCAGGAGAAATACCGGAAAGCCTACCATCAGATAGTGTCTGATAGACTACGTAAACACTATGAGGATTTTGCTTTTATCCTTGTTGAACATAAAGACAATAAGGCTACATTGTTGTCAAGTGATGAAATAAGAAAGCGTAAGATTAGTCCTATCAGTGCTTTTAGAACAGTTGTCAAGTTTGAAGCTCCAAAGCTTACGGATGAATCATCAGATGACGAATAAGCCAATCAAGGAACAATAAGGGGTATTTTTAAAAACAATAATAGTATTAATAAACTCTCAATCGGCTTACTTTTCTCCTTACTTTCTCTATCATTATTCTTCTAATCATTGTCTTTAGCGAAATTATGTTTATGAGAATAATTCGCAATAAATAGACAAAAGAAATTAAAGAAACAATAACAAAAATAAGAAATCAAATTTTATGAGAATAGTGATAGGCATTTATTTCATTTGATAAAGCCATAAACTATAATTTTAGATAGCGAAATAAATGCTTTTTGTAAGCTGTAAATAAAGATTTTGAATAGCTAAAATTATTACAATATTAAACAAAAAAAAACACTTAATTCTTTTATATTTTGGGAAACAATTAAAAGTAAATTTGTTCTCAAAATATTCCGTTTTGTATAACTATCATCTCACTTTTTTTTCTTAACTTTGTCCATACGAAAGCCTATTAAAATGCATAAATAACTAATAACATGTTAGTTATGCATAAATAAGGAAATCTCAATAGAGGGTCAAAGTAGAATAAAAAGGAAAACTTTATAAAACTAGTAATGAATATAACAAAACGTAATGGAGAAGTAGAAGTCTATAATAACGAAAAGATTTCAATAGCCATTAAAAAGAGTTTTATCAGCACCGGAAAGGATGTTTCAGATAGTGAGATAGCCGGAATGGTCAGCGAAGTAGAGCAGTTCATCACCGAGAACCCTGAACTGCGTACTGTGGAGGATATCCAGAACCGTGTGGAGAAGTGTCTTATGGCACATGGTTATTACGATGAAGCGAAGAATTACATCCTCTTCCGTTATCAACGTAATGAGCAACGACAGGCTATCAACTACATTGCGTGGTCAGCAGACGATCGTGAGTTGGCTGATGTATTGCATAGTGTAGCCCGAGAATACCGCGAGCGTTCTTATAGTATGGTGACACTTCAGGAGAAGTTTGCCAGTTTCACTAAGCCAGGTATGTCACAGAAGGATGCTATCGAAGCACTTATCAAGGCAGCTGTGGAGTTGACAACACCTGAAGCCCCAGCATGGGAGATGATTTCAGCACGTATTCTTTCTTATCGTTCTGAAAAGAAAATCACTCGTTTGGAAGAAGAATTGGGACTCAAAAGCTTCTATCGTAAGGTTAAGTATATGACCGAAGAAGGACTTTATGGTGACTATATTCTTCAGAACTATAGCGAAGAAGAAATCAATGAGGCTGCTACCTTCATTGATCTTGAACGCAATAAACTCCTTAATTATTCTGGTCTTGATCTCCTTCTAAAACGTTATGTTATAAAGAATTATTCTGGTAAGGTGATTGAGCGTGTACAGGAAATGTTCCTTGGTATTGCGCTTCATCTTGCTATGCCAGAGAAGGATGACCGTCTTATATGGGTACGTCGTATCTATGACTCACTCAGTAAGTTAGAAGTAACGATGGCAACACCTACCCTTTCTAATGCGCGTAAGCCAAGTCATCAGCTTTCAAGTTGCTTCATTGATACCGTACCAGATAGTTTGGATGGTATCTATCGTAGCTTGGACAACTTCTCACAGGTGAGCAAGTTTGGTGGTGGTATGGGTATGTACTTCGGTAAGGTACGTGCTACGGGTGGTAATATTCGTGGTTTTAAGGGTGTTGCAGGTGGTGTTATCCGTTGGATGCGACTTGTTAATGACACTGCTGTAGCTGTTGATCAGTTGGGAATGCGCCAAGGTGCTGTTGCCGTTTACTTAGATGTATGGCACAAAGACCTACCAGAGTTCCTACAACTTCGTACCAACAACGGTGATGACCGTATGAAGGCACACGATATTTTCCCTGCAATCTGCTATCCAGACTTATTCTGGAAAATGGCAGAGGAAGACATAAATCAGAACTGGTCACTCTTTTGTCCTAACGAGATTATGCGTATCAAGGGTTATTGTCTTGAGGATTGTTATGGAGAAGAGTGGGAACGTAAGTATCTTGATTGTGTCAACGACCAGCGTATCTCTCGACGTGTCATCAGCATTAAGGATATAATTAGATTGGTTCTTCGTTCTGCTGTTGAGACTGGAACACCATTTACATTCAACCGTGACACAGTAAACAGAGCTAATCCTAACGGTCATAAGGGTATGATTTACTGCTCTAATCTCTGTACTGAGATTGCTCAGAATATGGCTCCTATTGAGACCGTATCTAAGGAAATAGAGACAAAAGATGGTGATACTGTTGTTGTTACGACTACTCGTCCAGGTGAGTTAGTAGTATGTAACTTGGCAAGTCTTTCACTTGGAAGACTTCCATTGGAAGATGAGGAGAAAATGAAAGAAAAGGTAGCAACCGTTGTTCGTGCTCTTGATAACGTTATCAACCTTAACTTCTACCCTATTCCTTACGCAGAGCTAACGAACCAGCGTTATCGTTCTATTGGCTTGGGTATTAGCGGATATCATCATGCTCTTGCTAAACGTCGCATCAAATGGGAGAGTGAAGAGCATCTGCAGTTTATGGATAAGGTGTTCGAGACTATCAACCGAGCAGCTATCCTTGCTAGCTCAAATCTTGCTAAGGAGAAGGGAAGCTATCAATTCTTTGAGGGAAGTGACTGGCAGACGGGTGCTTACTTTGATAAGCGTGGTTATGATAGTGCTGAATGGCAAGATGTTCGTAAGACAGTTGCATCGCAGGGTATGCGCAATGCTTATCTACTTGCAGTCGCACCAACCAGCAGTACAAGTATTATTGCAGGTACAACAGCCGGTTTAGACCCTATCATGAAGCGTTTCTTCTTGGAAGAGAAGAAGGGAAGTATGCTCCCACGTGTCGCTCCTGAGCTTTCAGATGAGACTTACTGGATGTATAAGAGTGCTTATCTTATCAACCAGAAGTGGAGTGTTCGAGCTTCTGGTGTACGTCAGCGTCATATTGACCAGGCACAGAGTATGAACCTCTATATCACCAATGACTTCACAATGCGTCAGATACTCGACCTTTACTTACTTGCTTGGAAAGAGGGTGTTAAGACTATCTATTATGTGCGTAGTAAGTCATTAGAGGTAGAAGAGTGTGAGAGCTGCTCATCATAATAATTCATAATTATGATTACTTCTCTTGATAAATACTAGAAGAATGATAGAATAAATATATAAGAAATAATGGACAATCAATTAAAACGTAATACCTTATTCAATCCTTCAGGCGATATAGAATTGCGCTTGAGACGAATGATTGGTGGCAATACTACTAATTTGAATGACTTCAATAATATGAAGTATTCATGGGTAAGTGACTGGTACAGACAAGCAATGAATAACTTCTGGATTCCAGAAGAAATCAATCTTTCACAAGACTTTAAGGACTATCCACGTCTTGAAAAGGCTGAACGTACAGCCTATGATAAGATTCTGAGCTTCCTTGTTTTCCTTGATTCGCTTCAGAGCAATAACCTCCCAACCCTTAGTGAGTATATCACTGCAAACGAGGTAAACCTCTGTTTGCATATTCAGGCATTCCAAGAGTGTATCCATAGTCAGAGTTATAGCTATATGCTCGATACGATTTGTAGTCCTGAAGAGCGTAACGATATTCTTTATCAGTGGAAGACCGATGAGCATCTCTTGAACCGTAATAAGTTTATTGGCGACTGCTACAATGAGTTCCATGAGAAAAGAGATAAGTTCAGTTTGATGAAGACGCTTATTGCTAACTTCATCCTTGAAGGTATCTACTTCTACAGCGGATTTATGTTCTTCTATAATCTCAGCCGAAATGGTAAGATGTCGGGTTCTGCACAGGAGATTCGCTATATCAACCGAGATGAGAATACACACTTATGGCTCTTCCGTAGCATTATTCTTGAGCTGAAGAAAGAGGAACCTGATATGTTTACTCCAGAGAAAGTAAAGGTTTATGAGGATATGATGCGTGAGGGTGTACGTCAGGAGATAGCATGGGGGCAATATGTTATCGGCAACGATGTGCAGGGTCTTAACGCTCAGATGGTGTCTGATTATATCCGTTATTTGGGCAATCTCCGCTGGTCAGGACTTGGCTTCGGCTTCCTCTATGATGACAACCAGAAGGAACCAGAGAATATGAAGTGGGTTAGTCAGTATTCAAATGCCAACATGGTAAAGACCGACTTCTTCGAAGCTAAGAGTACTGCTTATGCCAAGAGTACTGCATTGATTGATGACTTGTAGTCTTAATTCATTATTAATTCAGAATTCATAATTCACAATTCATAATTATGATTACTTATTTTGGCTGTTATGAAAGGGAGAATCCTAAACATAACATTACCAATAAATAGTAATCTTAATTCTGAATTGTGAATTTCTTTTTATCTAAAATACGAACTATAAATATGAAAGGCACCATCTACTTTTTAATTACATTTAGTAATCTAATTCGTTTAGTGTTCAGAAACCTCCGCACACTATGTGTTGAGCATCAACACTAACAAAATTAATATAAAGCATGATTTATAAAGTATATATTCTATCTTCATAACTGTTGATAACTCTGTGGAAAACTATGTTCATAACTATTTTATAACTCTATGGATATCCACAAGGCAATAGAAGAATATGGTTATATGTGGATATCCACAAGGTTATTAATGCAGTTTTAGAGAAGTTTTACACAACTTTCATGTTAAAAAAGATATAAACTTATTATCTTTGCATCAATTGTGGATAATGTGGATAACTCAGTATAATACCTGAATATCAAACTGTAAATATGAGAATAACTTGTTAATAAAGTAACCTCTAAGTTTGATAACTATTCTGACAAGAAAACAGGTAAAAAGTTCTGCACTAATCCACAGCCCATCATACTAAAACATTCTTTTTTCTTTTAAAAGAGAAATAGAGAATAATATTAAAGTTGAACGGATAAAACGGAGAATATGAAAAAATTGAAGATTTATATAGTTTGTCTCTTTGCAATGATAGCAGTTAGTGCATCTGCACAGTGTACATTCCGAAATACGGCTTTCAGTAGTGGTGAGTACCTTACATATAACCTTTATTATAATTGGAAGTTTATTTGGGTAAAGGCAGGTACAGCTTCTTGGTACACGGTCTCTTCTACTTATAAAGGTATTCCAGCTTATCGGGCTTCGTTGACAACACGTGGTAATGGTAAGCTTGACGATTATTTTGTACTGCGTGATACGTTGCTTACCTACAACTCTAAACAGATGGAACCACTCTACTTCCGTAAAGGAGCAAGAGAAGGAAAGCGATATACGGTGGATGAGGTGTTCTACTCTTATCCAAATGGTAGGTGTAAGCTACGCCAACATAGAATCAACAACGAAGGAAAACATCAATGGATGGAGAATACATACGATGATTGTTCATTCGATATGATGAGTATCTTCCTTCGTGCACGTAGTTTCAATCCAGAGAACTGGAAGAAAGGTGAGGTAGTGAAGTTCCCTATTGTAGATGGAAATAGCCGTCATGCTGCTCGTATAGTTTATGGTGGTAAGGAGAATATTAAGGCCGACAATAATCATAAGTATCGTTGTTTGCGTCTCACTTATTATGAATATGAGGATGATAAATGGCGCGAAATAGCTAGTTTCTATGTAACGGATGACAGCAATCATATCCCTGTTCGTCTTGATATGAGTTTGAAGTTTGGTTCAGCAAAGGCTTTCCTTGTTTCTATGAAGGGTATCAATAGTCCGATTACATCAGAGATAAAATAGCAAAAAGTCAGGTAAGTTCTTATCTTATATATATAAAGGATAGGTTCTTATAAAGGTTTATATAGAATTCTACCTCCTACTTATAGGGGTATAACGTAACACAGGCGTTATGCCCCTATAATCGTATAATAGAGTAGAGATTGAGTTGACTTGAATCTTACCTTATTTCCACTTCTTCTCGCTTATATCGAATTAATTATGTAATTTTGCAGAAAATAAGCAGCATACGATAAAGAGAAAGGAAACTTCCTTTGCGCTCGTTAGCTTTTATTTTTGGACAAAAAAATAAACGTTTATTTAAGATATGGCATTAAAATGTGGTATAGTAGGACTGCCAAACGTAGGTAAGTCTACACTTTTCAACTGCTTGAGCAGTGCCAAAGCACAAGCAGCTAACTTCCCTTTCTGTACGATTGAGCCGAACCTCGGCGTAATTACCGTTCCAGACGAGCGTTTGAATAAGCTCGCTGAGATTGTTCATCCAGGACGAATCGTACCTGCTACCTGTGAGATTGTTGACATCGCAGGACTTGTTAAGGGTGCTTCAAAGGGTGAAGGATTGGGTAACAAGTTCCTTGGTAATATTCGTGAGTGCGATGCTATCATTCATGTAATCCGCTGTTTCGAGGACGATAACGTGGTACGTGAGGGTGGTATGGCAGTCAACCCGATTGAAGATAAGGAGATTATCGATACAGAGTTGCAGCTCAAAGACCTTGAAACCATCGAGGCACAGCTTGCTAAACAGCAGAAAGTTGCTGCTGCAGGCAATAAAGATGCTAAGGTAATGGTATCTGTCTTGGAGGCTTATAAGGAAGTGTTAGAGCAGGGTAAGAATGCTCGTAGCGTTGAGTTTGAAAGCAAGGAAGAACAGCAAGCAGCGCACGACCTCTTCCTCTTGACAACAAAACCTGTACTTTACGTTTGCAATGTAGACGAATCAAGTGCGAAGACAGGTAATGAATACAGTCAGATGATCGAGAAGATAGCAGCTGAAGAAGGTGCTGAAGCAATGATTATCGCTGCTAAGACAGAGGAAGATATCGCTTCTTTAGAGAGCTATGAGGATAAGAAAATGTTCCTTGACGAGCTTGGCTTGGAAGAAAGTGGTGTGAGCCGACTCATCAATAAAGCATATCATCTGCTCAATCTCCAGACCTTCATCACCGCTGGTGAGATGGAAGTAAAGGCATGGACCTTCCATAAAGGATGGAAAGCACCGCAGTGTGCGGGTGTTATCCATACTGACTTTGAGAAGGGATTCATTCGTGCAGAGGTCATCAAGTACGACGATTACATTAAATATGGTTCTGAGGCAGCTATTCGTGAGGCTGGTAAACTCGGCATCGAAGGTAAGGAGTACGTTGTACAAGACGGTGATATCATGCACTTTAGATTTAATGTATAGCCCTATTTAACCCCTCTCTGCTCAGAGAGGGGATAATTATTGGTGCTATCTTCACTTTTAATAGCATAACTATGAACAATCTACTTTATATTGCATGGCAGCCAAGTGAAGTGATTTTCCAGCTTGGTCCCCTTCCTATTCGTTGGTATGGAATGTGTTGGTTAGTAGGTCTTGCCTTGGGATATTTTATGATGCAGTGGCTTTTTAAGCGTCATAAATTCCCTCCATCACAGTTTGATCCACTCTTCCTCTATGTCTTCTTTGGCGTACTGATTGGTGCTCGCTTGGGTCATTGTCTCTTTTATGAACCAGAGGAGTTCCTCACTTCTTGGAAAGGAATCATGACTATCTTTATTCCTATTCGTGAAATGGCTGACGGTTCATGGAAGTATGTGGGTTATCAAGGGCTTGCATCCCATGGTGGAGTAGTCGGATTGCTTATTGCCCTCTTCCTTTATATTCGCAGGACGAAGATGAATACGTGGGTAGTACTTGACTTCTTCGGTATCGTATCAGGTATCACAGCCTGCTTTATTCGACTTGGAAACCTGATGAATTCAGAGATTATTGGTAAGGTAACAGACGTTCCTTGGGCATTTATCTTCTATAATGTAGATGATAAACCACGTCATCCGGGACAGCTCTATGAGGCAATAGCCTACTTAATTATCTTCCTTTTTATTTATTTCATATATAGGAAGTATCCGAAGAAAGTGGGTACAGGACTTTATTTCGGACTCTGTCTAACGCTCATTTTCACCTTCCGTTTCTTCATTGAATACACTAAGGAGATACAGGTAGCCTTTGAGGCAGGTTTGCCAATCGATATGGGACAGATACTAAGTATTCCTCTTATTGCCCTCGGTGTATGGTCAATTCTGCGCTCAAGAGGCAAAGAAGGAAAACTACCATAACTCGCTTTCGACTACGAATTACGCTAATTGCACGAATATTCTTTATCAATGAGTATTCGTGCAATTTGTTTTATGAATAGTAATTAGTTGAAGTTTGTAAACTATTTTTATGCGGTTTGTCTTATAGCAGATTTACTTCACATCATTTTAACATTTAAAATTCAAAATGGGAAGTAAACATTCTAAACACAGAACATTCAGTGAGGACTTTATTCTCACTTTACTTCGTGAGTATTACTCATCAGAAGTGTCAATTAATTTCATCTGTCGTAAGTACGGCATTAATAGTGCCAGCTTTTATCAATGGCAAAAAAAGTATGATTTAGATGAAAAAAAGCTATCTTTGTCGCATGATATTATTACTAAAGTAAAAGCTATGCGTAGTAAGAAAGCTATGGAGAAAGTCCCTCTAACTCGTGAGGAAGAGCTTGAAGAACAAGTATCGAATTTGAAGAAAGCTTTGGAGTATTCTGAACTTCGCAATCAAGGTTTGATGAAAGTCATAGAGATAAGCAGTAAGGAATATGGTGAGGATTTGCTAAAAAAAGCTGGCGCCAAGCAGTAGACAGCCTTCGAGTCAGCAACCCTTGTTTATCAATTGGGCTGCTGAGTGGACTGTTTGGCAAGACTCGTGAAGGCTATTACTCTGTGAGTAAAGAGAAGAGGGAGCATCGTAAACTTACTGAGAAAATTGTCGTACGTGCAGTAATGGATGTTCGTGCAGATGCTCCTCGAATAGGTGCAAAGAAACTTTTGCACATGCTTATGGATATCTATCCTGGCTTAATGCTTGGGCGCGACAGGTTCTACCAGCTAATGCACAAGCATCACCTTATGCTGAAGCCATCCAGATGTCGCCACACCACGAACTCCAATCACAACTATTTCAAGTATAAGAACACGGCAAAAGGAATGGTTCTTACACGTCCTGCACAACTCTGGGTAGCAGACATCACATATATAGATACTGAGGATGGTGTGGTCTATCTTCACCTCATAACCGATGCATTCACTCATGAGATAATCGGATGGAAGCTTTCTGACAGTCTGCAGGCTGTCAATACGCTTGCTGCCCTAGACATGGCAATAGAACATTCACAGGGTATGAATCTCTCGCTGATGACGCACCACTCTGATCGTGGGGTTCAATACTGCAGCAACGCCTACGTGGCAAGGCTGGAGAGTATACACTCGGGCATAAGCATGACTGAAGACTACAACCCTACAGATAATGCAATCGCCGAAAGAGTGAACGGAATAATAAAGCAAGAGTGGCTCTACCACATGAAACGACCGAAGAACCTCGATGATGCACGATGCACTATTGCTGGTATCATAGACTTCTACAACAATAAGAGACCCCATATGAGCAACGGCATGCTTACGCCAAGACAAATGAGAGAAAAGCACTGCAATGTAGCATAAGGGTTTCTGTGCGTTTCATGGTATTAAATTTTGTAAGTTGAAGGAAAAATACTAACTTTGAACATGTGCTACACACGTTCAGACTTCATTGTCAAGATTTATGACTATGTAAAGCGAATCAGTAAAGTTTCCATGGGGGTGTAAAGCTGTTCAGGAAGCAAGTAAAAAATGTGTAAACCAATTTAGTAACAATAACCAGAAAAGTGTGAAGTAAATTTAGGCATAGTCAGTTTGTTCAAAACTAATACATGCCCTTTTAGCTTCTAAAAGACGCCCTTTTGGCTTGTAAAAGGTGCCCTTTAAGACCCTTACTAACGCCCTTTTGAAGTCCAATTAAGCACCTTTTACTTTGCTACTTTATAACTAATTGATTTCCTGTTGATTACAGAGCTGCTTTTTGTATGTGGTTTTGCCGTTATTTATTGATATTTTACTCGAAATTATGTAATGATTTTTCAAAATCGTATCAGCAGATTTTCGAAGTCTTAAATGAAATGTTTTTCCTGAACCATTGTAGTCTAATGACCGATTTGGGTTTAATGAGTAACTTCGGTTCTTCTGTTAAAGCAATACGAAAAGCGTCTACACATTTAACGGAAGAACCTTATTTTCATATATAAAAATAGTTAAATTAGTTGATATAGTTAGTCTTAGGCTGTATATCATTTGTTTTCTTAGAACATAATGACTACATTTGTATAAAATTATAACTCAACTAAAAATTATGAAAAAGTATTTATTTATTTTATTGGCACTCTTGCCAATGATGTTATTCACAGCATGTTCCTCAGATAAAGAGGAAGAAACACCTAATGCTCTTGTAGGTACTACATGGCAAAATTTTGAAAAAGAAGGTGATAAAATCACCTCAATGACAGTATTAGAATTCAAGTCAAATACAGTAGTTAAAATAATAGTTGATGAGGATCTTGATAAGAATCCTACTGATGAAGATCATGATGAGGGTGAGGCTACTTATGTTTTAAATGGTAAAAAAATATCATTTAAACGAGATATTTATACTGGTTGGGGTGAAGTTGATGGTGACAAGTTGATTTTACAATTAGTAGATGATGGTAAGATAAAGACAATGGTCTTCACTAAAAGATAAATATAATTATAAACAGCACAGAAAGTTGTTGAGATATTAAATAGGGATGCAAATGTTTTGCATCCCTATTTCTGTAAGTAGATATTAAAAACAATATGAAAAGCAAGGGAATATTTGGGCTTTCCTCCTTATTTTTGTAATTTTGTAAGTTATAGAATAAAATAGGAAACAGACATAATAAGGAAGTAAAAGATATGGCAAAAGAGGATAAGGGACTTACCCCGATGATGAAACAGTTCTTCTCAATGAAGGCACAACATCCTGGTGCATTGATGCTCTTTAGGTGTGGTGACTTCTATGAGACGTATGGTGAAGATGCTGTGGAGTCGGCAAGAATACTCGGTATTACCCTTACACGTCGTAATAATGGTGGTAATGGCGACTCGATAGAGATGGCTGGTTTCCCCCATCATGCCCTTGATACTTATCTTCCTAAGCTCATCCGCGCTGGAAAGCGTGTGGCTATCTGCGACCAATTAGAAGACCCAAAGAAGAAACGTGAGGCTATCAAAGGCAAGAAGGGTCTGACGGCAATGGACAAGATGGTGAAACGTGGTATCACAGAACTTGTCACGCCAGGTGTTGCCATGAGCGATAACGTACTGAACTATAAGGAAAATAACTTCCTTGCTGCGGTACACTTCGGTAAAGGGTCATGTGGTGTCAGTTTCTTAGACATATCTACCGGTGAGTTCCTAACCGGTGAAGGCACCTTTGATTACGTCGAAAAACTATTGGGTAACTTCCAACCAAAGGAAGTACTCTTCGACCGTGCGAAGAAACAAGACTTCGAACGCTACTTCGGTACACGCCTTTGTACATTCGAGATGGACGATTGGGTGTTTACTGATCAGACAGCACGTCAGAAACTATTAAAGCATTTTGGAACAAAGAATCTAAAAGGTTTCGGTGTCGACCATCTGAATAATGGTGTCGTTGCAGCAGGTGCTATTCTGCAGTACTTAGAGATAACACAGCACACACAAATCAATCATATCACTTCTTTAGCACGTATTGAAGAAGATAAATACGTACGTATGGACCGTTTCACTATCCGTTCTTTGGAGTTGATAGCCCCAATGAATGAGGATGGTTCATCGCTTTTGAATGTCATTGATAATACGGTTACGCCGATGGGCGGACGAATGTTGCGCCGTTGGATGGTGTTCCCACTGAAGGATGAAAAGCCTATCAATGAGCGTTTAGACGTGGTTGATTATCTCTTCCGAGAGCCTGATTTCCGCGAATGTATCAATGAGCAGTTCCATCGCATTGGCGACTTAGAGCGTATTATATCAAAGGTAGCTGTCGGTCGTGTGTCACCTCGTGAGGTAGTGCAGCTGAAGAATGCCCTTATGGCTATCCAACCCGTTAAGACAGCTTGCCTTTATGCGAAGAGCGATACGCTGAAGAGGATTGGAGAACAACTGAACCTCTGTGAGTCCCTCCGTGATAGAATAGAGAAAGAGATACAGCCTGACCCTCCACAGTTGGTCAACAAAGGCGACGTGATAGCCTTAGGTTATAACCAAGAACTCGATGATTTGCGTTCTATTCGTGATAATGGAAAGCAGTATCTGTTAGAGATTCAAGAGAAAGAGATAGCTCAGACAGGTATTACCTCGCTGAAAATAGGATTCAATAATGTGTTCGGCTATTACTTGGAGGTGCGCAATACCTTTAAAGATAAGGTGCCTGAGAATTGGATTCGTAAGCAGACATTAGCGCAGGCAGAGCGTTATATCACCCCTGAACTTAAAGAATACGAGGAGAAGATACTTGGTGCGGATGAGAAGATATTGGCTTTGGAGACTCAGCTTTATATGGAGTTGATACAGGATATGCAGGAGTTTATTCCGCAGATACAAATCAATGCCAATCTCATTGCCCATCTCGACTGTCTACTTTCGTTTATGAAAGTATCTCAGTTGCAGCGTTATGTACGCCCAGTAGTGGATGATTCTGAGGTATTAGACATCAAGCAGGGTCGCCATCCAGTGATTGAAACACAGTTGCCGATAGGTGAACAGTATGTGCCTAATGATGTATTGCTTGATACAGAACGCCAACAGATAATGATGATTACGGGTCCGAATATGGCAGGTAAGTCTGCTTTGTTGCGTCAGACAGCCCTCATCGTACTGTTAGCACAGATAGGTTGCTTCGTTCCTGCTGAACGAGCACGCATCGGAATGGTGGATAAAATCTTCACACGTGTGGGTGCTTCGGATAACATTTCATTAGGAGAATCAACCTTTATGGTTGAGATGACGGAGGCTTCAAACATCCTAAATAATGTCACTCCACGCTCTTTAGTACTCTTTGATGAGTTAGGACGTGGTACAAGTACCTACGATGGAATTAGCATTGCGTGGGCAATTGTAGAGTATCTACACGAACATTCGCGTGCACAAGCTCGTACCCTCTTTGCTACACACTACCATGAATTGAACGAGATGGAGAAGAATTTCCCTCGTATCAAGAACTTCAACGTCTCTGTTAAGCAAGTGGATGGAAAGATAATCTTCGTTCGTAAGTTGGAGAAAGGCGGTAGTGAGCATTCCTTCGGTATTCATGTAGCGGAGATAGCGGGTATGCCTCGTTCCATTGTTAAGCGTGCAAACGTCATTCTTAAAGAGCTTGAAGCGGATAATGCACAAGTGGGTAGTGTCGGTAAGGCAGCTGTTGAGCGTCTTGATCAGAGCAGAGAAGGTGTTCAACTCTCCTTCTTCCAACTCGATGATCCCGTCCTCACACAGATTCGTGACGAAATCCTCGGTCTTGATGTCAACAACCTAACACCTGTTGAAGCCCTCAATAAGCTGAATGATATTAAGAAGATATTGAAAGGGTAAGGCTTAATCAATCTATCAAATACCTACCAATTCTTGCAAATTCTTCAAGAACTTGCAAGAATTGGTAGGTTCAAATAATGATTGAAAGAGTAGGTTGATAAGAAGAAAAAAGAGCATAAAAAAGACAAGGTAACAAAGTGAACAACTCAGATTAGTTCCTTTGTTACCTTGTCTTTTTATCATGTCATAGAAATAAGATTTTGCTTTTTCTAATCCAACTTAGTTATTCTGATAATTCTCATAGCTGTACAATACTGTGAAGTAATATTGAACTAATGTATATGCAAGAACATTTTTAATTCTATTTTGCTGTCACTTTTAACATTTAAGACTAATTGCTTATTTTCCAGATATATATGTGTTTTATAATACTGACAGATGTGACAGGAATAATGATTTTCTTTTTTATTATTTCTGTCTGATAAAATTTAAATAGCATATTTTACAATATAGATTCCATTTTAAGAGTTCATATCATCTTTGGTAAACTAAGTCCCCTCTAATCAAATAATTTTTGTTTGCTTTTGGTCGTTCAACGCCTTTCTGACAACAACAAGTTGCTTCTATCCTGATAGATTATTGCGATGTATTTAGTATCTAACACCATTGGTGTTAACCATTAGCACCAATCGTGTTTACCATCCGCACCATGTGTGATGGGCGTCAGTACATCGGCAGAAAACAGAAATAGAGGGGTATTATTGTCGTTGTGGTAATATATAGAAAACACTGACGACAATCTGATACGATAAAGTTCTATCGGACAGCAACATTTGGCCTATATGACAAAAATGTGCTTAAAATCCTTGTAACTATCTAATAATCATTATCTTTGTTTTATTTATATTTTTATGGCAAAAAATCTGCTTTTATTGTGGCTCAAAATCGACTATAAAACGTGGTCATCTTAATGGTAGTCAACGCTGGTATTGTAAGTGCTGTAAGAGGAGCTTTGTTGGACATAATCGCCTTACCAATACCATTGTCAATAATCGTTATTCCAAGGGTAATCTAACAGTCAAAGATCTATCAGAGGAGTACGGAGTTTCAACCAGGACAATTTATAGAAAACTCACCAAATCTTATAAAGAAGAACTTCCCAACCTTCTTGTTCGCCCTGTAGTGGTTTTAATGGATGCCACCTATTGGGGACGTAATTTTGGTGTCGTTATCATGAAGGATTCATTGTCTGGTGATGTACTTTGGTTTAAGTTTATCAATAGGCATGAACGTCTTGAAGACTATAAGGAGGGCATAAGCTACTTGGAGTCACTTGGGTATACCATTCAAGGGCTTGTATGCGATGGTTTTAAGGGACTTAGGCAAGCTTTTCCCAATTATAAATTCCAATTATGCCAGTTCCATCAAGTAATGACTATAAAGACAAAACTAACTTCAAGACCCAAGCTTGAGGCTTCAAAAGAACTGCTTGAATTATCCAAGATGTTATGTCATACGGACAAGGAGTCCTTTATTGGGGCTTTAAAGGAATGGTACACCAAGTGGGAGGATTTTCTTAAGGAACGGACAACAACAGAAGATGGAAAATCACATTATACTCATAAAGCTCTACGTAGTGCTTTTTTGAGCCTTAAAAGGAATATGTCGTCATTGTGGACATACTATGATTACCCTGAATTGAAGATGCCAAATACAAACAATGCCATTGAATCACTCAATGCAGATTTAAAGACAAAATTGAACCTACACAAGGGGATCAGTATGGAAAGAAGAAAGATCTTCATCCAAGACTTTATAAAGTCCCATTCTCCTAAGAAATAAAAGGGGAATGGGAGATTTTAAGCACATTTTTGTCACATAAGAGAAAACGACGCTAAAATAAGCACACTTTTGTCACATAAGCCCAACATTTTGTTTTAATTCAATTTTAAATGCTGTGCGACCCATATTACCCACGTATCAACGTTGTCTTTTAGAGAGGTTGGAAGTGGAATAGGTATCTTTACATCTGGTTTGATACCCAATTCTTTGTTTTTAATTTGCAAAGCGAAATCTTCATCAACACAAAGAGGGTAATAGCAGGTAATCCCGCTATGTGGAAGTTTAAAAGGAGTTACATTGCCAGACAGGTTTGCCCCATTAGTATTATCTTGTCCATATATTTTCCCACGATTGCAATAATCTTTAGTAAAACGGGCTAATGTTTCTCCAGAACTTGCTGTTTTACTATCGACGAGGATTGCTACTTTAGTTAAATTGCTTGATAAGAAGGTCATTTCCTCATCGTCATCCTCTTCTGTTAATGGCACAAACTGAGACTTTGATTTCTTTGCTTTCTCAGCAAGGTTTATGTTCCCTTGTTTCATCAGCACATCTATATTTGCTGGACTACTTCTGAATAATACTTTCCAAGCCTTGTCAGGTTTATGGTCTGCAAGTATTTCAAAGAATGGTTCCCAAATAGCATCATTCCCACCAGTATTGCCCCGTATGTCTAAAATCAGGTATGGGCAGTTTCTCTTTTTAAATACTTGTGCCACGCTGTCAACCCATGCAAAGGTTGGATTCTGACCACCACAAGACGGTACTCTTACTAAATACGTATTCGAATCAACCATACATGTAAGTGGTTGGGGATTATATTCCATTTTTTCTTTGTAATTAATATGAATCTTTCGGTCATATTCCTGCCAGAATTTATGCCGATCAACGATAAAATGTGTATCGAATTGAGAAAAGAACCAGAAGACATAATCGCAAGTTGCTGTCTCTATATCTTGTCCTTTCAACAAGTTTTTTCTGATGGTCTTCTTATGTTTTCTGTATTCTTTACCGTACATTTTGTTGATGTATGGGAAAGTGGCAAGGTTGGTTTCTGTGAACTGTGTAAGGTATTGATAGTCTTGCAGATTATTGTTTATGCTGTCAGGACGCGTTGCGGATGATGTTAATGTCCATGATAGAGATAAGAATACAAAGAATAGTTTGAGGTTCATAATACTTTCTTTTTAAATAGATAGGAGATTTTATTCTACAGTTTTGTGTTTCTTTTCCAGATATGTCTTGTCAATGCCTATATGTTGATGACGGTTCCTTTATCTTTTAATGGTAAAGGTAGTAATTTTGTATTGAACTACAAATTTATTATTAGAATTTTGTATTGTAGGATAAAGTAATGGGTTAAAGACAGGATAATAACGGGTAAAGGAGACAGAGTAACATAAGAACAAGCAATAAGTTCTTATGTTACCCTGCACTTTGTTTATATGTTACTCTGTCTTTATTCCTCTTTATTCTGTCCCTTTTGTCAGTTCATCTATTTGGCTGATAATATCCGAGTTAATGCGTTGCATACGGAGGTATATCCATATACCGATGGCTACTCCGGCAATTAAGCCAACGCCACCGCCAACCAGCATACCATCGAACATGGATGTATGGTCTCCTCCCTTCGCAGCATCTGACCCATAGTATGCCTCGATAAAGAACCAAGGAGTCCATATAATCATTATGATTGTGCCACATAAGAAGGACTTTTTGCGTAATTTCTTCATCCTTTGCATTTGTAAGGAAGCCGCTATGAGGTCGCCATTCAGGAACTCCTTCTTATTAACATGGTTAATATAAGCATCGAAACAAACACAGAAAGTCATAACGAGTACGGTAAATCCGTAGAACCACCACGACATGTTAAACATTACTCGAACTTCATTGTAACCGTAATAAATAAATAGTAACACTAAGAATGATACCCATGTGTACTTCTTCATAAACGACATCTTATTGAGCATTGACTGTCTGATAAGCTTATCGTTGACGAGTGTTTGATTGTCAAGTTTATTCTTGAGGATATCCAATTGCTGACGCATTTCCTCAAACTCTGTATGCTTTGTTTCCATTGTAGTTTTCTTTTTAATGTGATTGTTAAGCTTTGTAGGGTATTGGGCTAATTGGGCCAATTGGCCTAATAGGGCTAATAAGACCAATAAGACTAATCTCATTCATTAATGGTTACTCCCCTACTCCTTTGTTGTTTCACTTGTTTTCTTCAGTTTCTCTTTGATTCTGAATAGTCTTACTGAGACATTCTTCGTACTGATACCGACGATTTCGCCAATCTCTTCATAGCTCATATTCTCCAACCAAAGGAGGATGATAGCACGGTCGAAAGGACCTAATTGGCTGATACGGCGATTGAGTTGCTGTACCTGTCGGCTGTCATCATCGCTATCCGTAAAGGGATTGATGTTCATCGTAAGTGGAATCGTTTTCCGTTTCCGTTTCTTTCGGTCACAAGAGATGCAGGTGTTGAGGCTAATACGATAGAGCCACGTGCGTACATCGCTTTCTCCTCGGAAGTTCTGCAGACCCTTCCAAAGGTTTATCAACACCTCCTGAAAGAGGTCGTTCACCTCATCTTCATCCTTTGAGAACATATAGCACACGGTGTAGATGGTGCTTTTATGTTCTCTCACGATGCGTGAGAAGTCTTGTTCATTTTGTAGGTTGTCCATCTGTTGATAGGTTGATTTTTGCTCATTAGACGCACGTAGTAAATGAAAAACTACACAATAGGGATAAAATTTTTTATTTATCGTTTGCAAAAGTATTGTTTTATGAGGACAAATACAAGTCCTCGAAGGCTTTATTTAGTAAAGAAGATAGACTTGTTTTCATCATTCAAAATATTAGATTACTTGATTTCTAATGATTTATAACCGTTTTACCAAGGCTCAACAAATATTTTACAGTTATAATTTAATAGTTGAAAAATTTTGCTGTTTTAATTATAATATCTATCTTTGCCACAGATAGGAACGTCTGAAAGAATTAGAAGTGGTTTCCGGCGTATTCGCTGGAGTTTGATACGAAGTATCGTTTTATTGTTAACGAAGGTTCACAATAAAAGTAATTCCCTTACAGCGTTCCTATTTTTTTGTTTAAAACAAACGCACTATGGCTACCAGAACAATAAACGGAAAGGAATATACAAAGGTTGATTTTGAGAATAAACTGCGCCATTTAAGCGATGCACAGGAACTTGCAGCGATGCTGAACGAGCTGAAGTTACCTTGGTATTATTCTGACTTTCGTGGTAAACAACTAAGTTTTTTAGCTGATACCAATAATGTCCAACGACGTTGTAAGACTTTCCGACTTCGCAAAAAGCACGGCGGCTATCGCGAGATTACGGCTCCGAAAGGAGGTCTTCGTGGTATATTAAATGCACTCAATATATTACTTCAGACCTATGATGAGCCTACTCCTTGGGCGTTTGGCTTTGTCTGTGGTCGTTCTGTGGTTGATAATGCGCGTCCACATGTGGGGAAACGTTATATTCTAAACCTTGATTTAAAGGATTTCTTCCCCACTATTACACGCCAGCAGGTGGCTGACTGTCTGACGGCAGAGCCTTTTGGCTTCTCGTCATTGGCTGCAAAACTCATCTCTGGGTTGGCTACTGTGCACACAAAGAACAATGAAGAAGTTTTAGCACAGGGCTTTGCTACATCGCCAACGCTGTCGAACTTTATTTGTCGGGAGATGGATAAGGAGATAGCGAGCATAGCTACTGCACAAGGAATTACCTTTACCCGTTATGCTGATGACCTCACTTTCAGTGCTGACACAGACATCCTTCGTCCGCAGGGAGAGCTTGTACAGCAGGTAAAGACTATCGTTGAGCGTTATGGTTTCCGACTGAATGAAGAGAAAACCCACTTGCAACGTCGTGGAAGACGGCAGGAGGTAACAGGCTTGATGGTAACGGAGAAAGTGAATGTAAGCCGCCGTTACGTACGTGAAATCCGTTCCTTGCTGTATATCTGGGAGCGTTACGGCTATGAAGATGCCTGTCAGGCTGCGTGGAAGAGCTACAGACAGCAGCATGGAAAGACAAAGGAATATCTTTATTTCGTACCTCTTAATGCTGTTCTGAGGGGTAAACTGAACTACATGAAGATGGTGCGTGGAGCCGATGACCCACTCTATCAGCGTTTTGTTAGTCGTTATAACGCTTTACAGAAAACGAACAAACGAGAGGTAAAAGAGGTGACATATAAGGCTTATATGGGTAAGTATCTTTCTAATTCAACAAGAGATAAAAAGAGGAAACGCATTCTTAACTTTATATTGATGGTGATTATATTGGTTGCTATTATACTCATCAAATTGTTTTTAAAATCACTTCTGTAAGCAGTAAAAAGTAAGTTAATAAGTAGCGTCATTCTCATCTTTCGTCATGTAGATGACTGCCTTTTGCGAATTATTTTCATGAAAAGAAATATTTATTTTCATGAAGAAAAATATTTATTTACGTGAAAAAAAATAATTATTTTCATGAAAATAATTCGCTGTTTACTTAATCTTATCAACTGGTAGTATAACTTCTCCCAATGAAATCATGGCATTGAAGAGGCTTATATACTGATAGTTAGGAATGTCAGAGACCATGATTTCACGCTCTTGAAGCAGTCCACAGTCGAGCAGTCGTTGGCGCATCGTACCGTAAAGGAGTGGTGTAGAGGGTGTAAACCATTGTTCTCCATCATAGAGTGCAATGTTAGTATAGGAAGTATCTGTAAGGTGATTGTTGCGAACAATAAGTATTTCGTCACAGTCACCTTGCTGTTTTTTTAGTTCGTTAAGTGCCGATCGGTCAGTACTCTTGTAGGGATAGCTGATATTGTTGTCGTAGACAAGGTGTAAAGAGTTGATTTCCTTACATATATAAGGAGTACAAGTGATGTCGTGGATGCCCTTTTTATCATAGACAAAGCGTAGTTTCGAGCATTCCATGGGTAAGCTAACAGGCTGCAGAAGGTCTGCTATACGCAGCGGTTCTGGCTGTCCTAACATTTCCTTACGTGTGCGGTTCATCCGCTGTTCGTGGTAGGCAAGATTGCAGACACAGCCGTCTATTACCCTTATTGTCTCAATATATTGGCACATAAACCTTTTCTATCACCTCTTTATATTCGTCATCGTTATTGCTTTGAGCCGTAATTCCACCCCCAGCCTTGTAGTGAAGCTGTCCGTCTTTATCCTGATCAATAAAGCGAATCATCACCGCACTGTCTAATTGTCCTTTACTATAACAGCCCATCACACCCGTGTAAAAGTCTCTTTCGTAGCCCTCAGCCTCATCAATTATCTCCATTGTACGAGGCTTAGGGGCACCTGTAATGGAGCCAGCAGGGAGCAAATGGAAAAGCAGTGTACCGATATTCTCACGATAGTCCATGGGAAGCTGTCCTGTAATCTCCGAACTTGTCTGCAGGATTTCACCCTTGTTTGTTGTCAGATGGTCAACATAGCGATAGCGTTTCACTTGCACTTGCTCTGCTATGATACTCAAGTCGTTGCGGATAAGGTCGACGATGGTAGCGTGTTCGGCTGCTTCTTTCTTATTTTCCATCAGTTCCTTCTCGGCTTCAGGACGTGTTGCATCAATCGTTCCCTTCATTGGGAAGGAACTAATAAGTCCTTCTTTGTTAATACGAACGAATATTTCTGGAGAGAAACAAACGAACTTTTCTTTCATCCAACAGCGGTATAACGCCTTTGAACGCATGAAGATATCGTGCAAGGAAAGATTTGTACGGACAGGAATTTTGCATGTCAAGTTGGCTAAATAGCTGTCGCCTTCACGCTCTCTTTGCTTGACAAGGTTGATACGCTGTTCATAGTCATCTCTTGTGAGTGGTTCGGTATGCCATTCCACAGCCTCATTGCTGTAGCTTTCGCACTCAGGGATATTAGATAGACTTGGGAAAGCAAAAAGCAATTCATGTGGATTGATGTCCGTAGACTCCTCTATGTATGCACCATCGGCTTTATAATTTATGATAAAGATAAAGTCTTTATCTTCCTTAGCCAGCGTGTTCATCCGCTGAATGGCACGTTCACGGTCGTATAGTATCATATTCTTTTGTTGCAAGCAGATAAGGTGTTTTGTCTCTTTGTTTATCTTTCTCCAATCTTGAAAATATCCTTTGGCTCAAATACTCCTGACTTCTCTGTTTTTGCAAGTTCAACCATACAATGCGCAACGACTTCTGTCTTCATTGGACGTTGGCTCTGTAAGAGTCCTATTTGATTGAAGAATTGCAGTATAGAAACAGACAGTTTCTCAGAGCTTCTTGTAGTATTCTTACGAATTAATGCAGGTGGACGAAGGATGGAGATATGCTGGAAAGGAAGCTCTTTGATAGCTTCTTCTAATTCACCTTTTATTCTTGTATAGAAGAAAGGTGAGTTGGCATTAGCCATAGCAGCCGATACTAAGACAAAAGATGGTACACCCTGCTCTGCTGCTATCTTAGCAAAATTGTATTGATAGGTATAATCTATCTTGTATTGATTCTCCTTTGACTTAGCTGCTTTGCGCGTTGTTCCCATACAAGAGAATACGACATCGCCTTGAACAGAGAGTCTCCACTCATCCGACTGGTCGAAGTTTACAATATGTGTTGTTACCTTTTCGTTATTTATGCCTGGGTCTCTTCTGACGAAGATAGCTATCTGTTCGATAGTATCATCATTGATAAGCTCTTGGACAAGGTCTTTACCTATTGCGCCAGTAGCTCCTAATATTATTGCTCTCATTGAGGGGATTGGGTGTTGGGTGTTTAATGTTGGGTGGTGATGATGTGTGGGGATTGGGTGTTGGAGGTGATGATAACTATTATATTACGGCTTAATAATAATCTTGAGGTGGTAAACCTCTGGAGTAATACGCTGTTCGATGTGATACCTATCAGGATAAATCAGTTCTAAACGGCGGTACATATTCTCTAATCCGATGCCCTTTCCGCTCTTGTCAGTGTCATTTTTTGGATAGTTACTGTTCTCACAGAGAAAGACTATCTTACCATTATCTTCCGTGATGGAGATGTGGATAAACGATGGTTTATTGGCACTTATACCATGCTTAAAGGCATTCTCAACAGGTGTTAGGAATACCAATGGCGCAATGAGCAATTGTGAGTTGTGGATGATGAATTGGCTCTTTATCTCTACATTGCTGCCTGACCGTAGCGTCATCAGATTGATATAGTTCTTGATAAAGGCTATCTCACCATTAAGGCTCACCTCCTTAGGCTGTGTCTCGTAGAGTGCATAGCGTAGGAGTTCAGATAACTGGCCAATTGCCTTTTGAGCATTGTTAGGACTTGTCTGGGTAAGGGAAGCAATGTTATTGAGCGTGTTGAAGAGGAAGTGTGGGTTTAGCTGGTTCTTTAGCCATGCTAATTCTGCTTCCGTCATCTTCTGTTTCTCTTCTCTTAGCTGCCTTTGTAGTGTGTTATGACGGATATAATAACGCACAAAGATGGCTGCAACCACCATTGTATAGTTGAGAATCATCCACATAACCCCAAACTGATAGAATCCTATTCGTATTGGAGCATTGGGTAAATCGGCATTATAAATGCTGAAAATGTGGTGATTCCAAAGAACGATAAACAGTAGGTTGATTATCCAGAATGCCCAGTGCTTTACCTTGTTCTTTGCTTCAAAGAGATAAGGCACAAGCACATAGAAGTTTACCATGAAGACAATCAGTAACAAGAAGAGTACGAAGGCATTGATACACATTGAATCCTTGGCTGCATTGACATCGTGTTCAAGCAACATAATGACCAATGACCAGATGGAAACCAAGAGCGCATAAATACCTACCTGTGCGCCAAGGACAGACAGGTTGTAGCGACTCAGGCAATACTTCTTTATTTCCTCCAATACCTTCATGTTGCAAAGATAGTCTTTTATAAGGAAAGAAGCAAGCGGAATCTATACTACATTTTTACTTTTTCTTGTTTTAACATGCGGAGATAATTATCGGTAAATCAATGGTTTATAAAGGTGATTTGATGGACTTATTAGACAAAAATGCCCGATATGTCCATACTTAATCACTATCTCTCTTGATCTGCCTTGATTAATGCCAACAATCGCTCAACCGCCTCTTCTTCTGGAATATTGTGCTCAACGCATACCTGTTTGCGGTAGAGGCTCACCTTCTTTGGACCTGCACCCACATATCCATAGTCTGCATCAGCCATCTCACCAGGACCATTCACGATACAGCCCATGATACCTACCTTCAGTCCTGTCATTCCCTTGGTAGCTTCTTTGATGCGGGCAATCGTCGTGCGGAGGTCGTAGAGCGTACGTCCACAGCCTGGGCAAGAGATGTATTCGGTCTTCACCATGCGCAATCTACCTGCTTGAAGAATACCGAAAGCCGTTTGCTCAACATCCTCTTGTGAGAGGTTGCCATTGTTCATCAGCCAGATACCATCGGTAAGTCCGTCCATCATCAGTGCACCCATATCTGCTGCAGCCTCTAATTGGAACTTCTCTTTAGCCGTAGTTGTCTCAGCCTGTTGGCTGTTACAGCTTTCTTCCTTCTCCTCGGTAGTTGAATGCTGATACATCTGGGCGAAGATAATAGGGTTTTTCAGTCCTGCTATCATCAGTTGATGCGCCAATGCACGCTGGTCACCGAGTCGGTTCTGATGGCTTGTCATACATACCACAACCACCTCTGGATGTGTTTTTAGACAAGCAAGGAACTCCTCTGAAGGTGTACCAAACTTCAAGACGAGGAACTTAACATCACTGTTTATCGCACTGATGAAAGGCATTCCCGTCACAGGGAAGATTGGATAGACGTTCTCTAAGGACTGCTTACCACTGTTGGCAAGGTCCATATAGGCATCATAATCAAGGATATACTTCTGTTTCTTTACCCTTTTCTCAGGCAATTCACCCTGTACATAGATATAGTCGGGCTTTGGTAGCTCTGGTGATGATACCTCGGCAGTTGCTTGATCAGCCTTTCGAGTAGCAATAACAACAGGAACATTCTCACCACCGATGTTGCCTGCAGCCACTGTTTCACGTCGCTTAGGGTGGAGATAATCAAAACCAGCATATTGTTCTGCAGGTATGAGGAGATGTTTCTCGTGTCGGCGGATATACCATGTGAGGTATTTAGCCACTGGAATCTCACACTCTGGCTCTTCACTCAGAGATACACGAATGGTATCACCGATACCATCAGCAAGCAAAGCTCCAATACCTACGGCACTCTTTATACGTCCGTCTTCACCTTCACCCGCCTCCGTAACTCCAAGGTGGAGCGGATACTGCATACCTTCTTTGTCCATTTCAGCCACCAGAAGGCGTACGGAACGAACCATCACAACGGTGTTAGATGACTTGATGGAGATGACAATGTCATGGAAGTCGTACTTACGGAAGATGCGGAGGAACTCCATACAGCTCTCTACAATGCCTTCTGGCGTATCGCCATATCGATTACGAATACGGTCAGAGAGGCTACCATGGTTGACACCAATACGTACAGCGGTGTGGTTCTCCTTGCAGATGTTGATGAAAGGAACGAGTCTATCCTCAATCTTCTGTAGTTCCTGGGCATATTCCTCATCGGTATATTCCAGCTTTTTGAATGTACGGGCTGGATCGACATAGTTACCCGGATTGATACGAACCTTCTCTGCATAGAGTGCAGCCACGTCTGCTACATTGGCATTGAAGTGAACGTCAGCACAGAGCGGCGTCATATAATTATCAGCACGAAGCTGTGCATTGATATTCTTTAAGTTCTCTGCCTCACGCTTTCCCTGCGTTGTGAGGCGTACAAGTTCTCCTCCTGCATCAATGATACGCTTAGCTTGTGCAACACTTCCTTCCGTATCATCAGTGGAAGTTGTTGTCATTGATTGTACGCGTACAGGATTCTCACCACCGATGTTGAGTGCACCAACATGGGTGACAGAGGTCTTCCTTCTTTCAAAGTTGAATAAATCTATCATATTCTATTTTTATAATGGGATAACTCCCCAACCCTTTTGGGATAATGGAAGACTTCCCCCATCCCCTCAGTAAGAGGGGATGTAGCAAGATACAATAAGTAGTGATTATCTTCACCCTAATAGTTTTTCATCACTATTCCCCTTCCTTGAAGAGGTTAGGAGAGGTTTTAGCACTTAAACTTATAATCCTTTATCTCAGCCAACTCCTTGTTAGCTTTCTCTATCTTCTTTCCTAAGGAAGCCTTCCAGTTGTCAATCTTCTTGGCAATAGCCTCATCGCCGAGTGCAATCATCTCTGCAGCAAGGATGGCAGCATTCTGTGCTCCATTAACGCCAACAGTAGCAACTGGAATGCCAGGAGGCATCTGAACGATAGAAAGTAAGGCATCAAGACCATCGAGCATACCCTTGATAGGCACACCGATGACTGGAAGTGGTGTAGAGGCAGCAATAACGCCAGGTAAAGCAGCAGCCATACCAGCTGCAGCAATGATTACCTTCACGCCACGACCTTTTGCTTCCTTAGCAAAAGTCTCTACTGCATCAGGTGTACGATGTGCTGAGAGCGCATTCACCTCAAAAGGTATCTCTTGCTCTTCCAACCACTTACAAGCCTTTTCCATTACGGGTAAATCGCTTGTTGAACCCATGATAATACTAACTAATGGCTTCATATTCTTAATGTATTAAGTGTTTATTCTTTATTTCTTTTGTGTATGAATATTATCAAGACAGATATTATTCTCTGTCGGTTGTTGTTTTAATCTTGGCTATTGAACGCCTGTCTATCATTCTATACGATGATAATCGTAAAGAACGAACAGATAAGACCCAAGAAGAATCCGGATGTCACCTGCTCTAATGAGTGTTGTCTGAGAATCATCCTACTGCTACCAACCAAGCCTGAAACAGTGAGTGTCAGACAAAGCCACCACATCGGATTGAAGTTGAACAGCAGCGAAAAGGCAATCAGCGACCCCGTCACACCACCAATAGCTGCCGTATGCGTAGATATCTTCCACCACACGTTGATGATAGCACAGAGAATCTGTATCACCAATGCCACCATAAGAATTGATGTCAGTATGTGAGGTAGGTGCAAGATGTTCATGATGTAGAAGCATGTAAAGTAGCAGAGAATAGAAATCACGTAGGGAATCATTCTTCGCTCTCGCTGCCCTAATTGTATCAGTGTCCAGCCGTGGTATTGACGGTAAAGATGGATGAGTAAGGTAGGGATAAGAACTGTGAAGGCATAAACCAAAAAGACATACGAGAACTTTGCCTGCCATGGGAACATACTAAGATAGCTAAATGTAAAGATAGCCAATATGCCCACAACGGGTAAATAGAATGGTGTGAGAACCATACTCACGACCCTTGCTGTTAATATAATATTCTTTTCGTTCATACTTTAACACCTAACCATATCACTCTTTCCTAAGTCTTGCAACAGGTAATCCAAGCTGTTCGCGATACTTGGCTACTGTGCGACGTGCTATGGGGAATCCTTTTTCTTTCATCACCTTAGCAAGTGTATCATCACTGAGCGGCTTACGTTTATCCTCTTGGTCGATAACTTCTTTGAGTGCCAACTTGATTTTACGTGTTGACATCTCCTCACCATCCTCCGTAGTATAGCTGTCAGTAAAGAAGAAACGTAGTGGGAAGGTACCCCATCGTGTCTGTGCATACTTGATGTTGCTCACACGTGATATGGTTGAGATATCCAGTCCTGTTCGGTCGGCAATATCTTTGAGAATCATAGGTCTGAGGTCTGCCTCATCTCCATCTTGGAAGAACTTCCGTTGTATGTCGATAATAGCCTTCATCGTTATCTGTAGCGTATGGCGTCTTTGCTTTATCGCTTCGATGAAGCCTTGTGCCTTGTCAACCTTTTCTTTTATATAGAGCAGTGCTTCCTTCTCCTGTCGGTTCATACCGGCTTTGTTGTTGCGGTAAGTATCCAGCATGTCATTGAAGGTTTGTGAGACGTGGAGCTCTGGCAGATTACCATGGTTTAAGGTGAATGTCACCGTACCATCATCTTCCGTATCAACGATAAAGTCGGGTGTTATCTGTTGTACGTTACGTCCTTGCGTCTCGCCCATGGATGAGCCTGGCTTTGGATTCAGCTTCCGAATCTCGCGTTGAAGTGCTTCTACTTGTAGGTCGGATAGTGAGAGAGCGCTTTGAATCTTGTCCCAGTGTTTTTTAGTGAAAGCTTCAAAATAATGAGTAAGGATGGTATGGATATACTTGTACAGATGTCCGTTGCGCTCCCATTCTCCATTCTCAACCTTACGGTCTATCTGCAGGAGGAGACATTCTTGCAAGTTTCTTGCACCGATACCAGCTGGGTCAAAGTCCTGCAGAATCTTCAGTACCTCTTCTAATTCCTTAGTAGATGCGTCAATCCCATAGTAGATAGCCAACTCATCGCTGATACTATCGAGGTCTTTTCGCAAGAGTCCGTCATCATCAAGACTACCGATAAGATACTCCAAGATACTCTTCTGCCGTTCAGTAAGCTCTCTTTCTCCCACCTGCTCATTGAGTTTATCAATGAAGGAAGTTGTGTCTCCATACACAATCTCCTCATATTCAGCATTATTTCGTTGCTGTCTTGAATCGTATGTAGGAAGATCATCATCCGAACGCATACGCTCTAATGCCGAGTCGAGCGCATCTTGTCGCTCCTCACGCTCCTGCAACGTGTCGAAATCATCGTCTTCTGAATGCTCTACAGTATCGTTGTTATCAATGCTATCGGTCTCCTCCCCTCCTGCTTCTAAGGCAGGATTATCATCGAGTTCGGCATTGACACTTTCCTCTAATTCTGTCAGTGGCATCTCCAACAACTTTACTTGCAGCATCTGCTGTTGTGAGAGACGCTGCACTTGTTGTTGTTTCTGGGTCTGAATTTGTACTTGTTCCTGTGCCATTGTTTACCTGAATTGTGCTACAAAAGTACTAAAAAACAAGTATAATCAAGTGAAATATTCCTTTAATTGTGCTGCAAGGGCAGAAAGTTTCTGAGGGTTGTCATTTCCATAGCGGTTCCATACCTCCTGACAAGGCAATAGTAAGGGTGATATCATGAGGTCGTCACGGTTCAGATAGGGGTCGCAGAATTGGAACACATCCATTACCTCAACAACTCTTTGTGGCTTTATCTTCATCAGCTTAGCAAGGTCTATCACCTCAGGTGTCTCCGCTGCCATTGTAATAGGAGTAAGACGGAAATAGAGGTCGAGAATCATAATGAGCATAAAAGGCTTCAACTCCGTAGCCCCTTCCACTGGAAGGAAGTCATGTTCAAAGGTTTCGCGTACCTTTACACCATCATAGAACTCCCTTGGCTGGCCAAATCCCTTCATCGATCGCAGCTTTTTTACGTCTTTGTTGAGCTTTCGTGTGTTCTCTCCGTACGTCTCCCAAATCAGATTAATGATGGGCATATCACGATGTCGCAACTTAAAAAGCTGTTCATAAAGGTTCTTTGGTGGTATGTGTAGCTCCAAACTGAGATCTACCAATGCACGTGAATACATCGGTTTCATTCCCTCTGGCTTTTTTAGGTAAAGCTGTAGGAGTAGTAGCCAATAGTCATCAGACCATAAAGGATGTGTTGCCATAAGCGTAAAATATCCTCTCTTACTCCTCTCTTTCGAGTAGAGAAGGAGGAGAAATACTTGTCTAAAGGGTATCTATATTTGTCTTTCGCAAAGATACTCCTTTTTTATTATAATGGCAAAAGAAACTGACAGAAAGTTAATGAGTTAACGGGTTGACGAGTTGACAAGTTGTTTGTGGTAAATAATTACTCGTAAGGTGATTTGTTTGTAGGTATGAATACGTTTTTAATAGGGCATAAAAATAGTGTTTAAAGTTGCCGTTTTATTTCCTAATTTCCCCTTGTGAGCCTACCTATAGTTACCTATTTCTAAATTATTTTCATGAAGAAAAATATTTTTTTTCACGTAAAAAAATATTTCTTTTCACGTAAATAAATGTTTTTCTTCATGAAAATAATTCGCTCTTGATAAGTATCTTAATCCTCAAAAGAGGGTCTATCTATTGATTTTCTATGCTAAAATGGGTGATTAAAAACCATTCTTTGGACTTAAATTTACGACATTCATCAAGCCAAATAACGTATGTTATACAGTCCTGACGACCTGTTTCTACTTCTTTCCTCCGCCTACTAAGTCATCATTCTGAATGCTTCGTTCTGCCTTCTTGACGCTTGCTTTTAACTTACCAAAGTTCCATGAAAGACGGATTCCAAAGCATTTAGGTTTCATAACAGCACGTTCATAACCAGTATAATCGCCTTGAACAATACGATAAGTACTTGATCTTTCTTTGATGAAAGGCGATTCTGCTGACAAAGATACTGTTAGTTTGTCTTTAAGGAAGCGACGAGTCAATGTAAAATCATAATAGAACCAGTGCCCTTCAATGGCATACGGGTTGTAAACTCTGTTGCCATATTCACCTCCAATACTGGTTGACAACGTTAATTTCCATGGTATTTTCTGCTCCCAATTAAAGTAGATACCACCACCGCATCCGCTGTTCTTGAGATAAGGTGTGGGTAAGGTGATTCGGGCATAACGCATGGAAGCATTGAGTGTAAACGATGTTCCGGTGAAAGGAGTCCATTCTGTGTAGGATGAAATACCAAAGACTTTGCTTTTCAGTATGTTCTGATACGTATAGACATTTTTGTGGTTCTGCTCATACATGATGTGAGCGATACCATTGTTGGTAAATGAATAATAGGGATTAAGTTGCAATGTGAATTTTGGTGCAACCAGCATATATTCAAGTTGTAGCTTTTGGTTACGGCTGCTTCCTAAGTTTGCATTACCAAAGGATTCTGTTGTTGGCGTACTGATTACGGCTGGATTAAGATAGCCGATGCCGGGTCTGTTGATGCTGGTGTTATAGCTTAATTTCAGCGTTTGTCCATCACTAATCTTGTATTGTAGGCTTGCTGATGGTACCCAGTCATTGAGATTAGTGTGGAAATCAGCATTACTACCATCAGGATAGGATGCTTTCATGTGGGTAAGTTCATATCTTAAGCCTGCACGGGCAGCCCATTTACCAGCGGTGAGGATATATGACAGGTATGCAGCTGCTACTTGTGCGTTATGCTTGAACTTGCTTTCCATGTCAGGTGTAGTCCCTTGATAGTCCATTAATGACGTACTGTTGTTGTAGCGAAGAATATATTTCGTTCCACTTTCTATCTTGTGGTGTTTTCCAAAGGGTCGTACATAGTCAATCTGGAAGGTATGTTCCGTGAAGCGTTCACGGGTGTTCCGGTCGTAACTTGTATAGCTGACAGGGAAGTTTACCATATTGCTATATGCTTGACGGAATGTAGAGTGCGATCGTGTGGCAGCCAGCATATAAGAGATTGTAAGCACTTCTCCATCTAAATGAGTCTTATGTTGATAGTCCAAACGTCCTCCAAGATTAAGATATGAGTAACCCGGTGTGGTCATATCATTATTGAATTTGTAAATCAGTTGGTTATTCTTGTTCCATAGTTCATTCGTGCTCTGTGTGTTAGCATCGGTTTTATAGCCGAAGAAATTGGTTGATGCGGTCATCAGGTTGAGTGAATCAATCTCGTAACTGGCATTGATATTGCCGAAATGTATTTTTGCACCAGTATGATTGTTTCCATATTCACGTCTTTGCTCGCCTGTTTTTACGTAGTTATAGACTTTATCTCTATAATTTTCTGTCTGGTTCTTGTTTTGGTTTGCATAGTTATAATTGACGGATGTCGTAAGTTTTCCCACCTTTGTGGTCAGATAAGTACCAAGTCTTACAGAGCCATAAGAGTCAATATTCGAGTTCACATTGCCTGATATTCCTTGTAGTTTAGTATTGCTCATCATAACGATGTTGAGGATAGCTGTAGTCCCTTCAGCATCATACTTGGCACCGGGATCAGTGATAACCTCAATCCTTTTGATCGTAGAAGCAGGTATTGCCTTGAGAATATCCTTAAGGTTCTGCCCAGAAAGACTTGGGTCAGGATGACCGTTCCTATACACCTTAAAACTTGTAGAGCCTTGAACCCTGATGTTTTCTTGTCCGTCAACGGTGACAAGGGGTATTTTCTTGAGTATTTCTAAGGTCGTCTTCGTCTGTGCAGTCTTGTCATGCTGCACGTCATAGGTTAGCTTGTCAATATCATTCTTGATAAGCTGGCGCCTTTGTGCTACGACGACTTCCTCCAACTTCTGTGTCTTTGTGGAGTCTGTTTTAGTTGTGTTCTGGGCTGATAGGGCTGTTGCAGAGATGCAAGCAGTGAGTAATAGTATTGATTTATTCCACATAGTCAAAGCGTTAAGTTTATAGTTATCAATATGATGCAAAGATATGTTTTTTCTTAATAAGTTGCAATTCATTTCAAAAATATTTTTACTTTCTTGTCTTTATGTCCCATATTTGACTCCTTTTTAGTGTTTTTTCTTTATTTATATGCAAGAAGATTACAATGCAGAAAAGCACACAGTGTTCGGTTATAGAGCAGATTGTCAAACGGAATGAATCCTCCTTTTAATGTATTGATTAATAGTGGTTTGATAAGATTTTGTTCATATCTGTTTGTCAATAGAACCTTACCAATGGTTTAATGTAACATCAAATCCCCCTATTCCTACTCTTAACTACTGACGTAATGAGGCTCTGCACGCATGGTGCGGAGGAGTGAAAGTCATGCAATATGTAGTTAAGATAAGAGCAGTTTATGGTTATAAAGGGCTTATTCTGCCCTAAGTAAACAAAGAATATTATATTTTTTCGTTCTATAATTCCCATCGAAACGAAGTGTTTTACGGAAACTTTTTGTAAATTTGCACATTAGTTATAATAGAAATAAGAATGGAATACAACTTCATAGACATTGAGAAGAAATGGCAACAGAAGTGGGTTGAGAATAAGACCTACAAAGTTGTTGAGGACGAGAACAAGCAGAAGTTCTATGTACTTAATATGTTCCCTTATCCATCAGGAGCTGGATTGCACGTCGGACATCCATTGGGTTACATTGCAAGTGACATCTATGCACGCTATAAGCGACTGAAGGGTTTCAACGTGTTGAACCCTATGGGATATGATGCTTACGGACTTCCTGCTGAGCAGTATGCCATTCAGACGGGTCAGCATCCACAGCTGACAACCGACACGAACATTGCTCGTTACCGTGAGCAGTTGGATAAGATAGGTTTCAGTTTCGACTGGGATCGTGAGGTACGCACCTGTGACCCACGTTATTATCACTGGACACAGTGGGCTTTCGAGCGTATGTTTGAGTCTTATTATGACTATACACAAAAGAAGGCAATGCCTATCAAGGACCTTGTTCGCCACTTTGAAGAAGAAGGAACATTGAACCTTAATGTCGCACAGAGCGAGGAACTGATTTTCTCAGCACGTGACTGGACAAGCATGGACGAGCTGGAACAGCAGGAGAAGTTGATGAACTATCGTATTGCTTACCTCGGTGAGACAATGGTAAACTGGTGTCCGGGACTTGGAACAGTGCTTGCCAATGACGAGGTTGTCAATGGTGTGAGCGAGCGTGGAGGCTATCCTGTCGTACAGAAGTTGATGAAGCAGTGGTGTCTTCGTGTGTCAGCCTATTCACAGCGATTGCTTGATGGATTGGAGACAGTCAACTGGTCTGACTCAATTAAGGAGACACAGAAGAACTGGATTGGTCGTTCTGAGGGTACAGAAGTTGAATTCAAATACCTTACACCAACTGGTGAGGGTCAGAAAGAGGGTAAGTTCACTATCTTTACCACGCGTGCTGATACGATGTTTGGTGTTAGCTTCATGGTATTGGCACCAGAGTCAGAACTCGTTTCAGAACTTACTTCAGAGGCTCAGAAGGCTGAAGTAGAGGAGTATTTGGCGTATGTAAAGAAGCGCACAGAGTTAGAGCGTATGTCAGACCGTAAGGTGACAGGTGTCTTCTCTGGCTCATACGGTATCAATCCATTCACTGGCGAGCAGATTCCTATTTGGATTTCAGAGTATGTTTTAGCTGGATATGGAACAGGAGCGATTATGGCTGTGCCTGCTCACGACAGTCGTGACTATGCCTTTGCAAAGCATTTCAACCTCCCTATCATCCCATTGATTGAGGGTGCTGATGTCTCTGAAGAGAGCTTTGATGCAAAGGAAGGAATCGTAACCAACTCTCCTGCTGCAGGAAAAGAGAGTATGGACGACTTCTCTCTCAATGGTCTTACGGTGAAGGAGGCTATTGCCAAGACCAAGCAGTTTGTTACTGAGAAGGGTATCGGTCGTGTGAAGGTGAACTATCGTTTGCGTGATGCTATCTTCTCACGCCAGCGTTACTGGGGTGAACCATTCCCAGTCTATTACAAGCAGGGGATGCCTTATATGATACCAGAGGAGTGTTTGCCACTTGAATTGCCTGAAATCGACAAGTATGAACCAACAGAAAGCGGCGAACCACCATTGGGTCGTGCAAAGGTTTGGGCTTGGAATGAGGCAGAACGTAAGGTTGTTGAGAAGTCATTGGTTGACGATAAGACTGTATTCCCATTGGAGTTGAATACGATGCCGGGCTTTGCTGGTAGCTCAGCATACTATCTTCGTTACATGGACCCACATAATGACGAGGCATTAGTGGGTAAGAAGGCTGATGAGTATTGGCAGAATGTAGATCTCTATGTAGGTGGTACAGAGCATGCAACAGGTCACTTGATTTACAGTCGTTTCTGGAATAAGTTCCTCTTCGATATTGGTACTAGCTGTAAAGAGGAGCCATACGAGAAGTTGGTGAACCAAGGAATGATTCAAGGACGCTCTAACTTCGTTTATCGTATTAACTCTGACGACCACTCAAAGGCACCAGTCTTTGTCAGTTTAGGGCAGAAAGACAAGTACGATACTACTCCTATCCATGTTGATGTGAACATTGTTCATGCTGATGTATTGGATGTTGAGGCTTTCAAAGCATGGCGTCCAGAGTATAACAATGCTGAATTCATCTTCGAAGATGGCACATCATTATCAGATTTCATCAACACCCAAAATTCATCACCCACCACCTACAAATGCGGTTGGGCGGTAGAGAAGATGTCTAAGTCAATGTTCAACGTTGTCAATCCAGATGTGATTGTTGAGCAGTATGGCGCAGACACCCTCCGTCTTTACGAAATGTTCCTCGGTCCTGTAGAGGCAAGTAAGCCTTGGGATACGAACGGTATCGATGGTTGTTTCCGTTTCTTGAAGAAGTTCTGGAAGCTTTATCAGCAGGATCTCACTGATGATGAGCCATCAAAGGACTCATTGAAGAGTGTTCATAAGCTTATCAAGAAGGTGACAGGCGATATTGAGCAGTTCTCTTACAACACAGCTGTTTCAGCGTTTATGATTTGTGTCAACGAACTTGGACAGCAGAAGTGTGCTAATCGTGAACTGTTGAAGAAGATGGTTATTGTCATCGCTCCATTCGCACCTCACATGGCAGAAGAGCTATGGGAGCAGTTGGGTGGCGAGACAAAGAGTGTCTTCGATGTTGAATGGCCAGCATGGGACGAGTCTTATCTCGTAGAGAATGAGGTGCAGCTGACTGTATCTTTCAATGGTAAGGCACGTTTCCAGATGACCTTCCCCGCTGATGCTACGAAGGAAGATATTGAGAAGCGTGCGTTGGAAGACGAACGCAGTCAGCATTATATCGACGGAAAGACAATCGTTAAGATTATCGTTGTGCCGAAGAAGATTATCAACATCGTTTGTAAATAAGTATTTAACAATCAACGAAGAGGCTGTATGGAAATAAGGATGCAACGCTTTATTTCTTTCACAAAGTTAACAGCTAACAGGAATAATGTCAGTGTATGAATAAGCTTTACAGCCACGTTTCGATACACCCTCTTCCTATTAACCATTTGTACCTCCTATGACTATTGATCAACAACTTATTCGTTCTGAAGCCAAAGATTACTTTTTCCTGACCGTTGGCTTAATTATCTATGCTGCAGCCTTCACTATTTTCTTAATGCCTTACGAGATTGTAACGGGTGGAGTGACGGGTATGTCGGCTGTAATCTACTATGCTACGGGCTTTAAGATACAGAATACCTATATGATTATCAACATTTCGTTGTTGATAGTTGCTCTGAAAATCCTGGGCTTTAAGTTCTTAATGAAGACTATCTATGCCATCTTTGCACTTTATTTCCTGTTGATTTTTGCACAGGACTTAATGCCAAGAGATGCACAAGGACACTTTGTTAAGATGCTTGGTGAGGGACAAGCTTTTATGTCGTTGATTATTGGTTGTAGCCTTACGGGTACGGGATTGGCAATCGTCTTCCTTAATAATGGAAGTACGGGTGGTACGGATATCATTGCTGCCTGTGTCAATAAGTATCACGATATCTCGTTAGGACAGGTCTTAATGGGCGTTGACATCTTGATTGTGGGTAGTTGTTTGTTCTTCCCTCAATTTGGTGATATCATGGAACGCTTGCATAAGATGGTATTTGGTTACTGTACAATGTTCATCGAGTGTTTTATGTTAGATCATGTGATGAATATGCGTCGTGAGTCAGTTCAGTTCATGATCTTCTCTTGGAAACATGAGGAAATAGCCAATGCCATTGTTGAGGAGACCGAGCATGCGCTGACTATCCTTGATGGGCATGGTTGGTACACGGGCAATGATATGAAAGTTATCTGCTTGTTGGCAAAGCGTAACGAGAGTAAGACTATCTTCCGCATTATTAAGATGGTTGACCCAACAGCTTTCGTGAGTCAAAGTTCTGTTATTGGCGTCTATGGTGAAGGTTTCGATCAGATAAAGATTAAGGCTAAAAGGAAATGAAAAAGCAGGAAAAGAAGTTGGCTGAAGCCATGAAAAAGCCTGCGAATGAACAGAAATAAAGATGCTGAAGAGCTGTGTTCCAGTCGCTAATTAGCAGGGACGCACGGCTCGTGTGCCCACTGACGATAAGCTTTTAAGGACATACGAACCGTGCGTCCTTGTTGTAGGATGAAGATTTGAGACTCTCAAACATGGCTTTTTCTGGCGTAAAAAATGTTTTATAAAGATGAAAATAGTATTTGCAACAAATAATAAACACAAGCTGGAGGAGATAAAAGATATCCTCGGAAAGGACTTTGAAATTGTCTCTCTGGCTGAAATAGGCTGTCATGAGGATATCCCTGAGACTGGAGCAACACTGGAAGAGAATGCACGTCAGAAATCTACTTACGTTGTTGAACACTACAATCAAAACTGCTTTGCGGATGATACAGGACTTGAGGTGGAAGCACTCGGTGGTGAACCTGGCGTACATTCAGCACGCTATGCAGAGGGGACTGACCACGATAGCGAGGCAAACATGCGTAAGCTGTTGACAAAGTTAGATGGTCAGACGAATCGTAAGGCTTGTTTCCGTACGGTAATCTCACTTATCATCGATGGTGTGGAACATCAGTTTGAGGGTAAAGTTGATGGCACAATCGCTAAGGAGAAGCATGGTACTGAAGGCTTCGGATATGATCCTATCTTCATTCCAGAAGGTTATGACAAGAGCTTTGCACAGCTGGGAGAGGAGATAAAGAATCAAATTTCACACCGTGCAAGGGCTGTGAAGAAGTTGGCGGAATACTTAGAAAGGCTGAAAGGATAAAAGAGTAAAAAGGTTAAAGGGGCTTTTAAGGGGGAAAGAAGTAACAAAGTAAAACCGTTAAAGCCCCCTTTTAGACTTCGATAATCACCCTTTCCCGAATTATTTTCATGAAAATAAATATTTCTTCTCATGAAAAAAATATTTCTTTTCACGTAAAAAAGAATTTCTTTTCATGAAAATAATTTGAAGAAGGAAGTTCCTTTATTCTGCTTATAGGCTGATATAACGGCTGAAAAGGGCTGCTTTTGTTAGCTTGGCAAGCTCCGATTCGAAGCTACGTAGCCATGTGTTGCTTGTTTGACGTTAGGAATATAACCATTTAATATCTGCTATGTTGTCTATTCTTCTTCCTGTTTACAACTGTAATTGTGTAGCTTTGGTGACAGAGTTACATCGGCAGTGCGTGGAATGTAAGGTAGACTTTGAAATTATTGTGGCTGATGATGGCTCGTTATCGGCTCCTTCAGTGTTCAATGCTACGAGTCACCGCCTCGTAGAAGCCAACAAAACTATAACTACCCTCCCCCACGTTCGTTATATCATCAGGGAGAAGAATGTGGGACGTTCGGCTATCCGTAACTTCCTTGTGACGCAGGCAAAAGGTGACAGACTGCTCTTTATTGATGGCGATTTATCCTTGGATAATCCTTCTTTTATCCGTAACTATCTGCAGACAGATGGTGATGTTGTGGTGGGTGGAATCAAGATTGGTGGTAATCCCGACCAATGGAAAGGTAATCTTAGATATCGTTACGAATGCGAAAGCGAGGCTATTAATACCATTGAGAGTCGGCAAAGCCATCCTTATCAGCACTTGGCAACGAATATTCTTGTGTATCTCTCGGTCTTAGGGGAGCAACCTTACGATGAACAGATCAACCATTATGGTTATGAAGATGTACTTTTGGGCAAACGATTTCAGCAGCAACAGGTGGCAGTAAAGCATATAAACAATCCTGTACTCTTTTGTGATTTTGAGGATAACGCCAGTTATCTTGCCAAGACAGAAGAAGCTTTACGTACGCTCTTTGCGTTTAGGAACGAGCTGAAAGGCTATTCTCGATTACTCGATAAAGCGGACCAAATAGAGCGTTTACACCTAATTTCCCTCTTCTCATTCGCTTACAAGTTCCTTTCTTCACCTATAAAGAATAACCTCTTAGGCAATAAACCGAGCGTTTTTTGGTTTAATGTGTATAAGCTGTTGTATTATTTACATTACACAAAGAATGCTATATGACAATAAAAAGATATTCCCTATCGCTTGTTTTATTCTTTTCTCTGGTTGCTACTGCCCTTGCTGGAGGTGTAGGAACATGGAAAAACTATCTTTCTTACAACAACGTACAATGGGTTGAAGAAGTAGGTAACAAACTCTATGTGCTTGCTTCTAATAGTCTTTATACGTATAACAAAAATGACCAAAGTATAAAGACGTATGATAAGGTCAACGGATTGAATGACACTGATATCCACTTCATTGCTTGGAATAAGACGGCACGTAGGTTGGTTATCATCTATGCAGATAATAATATCGACCTGCTGGACGATAGAGGGAATGTGACAAACCTACCTGATTACTACCTGAAAACATCAATGGCAGACAAGACCATCTATGGTATAGATATGTCTGGTGTCTATTGTTATCTCTCAACTGGTTTCGGACTTGTCAAACTTAATGTTGCTAAAACGGAGATAACTGATAGTTATAATCTCTCTTTCCCTATTAATTACAGCTACATCGAAGGCAATTATATCTATGCTGCCAGTCAGAGTAACGGCTTGTATCGTGCTGCTTTGTCTGATAATCTTCTCGATAAAAACAACTGGACGAATGTCGGAGGATATGTTGAACGTCCACGTACAGTTGACGCTACCCTACTAGCACAGGCCAAAATACTCAGTCCCGGTGGCCCAAAGCGTAACACCTTTATATGGACTTCTTTCCATAACAATCGTCTTTATAGTACTGGCGGTAACTATGATCCCATTGCTAAAAACTGGGAGAATCAGGGCATTGTACAGGTGTTACAGGGTGATGATTGGGACTTCTTCGAAGACAACTTCTCTACTCGTACGGGTTATCCTTATATAGGAACAAAGGCGGTAGCAATAGACCCTCGCAATAGCAATCATGTGTATGTAGGAGCACGAACAGGACTCTATGAGTTTATGTCTGGTAAGATGGTTGCCTTTTATAACAAGGACAATAGCATCCTGCAAGGAGCTATGGACAGAGGCAGAGAACTGGGTAATGATTATGTACTTGTCTATGGATTGGCTTACGATAGTGAAGGTAATCTGTGGGTACTCAATAACCAAACGAAGAAAGAAAACCTTATTCGTGTGTCGAAAGATGGGCAGATGACATCCTTTAGTAAACCGGAATTGATGAAAGATGGGGTTGGACTCTCTGACATGTCACAGATGCGTTTAGATAGTCATAATCTCCTTTGGTTCTGTAATGACCACTGGATTCAGCCGGGACTCTTCTCTTATGACCCAAAGAATGATAAGCTGAATGCCTATACTCGTTTTATCAATGAGGATGGAACGAACGTTGATATTAGAGCTGTACATTGCTGGGCTGAAGATTTAGATCAGAATATCTGGATGGGAACGACGGCTGGCCCTATGCTTCTTCAGCGATCTCAGATGAACGAACAGGAGAACTATCGCTTTGTACAAGTTAAGGTTCCGCGTAACGATGGAACTAATCTTGCGGACTATCTTCTCGCTGGTCTTGATATCACTGCTATAGGCATTGATGGCGGAGGACGTAAGTGGTTTGGTACTAAAGACAATGGTGTCTATCTCATTAGTGCCGATAATATGAAACAGTTGCAGCACTTTACCGCTTCTAATAGTAATTTGTTGTCTAATAATATTCTGTCTATTTCTCTCAATGAAGTAACAGGTGAAGTGTTCTTTGCTACTGATCAGGGTCTCTGTTCATACATGAGTGATGCGACAAAGCCTATAGAGTCACCTAATGATGAGATCACCTACGCCTATCCAAACCCTGTCAAACCGGGTTATACGGGTCTTATCACGATTGTCGGATTGGCAATGAATGTTGATGTGAAGATTGTAACAACCAATGGAACTCTCGTTGCTGAAGGTACGAGTAATGGTGGTTCTTTCGTCTGGGATGGTAAAGATAAGAACGGCAAACGTGTTGCTTCAGGCGTTTATATGGTACAGACTGCCGATGAGAACGGCGACAATGGCACTGTTTGTAAGGTTGCAGTGGTTAATTAATAGAGGCTATGAAGTCAAAGGTGGAATATAATCCAATCTTTTGATATAAGGCGAATTCATTCTCTATAGCGGGCTTATTTCTTGTTATGGATGTATTCTTATGTCAGTTGCTTTAGTGTGCTTATACGCAAAATATAAGCTTCATTTCCTCATTCACCTCTCTCTAGCCTCTTACACTATTTATCTATACCATGGAATCTTTCACGCATTGAGTTTACAAATTCTTATGCGATTCACTCATTTTGATAATGTTGTTTATATTATCCTTGCTTTTCTGACAGGCGTTTATGGGTCTTTCTTAGTCTATAAGCTGCTTTACAGCTATCGTAATAGTCGATTGGGGCGATACTTGGAAATGATCTCTCGGCTCAAGATTTCATAGCAGAAAGCTGCCTATATTGTCTTATATTGGAATTTGCAAATCTTCATATGGGATACTCTCCTACCCTTTATCCTCCCCTATGTATCTGTTTTGAGAGCTGAGTGTACAATCGGCGGAACCTGCGATTAAGTAGGAATAGAAAAAGCTTCTGTCTAGTTGTGAATGAGATACCTTCTTTTTCCATATCTGCTCGAAGTTCAGTATAAAACGGATGGTGTATCCATTTCTTGCGAGGCTCACACAAAGAAACTGCGAAGAGATTGGCTATTCGGTCCGTAATGGTATCTGTAAGGAACTCCTTTTGCAGTTCGCCAGGTATAGCCTTCATACGTAAGCTGTTGAGCAGATGGCAATAAGCAGCTGTCCAATGGTAGTTATGGCTTGTATGCTCATCCCCTTTATGGTAGAGGTTTTCCTTAATGATAGCAACAGGTTGTTCAGTATGGAAAATCATTCGCAGCCAATAGATATAGTCTTCGCCCATCTCTAACTCCTTTGGTAGGTCGAAAACAGACGGGGTGAGTAACTCCTTTCTGAATAGACTGCCCCAAGGAACGCCAATCGTACCTTCTGCGAGCACTGTAAGATGTCGGAAAGTATGAATATCTATAGTCTCGTTTTCTTGAATAGGTAGAGACTGTCCGTTACCAAAAATAATATCTGTTTTGTTGTTAATACGTTCTGAAAAACGTGAAAGTGCATAAGGTTCCAGTTCGTCATCAGCGTCAACAAAAGTTATCCACTCGCTTTTTGCCAGCTTTACACCCTCGTATCTGGCGGCTGTTCTGCCTTTGTTCTGTTGGTGAATGATGGTAACGTTATCGTGACTGGTGTATTCATCGCAGATAACGCCACTTTTGTCAGGGCTACCATCGTCCACTAAAATCAACTCAAACTCTGGATAAGATTGTTCTAAAACACTTTGTACACATGCACGAAGTGTGTCTTCTGCGTTATAAACTGGTATGATTACAGTAATCAAGTGAGGGGTGTTTTCTTTTTCCATAGTCGATGTAATTTCCTACAAAGTTAATTCTTTTTACAGAAATAACGCTGTTTTCTTGTTGCTTTTACCTTCCTTATTCAGCCTCTGTATGTCCTATTCTTTTGAATAGTATTTATCTTCTGCTTCATGGGTTATACGGCTTTGATAACATGTAATAATAAATTGAGGTAACGAAAGTGCCCTCGAGCATCCTCATCCTTAATATGGGATGGGATAGACGAGGGCGTTTATCGTACAGTTTTGTGTTACTAAAGCTATGTTTCTTATGTTTTAGCTTCTGACTTTTCTACTGACCCGAGTTGAGAAATTCGTCAGGTAGTGGGATATCAAGACTGCGAGCGCGTTCAGCGTTACGTCTCTTTATCTTGCGTTGTGCATCAGCCTTCTGCTTTGTTATGGCTGCTGGCTTCTGCTTGTAGAGTGGGAGTTGACGTGGATTCCACGTTCCTTGCACATCACGCTTTGCCTTACACTCAATAGCTTTCGGGTAGTAATAAACGGCTTCGGGCTGCCGCTGGGTTGCATAATCGCCTGTATCCCATTTGCCGTTGTCGTTATCATCAACGATAAGACGCAGATAGTAGTTGCCAGGCTTTACGTAGTGGAAGGTTGCTTGGTTATTCTTTGCATACACCTCTTTCACTGGCTTGTCGCTTTCGTTAAGCAACTGTAGCAGGCAGTTCTTGCCCTCCATATTTTGTAAAGTCATTGTCAGCGTACTATATTCGTCCATCAATGGAATGCGAATACCCTGTTTATACTTCGCAGAGACCTTCCCATAGATATCAATGAAGGCTGCAGAATCCACCTCAAGACTATATTCATGTCCTGGATCCCATGTGCTGACGAGTTTTAGCGAGCGTGGCTTTCCGGGTTCAGCACCGAATTTATACTTCGTTCGATACCACAGGGAGTCTATCTTTTCGTAGAGATGAATCTTGGAGGTATCAGTCTTGGCAAGTGGAGTAGGGAGTTCGAATGTTGGATTCTGGTCCGGATCCATTTGCGAGGCAACATTATATCTAACTTCCAAAGGCGTGACAGGCATCTCTGTTTCAAAGTCTTTTCCACGTTCTTTTGCCTTGTCCTGCTTCTTTTTCCATTTGTCGTATTCTTCTTTCTTCTGCTTCAATCGTTTCGCATATGGTATCTTTGAGAGAATCTCTAACGTATCAGTCTTAGGGCCGAGTTTACCCGCACTGTCCGTCATGTTATAAAGCATCTGCATTCGCAGTGTATCTTGATTGACGAGGGCCGTATCACGAAGCCAATAGATGATGGTATCTTGATTCAGACTTGGCTCTGTTATGAAGGCATCTTTAGCGTTAAAATTGAGTCCTGTTATCTGTGGAAGGTCGGCATCACCATAGCTAAAGAAGAGCGTAAAATGGTTAGGGTCCTTACGTTCAGACTTGAGGAAGTAACGGTCTGTTTGCGTAGGTGTAAAGGAATTCAGCACCACATCATCGGGGAGGAAGTGGGTGTAAGGAACCTGTTTGATGTCTTTGATGTGCAAGGAGTCAATCCAGAGCGTGTCTTGTCGAATGTCTGGTTTCCATGATGGCATAATGACTTCGGGAGTGAAAGCCAACTTCTCACTCTTCTGATTGTACATATAGTTACCATCCATGTCCTGCAGAGCATAGATACGATAGTCGCCCTTGGCAACACCACGTATGCTGAAACGACCACGACTGTCGGTACGTGAGACACGAAGCATAGGTTGTTTCTGGAAAGCTGTATCGTTCAGATTGCTGTAAAGCCCCACGAGGATACCTTTCACAGGTTCCAGATTATCAGCTTCTAACACATAACCAGCCACTTCAAGCGTATCGATATGGTCGCCTGTAGAGAAGCTGTACGTATAGTTTCCTAACGGATTGTTCTCGTTATTATCTGAGATGGCGTCAGAGAAGTCAATTGTATAGGTCGTATTGGGCTGTAACTTGTCTTGCAAAGCCACGGTGATGCGTTTACCTGTAGCCTTAATTTCAGGGGCTTCAAGCTGTGGGGGAGAGACGACTACTTTCTCTGATGCGTTCTCCAACTTGATGAATTCGTTGAAATAGATATTCACCTTCTTACTGTTTACGTCGGTTGCTCGTTCAGTAGGGGAGGCACCTAACACTCTTGGTGGCGTCTCATCGTACCATCCACCATCAGGTTGTCCCATCTTAGCACAAGAAGAAAGGACTAAAAGTATGAAGGCAAAAAGGAAGAATGGTAATACATTTATATGGTAAAACACCGAAAGGCAATGGCTGACCTTAGTTGGAAAGTCATCCTTTCCACCCATTACTTCTTGGCAATATCTTTGTTTTATCTTCTTCATATCGCTGTTTTACGTTTTTACCCTTTTACTTTATTATCCTTTAAAGGTGTTTTATTCTTTTATCGTCTTCCGTTTTACTGGTTCATACTCAGCAATTCCTCCAGGTTGTTACGGCTGTTAGAAAGGCGTGGAATCTTATGTTGACCACCGAGTTTACCCTTTATCTTGAGCCAATCGTTGAAGAGATCTTTGCGTGCAGCGATAATCTCTAGCGGTTGGAGGGTAATATTATGGAATCGTTTTGCCTCATAATCAGAGTTGATTTCTTGCAATTTGTCATCGAGGACTTTGGCAAACTCTTCAAGTGAAGAAGGTTCTTTTGCAAATTCTATGAGCCACTGATGACGACATTTTGCCTTCGCATCCATATACATTGGCGCTGCGGTGTAGTCAGAAATCTGAGCACCAGTAGCCTTACAAGCAGCTTCAAGTCCCTTCTCTGCATTGTCCATGATGAGTTCCTCACCAAAGGCATTGATGAAATACTTGGTTCTACCCGTGATAACGAACTTATAAGGATTGGTTGAAGTGAACTGCACTGTGTCGCCAATCTCGTATCTCCAAAGGCCGCAAGCAGTACTGATAAGCATCGCATAGTTGCGACCTACTTCAACACCTGACAATGGAACGATATTCGGATGTTCGCTCTCAAACTCGTCCATAGGAAAGAACTCGTAGAAGACACCATAGTCAAGCATAAGCGACATACTGCTGTCTGTAGGGTCATCTTGTATACCAAAGAAGCCCTCAGAAGCGTTGTAAGTCTCCATATAGTTCATGCCCTGCTTGGTAATGAGCTGTTCATACTGTTCACGATAAGGCGTGAAAGCAATACCACCGTGGAAGAATACCTCTAAATTTGGCCATACCTCCTCTAAATGTTTCTTACCACTCAGCTCCATCACACGTACCAATACGGATAGCATCCACGATGGAACGCCTGATATATTAGTGATATTCTGGTTCAGTGTTTCGTGTGCAATTCGGTCGCGTTTTACCTCAAAGTCGCTTAGAAGAGCAGTCTGTTTCTTAGGTACACGACATAGATTTACGAGTGGATTGATATTCTCAATGAGGATAGCACTGAGGTCACCTACAAGCGAGTTATACTGATTATAATTTGGAGAATGACTGCCACCTAAGATGAGTCCTTTGCCATTAAAGAGCCGACTTTCTGGGTGATTGCTAAGGTAGTAAGCGATAACATCCTTACCACCTTGATAATGAATTGTCTGTAATCCCTCGTGAGAAACAGGAATAAACTTACTCTTATCGTTGGTTGTACCTGATGACTTAGCATACCATCTAACCTGTCCTGGCCATAGAATATTACGTTCTCCGTGGCGCATACGGTCGATGTCGCTCTTCAGTTCTTCGTATGTATTGACTGGAATATTCTGTACAAAGTCCTCGTATGACTTAATCGTTGAGAACAGGTGTTTACGACCATATTCGGTGTCTTTTGCCCGCTCAACGAGGTATTGCATGACTTCCCGCTGGATAGCCTCTCCATCCGTTACGTAGTGTTCAAGCTCTTTACGGCGCGGTTGGAAATATAACTTGTTTACTATACTAGTAAGACTCATTCAAATTTCTCTGGTTGATTAAATTGCAAAATTACGCCAAAAAAGCTAATTGAATAGCTTTTTTCTATATTTTAACACTGCTTCCAAGTTGCTGAAAGCCCTTTATTTGTATTCTCTTTATGATAGATGCTAGAACCCTTCATCATCTTTTGATTACCACTTTGCTCCTCTTTCTAAATTATTTTCATGAAAATAAATATTTTTTGTCGTGAAAATAAATATTTCTTTTCATGAAAATAATTCTTTTTCTTCATGTAAGTAATTCGCTCAGAAGGGTAGGGTAGTTATTTCCTCATACTTTTTACCAATTTTGCAGTTCATCTCTTCGATTTCTATTTGCCGTTATTAGCCTCTTTATTTATGCTTTATAAGCTCGAAGTTTACCATCATTTTCGCACTTATTGTCTAATTATAGTCTATTTACTATTAAATTATAGCCTATAAAATACGAGCTAACAGATTCTCTATCTATCCTCATCCCTCTTTTGTCTGCACTCCCCTCCCTTCGGAGGGGCAGGGGGAGGCTTCTTCTTACTATTAAATTATAGTCTATAAAATAATCATCTATAGATTCTCTATCTATCCTCATCCCTCTTTTATCTGCACTCCCCTCCCTTCGGAGGGGCAGGGGGAGGCTTCTTCTTTTTTAATGTGCTTCCAACCAGTTCTTGCCCCATCCGGCATCAGCTATCAATGGGACATTCAGTGGATAAGCGTTCTGCATCTCCTCGATAACAATGCGTTCCACCTGTTCACGCTCCTCAGGGAAGACAGAGAAGTTAAGTTCATCATGCACTTGGAGAATCATCTTTGAGCGGATACCTTCTTTCTTAAAGCGTTCCCAAATGCGAACCATTGCCACCTTGATTATATCAGCCTCTGTACCTTGTATTGGGGCATTGATGGCATTACGCTCTGCGAAACCACGAACAGTGGCGTTACGACTATTGATATCAGGTAGATAACGGCGGCGATGGAAGAGAGTTTCAGCATAACCCTTGGCTCTTGCCACGTCTTTAGCATGTTCCATATACGCTTGTACCTTTGGGAAAGTGCGGAAATAGCCTTCTATCAGCTCTTTAGCTTCACCATTTGGAATGTCCATGCGCTGAGCAAGTCCATAGGTAGTAATACCATATATAATACCGAAATTGGCTTGTTTTGCCTTCTTTCGCTGTGCATCAGTCACCTTATCAATATCTATATGCCATATCTTTGCAGCTGTTGCACGGTGGATATCATGACCCTCACGGAAAGCCTCCATCATATTCTCGTCTTCAGAAAGATGTGCCATAATACGCAACTCTATCTGACTATAATCGGCTGAAAAGAACAGACAGCCTTCTTCTGGGATGAAACACTTTCGAATCTCCTTACCATCATCCGTGCGCACAGGAATATTCTGTAAGTTAGGATCACTCGACGAGAGTCGCCCAGTGGCTGTAAGCGCCTGATTAAACGATGTGTGGATATGTCCTGTACGTGGATTAATCAGCTTTGGAAGGGCATCTATATAAGTGCTAAGAAGCTTCTTCATACCTCTGTAATTGAGTATGTTACGTACGATAGGACTCTTATTTTCAAGGCTCTGCAATACCTCCTCGCTCGTAACATATTGTCCTGTCTTCGTCTTCTTAGGCTTATCCATAATTTGCATCTTACCAAAAAGGATGTCACCTACTTGTTTTGGGCTTGAGATATTGAATTCTTCTCCAGCCTCCTTATATATTTCCTGCTCGTATTGTTTCATACGTTCAGTGAATATCTTTGACGTATCTTGCAGGGCTTCAGTGTCTAAGCATACACCATTTAGCTCCATATCAGCTAATACACGCACCAAAGGCATCTCGATATTCCAGAAGAGTTCTTCTACGCCAAGCTCTTTCAAGCGTGGTTCAAGTACGTTTTTCAGACGCAAGGTTATATCAGCGTCCTCTGCAGCATACTCATAGATGTCAGTAGGGGAGAGGTCGCGCATATTCTTCTGTTTCTTTCCTTTCGGACCGAGTAGTTCTTCAATGTGAATGGTTTGATAGCCAAGCAGTGTCTCAGCCATGTAGTCCATATTATGATGTAATTCTGGTTGGATGAGATAGTGGGCTATCATCGTATCGAACATCTTACCTTGTAGTGTCACTCCATATCTGGTCAACACTTCATAGTCATACTTGATGTTCTGTCCAATTTTCATTATTTTGTCGCTTTCATACAATGGTTTGAAAATTTGGACATATTTTGTCGCTTCCTCATAGTCAGCAGGGATAGGTACATAAAAAGCCTTCTTTTCTTCAACCGAGAAGCTCAAACCAACCAATTCAGCACTAATTGCATCCGTAGAAGTGGTTTCTGTGTCTATACTTACAGACCCTTTTGTAATAAAAAAGTCACAAATCTGACGTAATTCTTCCTCATTTTCAACGAGTTTGTATTCATGTTGGGTCGTTTTTATGCTCTCAAATTTCGCATTTTTCGGCTCATCTGACTCGTTGGTCGTGTTTTCTGCAAATAAATCAAGCTGATTATTGTCTGTTTTTGGCTTAACTTCACTTTTGTTAAGAAACTTGTTAATAAGTGTCTTAAACTCTAATTCCTCAAATATCGCACGCAATTTGGTCTCGTCAGGTTGTTCAACCTTGAGTTCATCCAAGTCAAGTTGCATTGGAACGTCTGTTCGAATCGTTGCGAGGAACTTTGACATTTTAATATCTTCTACGGCATTCTCAACTTTCTCACGTAGTTTACCTTTAATCTCATCAGTATGTTGGAGCATATTGTCAATGCTTCCAAACTGATTGATTAACTTGGCTGCGGTTTTTTCTCCAACACCTGGACAACCCGGAAAGTTATCTGCTGAGTCGCCCATCAACGCCAATAGGTCAATGACTTGGGCAGGGGTAGGGATGCCATACTTCGCTTCTACCTCCTTTTCTCCTAATATTTCGTATCCGCCACCATGACGAGGACGATACATAAAGACGTTAGGACCAATGAGTTGACCATAGTCTTTATCGGGTGTAAGCATAAAAGTATCGATTCCATCGGATCCAAAGCGAGTTGCTATAGTACCGATAATATCGTCTGCTTCGAAACCATCTACTTGTAGAATAGGAATACGCATCGCCTCAAGCACTTGCTTGATAAGTGGAACAGAAAGCTTGATATCTTCTGGTGTTTCCTCACGTTGCGCCTTGTATTCAGGGAAGGTGTCATGGCGAAAAGTCTTTCCATGATCGAATGCTACACCAATATGCGTTGGCTTTTCCTTTGTAAGAACCTCGTTCAGGGTGTTGCAAAAGCCCATAACAGCAGATGTATTCAAGCCCTTAGAGTTGATACGTGGACTTTTGATAAATGCGTAGTATGAACGATAGATGAGCGCATAAGCGTCAATAAGGAAGAGTTTTGCCATAACTAATTATTCTATTTTTAGCTGTAAAATTACTAATTTTCTTCCATAATCTCCGATAAAATGAGTAAATTTGTATCAAATTTAAAGTCAAAAATGGATACTCTTTCACTCATAAAACAGCCGATTGAGACAGAATTAGGCGATTTCATCGACCTTTTTAATCGTGCTCTCGACCACGAAGATGGCTTGTTGCGTACGGTTTTGAACCATATCAAGCAACGAGCAGGGAAGCGTATGCGTCCTATTCTCATCCTTCTGATGGCTAAGAACTTTGGTAAGGTTTCTGAAGCAACACAGCATGCGGCTGTGGGATTAGAGCTTTTACATACGGCTTCACTTGTGCATGACGATGTCGTTGATGAAGCGGCTGCTCGCAGAGGGCAGGCGAGTGTGAATGCTGACTATGATAATAAGGTGGCTGTATTAGTGGGTGATTACGTGCTTTCAACTGCCTTACTTCATGTTAGTTACACGCACTCAGAGATTATTGTACGTTACCTTGCAGAATTAGGTCGTACGCTGAGCGATGGAGAGATTCTTCAGTTGTGGAATATTCAGAATAAGGAAATCACCGAAGAGGTTTATTATAAAATTATTGAACGTAAGACAGCTGCGCTCTTTGAATCGTGTGCTGCTATTGGTGCTGAGTCGGCTAATGCAAGCGATGAGGAGGTTGAAGCAGCAAGACTCTTTGGTAAACATCTCGGAATTGTCTTCCAGATTCGTGATGATATCTTTGATTATTATGATTCTGAAGCTGAAATTGGTAAGCCTACGGGCAACGATATGGCTGAAGGGAAGCTCACTTTACCAATCATTTATGCGTTGAATTCGACAAATAATGAGGAGATGCTTGCTTTGGCTCATAAGGTGAAAGCCCACGAGGTGACCCGCGAAGATATCGATAAATTGGTTGATTTTGCAAAAGCAAGCGGTGGTATTGAGTATGCTGAACGTCGTATGTGGGACTTCCATGCAGAGGCACAGACCTTCATTGATAAGTATGTACATGATGAAGCAATCCGTTCTTCACTCCAAATTTACCTTGATTATGTAATTAAAAGGAAGAAGTAATTGCACTTGTTTAGTGCTAAAAACTCCCTTTTCATCGTGAGATTGATTAATTTTTGTGATGATAACGATAGTTTCTCTTTATGATGATGGTTTATCCATCACATAAGGATAAACTCTTTTTTATGTCTTTTATTGACTTATTATTTATCAATGGCATGCGTTGTTATGTTACATATTACTCGTGTTAAGGCTTAGCACCAATCGTGCGGAGCGTCCGCACATATGGTGCGGATGCCCCGCACTATATGTGTTTATGGTGTTTTACTTCACAATAATACTACTTATAGGTTATCTTTTGCCCTTATAACGATGGCTTTTGACCATAAGTTGATTGATTTATAGATGCCATGTAAATACTGTTTATCTTATTGTTTTGGAGTACTTATAGTTTTATGTGACTAAAAGAGATAATTTCCTGTGTTTATTTAGTTTATATTTGTGTGTTTTCTTGCTGTTTATTGTGTTTCTGGAAGTTGTCTTTTCCTGCCTTATTAATGAGGTGTTTCATAAATATAATCTATATAATATTTAAAAATAGATTATATTATGAGATTCGTTTAAAATTGTCTTTTTTTGATAGAACAATAAATGAGAGATGTTTTCATGTGCAGATACGGAAAAAGGGACATACAAAGTGTATGCCCCTTATAGGTTACTTTTGTTTTATTTTATCTGTTTCAGCGTTTTAATTTTTTATTACTGTTGGCTGAAAAGTTTAGAAGAACTTAGTCTCTGTACCAATGATTTCACTTAACAAGAGGTTGGTAAGACGGCTTGTTCCCATGCGGAACCAGTAGTTTGTGAGCCATTTCTCGCCTAAGACCTCTTTAACAATGGTATAGTAGATTACTGCATCCATGACAGTATTGATACCGCCAGCAGGCTTTAAACCAATCTGAATACCTGTTTTCTCATAGTATTCCTTGATTGCCTGACACATAACATATACAGACTCTGGTGTAGCACTGATCTTCTCCTTACCTGTACTTGTCTTTATATAGTCGGCACCTGCGTACATAGAGAGGAGGGATGCGGTCTTGATTGCACTTGCATTACCAAGATCACCAGTCTCAAGAATCACCTTCATTGGAATGTCTCCACACACTTGCTTAAGTTCGTTGATAGTATCGCAAACGCCCTCGTAATCGCCTGAAAGGAATTTACCTACAGGCATAACGATGTCGATGTGTGTCGCACCATCCTTAATAGCGAGTGCTGTCTCAATGGTTTTTACCTCTAAGAAGGTTTGAGATGAAGGGAAATTGCCCGTTACATTCGTAATGTCGACACCGTCTACTTCAAGGCTGTCTGCCATCAATTTAGTGAAGCATGGGTAGGCACAGAGAGCTGCAACATGTGGTAAATCAGGATATTCAGAGTCAAAACGGTTTACTTTCTCAACCATTTCTAATACCTTTTCTTCTGTGTCTGTTGTGCTAAGCGTAGTAAGTTCAACGCTTCCTAAGAGGAATTTCTTTACTTCAAGGTTGTCGTTCTCTGATACTTTTTCCGCAATAATCTTTGTTACGGCAGCCTTAACTTCCTCGTCAGTGATGTTGAGGTTGTACTGTGCTAACGCCTGGTCGTACTCGCTTTTTTCAACGATTCCAACGGCTTTTTGTGCCTGGATGTTTTTTGAAACAGTGTCTTTAATTGTTCCCATGATGTTTATTTTTATTTGTTATTTTGATATTTATTTCTTCGTTTGTGCCTTTGCTTTATTGTTCACAATAACCCTGTTGTATGGTTTTTCTTATGAACCAAAGTGATATTAGTAGACCTATGACAGCGGAGATAGCTGATGCTTCTGCGCCAAAAGAGCCTCCTGTGAGCCATTGAGGTCCACTTATTTCGGGTGTGATAATACTTGTAACATTGTCTTCACCTGACACAGGGAAGCCTAAAATATTACCTTGTGTGTAGTTCCATATCCAATGGATGCCTATGGGTAACCATATATTCTTGCTGTATGCATAGGCTGCGCCGAGTAAAGAACCTGCTTCTATGGCTATAGCAATAGACGACCAAAGGGTTGCATTGTCGTTGAATATATGCAATCCACCAAAAATTAATGCTGAAATAACCAATGCAGCCCATATGTTCCATCGTCTGTTTATCATGCGGAAGAGGATACCTCTGAAGAAAATTTCTTCTGATACAGCTACAAGGAAGAACAATGTAAAGGAGAAGAGTTGTTTTTCCCAGTCGAATTGTATACTTTTTATATGGTAATAACCGCATAGTGACATCGTTACCGTTACTATAATAAAGTAGGAAAAGCCGATGAAAAGTCCATTTCCTATGCTTGAGATATCTTTTCTGGGTGCTATTTTACAGGCGTCATTAGCTTCTACGTATCTTATTAAAAGGTTATATAACAGTAGGAGGACGACTGCCGTAATAAGGAATATTGGTATGTTTATGAGGTAAGAGTCGCTTTCTGATGCCGTATATATTCCAAGTGATAGTATAGTTGAATAGATAATAAAGAGGATAATACCGCCGATTACGAAGATAATGTCTCTCCATAACTTGATGTTTTTATGGTCTTTCATACAGTACAAGGTTACTCGTTTTTATTTAACTTAGGGTTGTTTATGTGTCTGTCTTTGTCTCTTTTGGTCTTTTTCTCTATGCTTTTTTGAAGCTCATCGGTGAGGTTCACGCCCGTTTGGTTGGCTAAACAGAGGAGTACCCACAGTACATCTGCCATCTCTTCTCCTAAGTTAGACTTCTCACCAGACTTAAAACTCTGGTCTCCATAGGTACGTGAAATGACGCGAGCCAACTCCCCAACCTCTTCTGTAAGGCATGCCATGTTAGTCAACTCACTGAAATAACGAACGCCATATTGCTTTATCCACTGGTCAACGGCTTCTTGTGCTTCTTGTATTGTCATGTTGTTTGTTCTGTTTTTTATGTCCTTATGGGGGAAAATGTTATTGATATTTCGCCATTTAAAGTACTTTTATGGTGATAAAAAGGTGAAAAATAGCACTATTCCTTGTTCTTTGTATCCATGCAGATGGTTACAGGACCGTCATTAAGCAGTTCTACCTTCATGTCAGCACCGAACTCTCCAGTGGCAATGGACTTGCCCATAGCTTCGCTTAGAGCGTCACAGAAACGATTATAGAGTGGAATGGAAAGTTCGTGTGGGGCTGCATGAATCCAGCTTGGACGGTTCCCTTTCTTATAACTTGCCATGAGTGTGAACTGTGAGACGACGAGTATTTCACCATTAACATCCATGATGCTGCGGTTCATTACGCCCATTTCATCGTCGAAAATACGCAAACCTATGATCTTCTTTACCAGCCAGTTTATATCTTCTTCAGTATCGTTTTTACCAATACCTAATAGAATCAACAATCCTGTCCCTATGGAAGACTTTACTTGTCCACCGATAGTAACAGACGCTTGGGTGACCCGTTGTATTACAGTTCTCATATCGCAAATGTACAATTTTTATTTTAATTAGTTACTGATTAGCGTGGAAATAATTATAGACAATAGTTGCTTTGCTTGCTCCTATTACTTCTGTAAGTTGTTGTAAATCAGCTTCTTTTATGTTTTTTACAGTCTTCAGCTTCTTTAAAAGTGCATCCTTTGTCTTTGGTCCGATACCTTTTATATCGTCTAACTCGCTGTGTAGCTGTGTTTTAGAACGTTTGTCTCGATGGAAAGAGATAGCATAACGATGCACTTCGTCCTGTATTTGGGTAAGAACTTTGAAGAGTTCGCCCTTGATGTCGAGTGCTATTGTCTGCTGTGGGAAGCCGAAAAGAAGCTCGTTTGTGCGGTGACGATCGTCTTTGGCAAGTCCTGCAATTGGAATACTGAGGTGGAGTTCGTCTTCAACAACTTCTCTTACAACCTCCATTTGACCCTTTCCACCATCGGTAATGATGAGGTCGGGTAGTGGAGTACCTTCTTCTTGGATACGGCTGTAACGTCGTCTTACAACCTCCTGCATGGACGCATAGTCATCAGGACCTACAACAGTCTTGATGTTGTATTTGCGATAATCCTTCTTTGAAGGCTTCATGCCCTTATATACAACACAGCCAGCGACAGCGTCCGTACCGGAGATGTTAGAGTTGTCAAAGCACTCTATATGGTAAGGTAGCTTCGATAGCTTCAGTTTTTCTTGAAGTTCTCTCATTAAACGTGTCTGTTTTTGCTCAGGGTTAAGCTTCTCTGTCTGTTTTAATCGGTCGAACTTATACTGTTTTGCATTCATCTCTGAGAGTTCCAGCAGATGGTGCTTGTCACCTCGTTGAGGGATAAAGAATACGGCCCCTTTCACTTTAAAGTCAAGTTCAAAAGGTACGATAATCTCTTTTGCGGTACTATTAAAGCGTTCACGTATCTCTGGAATCGCCTCATTTAGCAACTCTTCATCGGATTCATCGAGCTTTCTTTTGTATTCATAAGTAAAGCTTTGATTGATTGCACCATTAGTTACATGGATATAGTTAATAAACGCATTCTTTCTTGTATCATCACTTACAATAGTGAAAACATCAACATCTGTAATCGTATGACTTACGATTTCACTCTTTGCTGCGAAGTTATCGAGTGCTAAATACCGTTGTTTGCAGATTTCAGCTTCTTCAAATCTAAGTTCTTCGGCATATTTCTCCATCTCCTTTCTTAAGATTTTTTGCACTTCACGTGTGTTTCCTTTCAATACTTCACGCGCTTGTTTAATTGATTCTTGATAATCTTCATAACTCTGTTTACCGATACATGGTGCTCCACAGTTGTGCAGATGATATTCTAAGCAAGGTTTATATTTACCCTGCTCAATACCTACTTTTGTAATAGGGAAGCGACAAGTGCGTGGTTTATACACCTTCTTGATGATATCAAGAATCGCATACATACTTCCTATATGACTATATGGGCCATAAAAAGTACCATAACGTTTATTGATAGTACGTGTTTTGAAAATACGTGGAAAATACTCATTTGTAACGCAAATACTTGGATAGGTTTTACCATCTTTGAGTAATACGTTATATTTTGGTTTGTATTGCTTGATGAGTTGGTTCTCTATTAGAAGTGCATCTTCCTCTGTATTGACGACAGAATAAGAAATATCATAAATCTTAGAAACCAACACCTTTGTTTTGAAACGATCTACCTCTTTGTGGAAATAGGAAGATACTCTTTTTTTTAAGTTCTTTGCCTTGCCCACATAGATGATTGTTTTCTCATTATCATAGAACTGATAGGTGCCAGGTTTCTCAGGCATATTGAGAACAATGTTCTTAAGGTAAGTTATTCGGTTCAAGTTTTCTTCTTTATTCATTTTCCGTAACTCCTTTGTATAAAGGGCTTTTAAAGTATTTTGTTTCACGTGGAACATGAAGGTGTTTCACGTTATTGTTTGTTTCGAAGGTCCTGTGTAAGGACTAAAGCGGACAGTTCAAATGATGATTGGAGTAAGCTCTAGGCAATGACGATTATCTTAGAAAGGAAAGAGGAACGCCCCTTGGTTTGGGTTGCTCCTCTTCTTTTGTTTTCGCTCTGTGCTCTCCCTTGTTTTTAAAACGAGTAGGGAAGATAGTATCTCATTACACACTTACTTCCTAAAATTGGAGCAAAGAACTAATCTCTATATCCTTATCAAATTGATCTCGGCTATGAGGAAATTCGGTATGAAGTTCGATGATAAAGTTGCAATATACCTTTTTAGGGTTGAACTTCTTGACGAGGTCACATGCCGCCTTCATGGTTCCGCCAGTTGCAAGGAGGTCATCGTGGAGAAGGATGACGTCGTTCTCGTTGATAGCATCTTTATGAATCTCAATTGTGTCAACACCATATTCCTTTTTGTAGGTCTCTTGAATTGTCTCGCAAGGCAGCTTACCTGGTTTACGACAAAGTACGATACCCGCACCTAATCGAGTTGCTACAGCTGATGACATAACGAACCCACGGCTTTCGATACCGACAATCTTCGTTACACCCTTGTCCTTGTAGAGGTCAACCATCTCGTCTGTAATTTCCTGTAGTGCATCAGGTGACTTGAATAGGGTAGTGACGTCACGGAAGTTCACGCCTTTAATTGGCCAATCCGGTATGCACCTCAGGTTGTCTAATAATAGTTTTTTGTTCATTTTCAGATTGTTATAATGTTTTGTTTTATGCTATTGTTTCACGTGAAACGGGCTCCTTTTTAGCCTTTAGGAGTACTCTTTCTATCCACGTGTTAGGACTAATTTGTCCAAAGAAAGTTATCTTCCCATGAGGACAAGCAGTACATTAATGTCGCTTGGGCTCACTCCTGGGATGCGACTTGCCTGTGCGAGCGTCTCTGGTTGAATCTGTTCTAACTTCTGTCGGCACTCTGTTGAGAGGTCGTGCAGCTCACTGTAATTGAAGTGTCCTTTGATTTTAATATCCTCAAGACGATGCATCTTTTCAGCGAATACACGCTCACGGTCAATATAGCCTTTGTACTTTAGCTTGATTTCAGCAGCCTCAGCAATCTCTTCTTTACGGTTCGGCGAAGCTTCAATCGCCTCTTTAAGGCTTGGAATTACAGCTGAAAGATTCTCAAAGTTGACCTGCGGGCGTGCAACAAGGTCAACGATCTTCGTTGCTCCCTTGATAGGAGAAGTGCCCAAATGCTCCAAGAAACCGTTTACAACTTCAGGCTTAACAGAAGTGTTGTTACAGAAGTCAAGAATACGGTTGATATGCTCCTTCTTTTGCATCCACCAATCATAACGGTCCTGTTTAGCTATACCTATATTATAAGCACGCTCTGTCAGGCGAGCATCGGCATCATCTTGGCGCAAGAGAATACGGTATTCCGCACGCGAAGTAAACATACGGTAAGGTTCATCAACGCCCTTTGTAGTAAGGTCATCAATGAGAACTCCGATGTAACTTTCGTCTCTATTCATTACGAACGGCTCTTTGCCCGCACAGAGTAGGGCAGCATTAATACCCGCCACTAAGCCTTGTCCGCCCGCTTCTTCGTATCCAGTCGTACCGTTCACCTGCCCAGCAAAGAACAAACCTTCAATTACTTTCGACTCCAAAGACTGTTTTAGCTGTGTTGGATCAAAGTAATCGTATTCGATAGCATAACCCGGACGATAGATTTTAGCGTCACGTAGGGCTGGAATCTTATGTATAGCATCCAACTGTATCTCCCAAGGCATACTTGAAGAAAAGCCATTCAGATACATCTCATTCGTGTCAACTCCCTCTGGTTCGAGGAAGAGAGGATGGCTATTCTTGTCAGGGAAGGTGACGAGTTTTGTCTCAATCGAAGGACAATAGCGTGGTCCTGTACTCTGAATCTGTCCATTGAATAGGGGAGAGTCAGCCACTCCACGTCGCAACACCTCATGTGCTTCCTCGTTTGTATTGCAGGTCCAGCAAGGCAACTGTGGCAGATGACGATGCGGACCATAGAAAGAGAACTGGTGATAGTCTGTCTCTCCTGGTTGTGGTTCCATTTCATCAAAGTGAACCGAACGGCGGTCAATACGCACAGGAGTACCCGTCTTCATGCGATCGGCACGAATACCATGGCGCGTAATGCTCTCTGTAAAGTTGTGAACAGCAGGCTCTGCACATCGTCCACCCTCCACCTTTCGCTTACCGATATGCATCAGTCCGTTGAGGAAGGTTCCCGCAGTGATAATCACTGTACGTGCATAGATATCAATACCCCATATTGTTTTGATACCCAACACCTTACCATTCTCTACCAACAGTTCGTCGGCTTGATCCTGAAAGATGTCGAGATTGTCCGTATGGTCGAGTATTGTGCGCCATTCCCAGATAAATTTACCACGGTCACACTGTGCTCGTGGACTCCAAACGGCAGGTCCCTTTGATCGGTTCAGCATACGAAACTGAATCGCTGTAGCATCGGTAACCAGTCCCATATAGCCTCCAAGAGCGTCTATCTCTCTGACTATCTGACCTTTGGCTATACCTCCGACGGCAGGATTACAGCTCATCTGACCGATTTTATTCATATCCATTGTTACCAAACAAGTGTTCGCACCCAAGTTGGCAGCTGCTGTAGCAGCCTCACAACCTGCGTGTCCACCGCCGATAACAAGTACATCATACTTGAATTTCATCGTCTTTTTACAAAAGTATAGGGGCATAATACCCCTAATTTATACCGACACAAAATTAAGAAATAAAATCGAATTATACCTATATAATAGAAAGAAAAGTTCCTCTCTTAATTTCCCTTTTCTCTTAGTTTAGTAGCCAGGTGATGCCCAACCCAATGTTACTATATCGTGAGAATTCGTTGAAAGAAATGTCGTAGTAAGTGTTTAGGTGCAGTCGTGGTGAAACCTTATAATCCATTCCGACTTCACTCATAAAGTTGAAGTGACTGTCATGTCCTAGTTTAGCCCAGTCATCCTGTCTCTTTGAGTTGTAACGATTATAGCTTTCTACGAAGAAACTCCACTTGTCAGTAGGCTGATAAGTGAGGTTAGCACCGAAGAAAAGGTCAGGACTCTCTGTATCTCCATCCCATTCACCTCCCAAGTCATAACCCAATGTAAACTTACTACTCAATTCGTTTTCGAATAAGAGGTGAGCTTGAATACCTACATGTTTGGGAAGGTAGTGTGCATTACTACCACCAGGAATGAGTATTGTACCCATAAAGGAAACCTTTGGAATCACCTTTCCGCCCTCATAAACCTTGATTTTCGTACCAATAGCGGCATTCGCAATACCCCCAAAATTCCCTTCAGGTGTATGGGTTATACATTCGTCTATCTGTAATCTTACCTCCGCTTGTGGAGTCAGTCCAAGACGAAACAAAGATGTGTTGATAGTGAAATTACGTGCGTGTTCACCGTTTCTTCTGTCCCATTCAAGTACGATACCAGTTTCCCAATCAATCTTTCCTGGTTTCATGATGTCGACACCAGTCGTAGCACCAGGCGCATCTGGCGAATAATCTTCTGTGTTTTGTGCCATTGAATGTACGGAGATGAAGGTAAGGAGAGATGGGCATAAAGTTCTCCTTAAACCACTTTTAAGATAGGCTATCATAGTCTTCTTTCTTGTTGATAATATTTTTGTTTGTTTTATTGAGGATTACAGTCCCTTATCCGTAATATCATCTTTTTACGCTCATTTTCAAATAGGGGAATGTCATATCAGCTACAAAGATATGTATTAATCGTTTGAAAATGCGTATTTAATGGTTAAAGTCTTCCTTATCTGCGAAAACCAATGGCGTTTTGCTATCTTTTTTACGACTGATAGCTACTCATTCCACCCCTTTCTATTGTCGTACTGATACTCCGCACGCGATGTGCTAACGCTCCGCACATATCGTGCTAACGCCTCGCACGTGTGGTGCGGGGGCTTTGCACCCTATAAGTAGAGGCTCATGTCGATGGATGAAATTCAATTTGTAAAAAGCAGTTGATGCTTCATCGTTATACAGGTTTGTATTCTTTGTTTATAAAGATAATATGTACCTTTGCATGTTCGGAGATAATAATAAACAAATGAAGCTAAATAATAAGATAGAAGAAGGAAACGAAGAACGTACAGCCTTGGACATTCTGCTCACGATAAGTTTTTGTCATCTGTTAGATGACACAATGCATTCGATGCTTCCAGCAATTTATCCGATGTTGAAAGACGAGTTTGGATTATCCTTCTTTCAAGTCGGAATCATAACGTTGGTGCTACAGCTAACCTCTTCAATCATCCAACCCTTCGTAGGACTCTATGCTGATAAGCATCATGGTTGGTGGCAGTTGCCTGTGAGTATGGTGTTCACGCTCATCGGTATCTTTATGCTGTCGTATGCCGATAGTTTCCTTGTAATCTTATTATCTGTATCGTTATTCGGCTTAGGCTCTTCTATTTTCCATCCACAAGGTTCGCAGGTGGCACAGCAAGCCTCTGGTGGTCGCAATGGTTTAGCACAGAGTATTTTTCAGGTAGGAGGCAATGGCGGCTTTGCAGCAGGACCATTGTTTGCAGCCCTGATAGTGATACCAGTCGGCTTGAGTGGTGTACGCTGGTTTGCGTTTATAGCTCTTCTTTTAGCCGTTATACTGATTTATATAGGAAAATGGCATGTAAAACAATTAAAGGTCGTTCGTAAACGGAGTAGGGCAAGATGGACAACAGCAAAGGTATATACACGTAATCAGATTTATGGATTTGTATTTATTCTCTTCGTGTTGATGTTCTCCAAGAACTTTTATACAGAGAGTATGGTGAGCTATTTCACCTTCTTTCTGATAGAGAAGTTCGGGGTATCTATTCAAACTTCCCAACTCTGCCTGTTTGTTTTTTTAGCAGCAGAAGTCGTCGGAACCCTTCTTGGAGGCTGGATAGGCGACCGCTATGGGCGTAAATACGTGATATGGTTCTCTATCTTTGGGGCAGCACCATTCACAATCATGCTCCCTTATGTGGGTAGTCTTGCTGGAACAATTATCTTATCAGCTATCATTGGACTCATTATAGCATCAGCCTTCTCAGCAATATTGGTTTATGCAACCGACCTCATGCCCAATCATATCGGTACAATAGCCGGTATCTTCTATGGACTTTCATTTGGTCTTGGTGGACTTGGAAGTACCTTCTTTGGTTGGTTAGCCGACCAGACGAGTATTCTCTTCGTCTTTAAGGTAAGCACATTACTCCCATTATTAGGTATTATAGCCGTCTATTTGCCAAAGATGAAGCGTGAGTAAGCCACATGGTTGATTATAGTCTTACCATTAATAAAGTTATTTTATGTGTAATAGAGGGCTATATTAGGCAATGAAAAAGGCAAAGAGCAGTTAGGAAAGACTATCGTTAGAGAGTCATACTTTAGCTAAAGAAATCCCTGTTCTTTGCTTTTTGCTATCGGTTAATGGATGAAATTCATTTTAATTCCTTATCTTTGCAAGTAGAATTCCTTTTCCTTAGAAAGGGAAACAATCATATTACTATTTTAATCCTCGACTTGCCTTATGCGGAAGTATGTGGCAGGTTGGATGCCAAATATTAAAAACCTACATGAAACAAAAGAAACTTTTAGTGACCTTCGTATTGGGTATGTGTACCCTTACAGTGGCTCATGCACAGGATAATGACTTTGATTTAGGCAGTCAGCGTTCGGAAGTGCAGTTAGTTAATCCTGTTCCTGGTAAGAAGATTGACCATCAGGGACTCGTTATTAATCCTACACCACGTTACGTAAAGCTGACAGGTGAGGGGACTGTAGATGTCAGTGGCGGTATTAAACTTGACCAACCGCAGCCTGCTCGTAAGCAGAGTTGGGACTATTGGACCGACCTTAACTTCCTTTCTCGGGCTGAGAAGGGCTTCCCAATGAAGATACAATTAGTGAAGATACCTGTGGTTTTGAAAGATGGAGAGCAGAGTGGGGCCGATGTAGATGGTGCTTACACACTAAGAATCACCAAGAAGGGAATCACACTTCTGGCTGCTTATGACTTAGGAGTATTCTATGGCATACAGACTTTGCGCCAGATTATGGAGAACCCATCCGTAGAAGGCGGTAAGAAACTACCTTGTTTGGAAATCGGCGATGCACCAGTATTCGCCTATCGTGGTGTTGTTGAGGGGTTCTATGGTACACCATGGTCACACGCTGTACGCCTGTCATTGATTGACTTCTACGGTAAGTACAAGATGAATACTTATATCTATGGACCAAAGGACGACCCTTATCACAGTTCTCCTAACTGGCGTCTGCCTTATCCTGAGAATGAGATGAAGGACATCAAGGAACTTGTTGCAGCCTGCAAGAAGAACCGTGTAGACTTCGTTTGGGCTATTCATCCGGGCAAGGATATCAAGTGGAATGAGGAAGACTATCAGAACCTTGTGCACAAACTTGACCTCATGTATCAAGCTGGTGTGAAGTCATTTGCTATCTTCTTTGATGATATTTCAGGCGAGGGAACCAACCCTAACCGACAAGTTGAGTTGTTGAATCGTTTGACAAAGGAGTTTGTAAAGGCGAAGGGCGACGTAGCTCCGCTGATTATTTGTCCTACAGACTATTCTAAGTTGTGGGCAAAGGCAGATGAGAATGGACCATTGAGCATCTATGGTAAGACCCTTGACCCATCTGTACGAGTGTTTTGGACAGGTGATGTTGTTTGTAGTGATGTGACAAAGAGTACACTCGATTGGGTGGATAGTCGCATCAAGCGTCCTGCTTTCTTCTGGTGGAACTATGCCGTAACAGACTATGTTCGTAACCTTGTATTGCAGGGTCCTGTTTATGGCTTAGATACATCACTCACCGATAAAGATATGTGTGGACTCGTCAGCAACCCTATGGAGCATGGAGAAGCTTCAAAACTCTCTCTCTACAGTGTAGCTGATTACACATGGAATCCATCTGATTATAACCCAATCGACAGTTGGGAGCGTGGCTTGGAGGTGATGATGCCACGTGCAAAGGATGCTTACCGCACCTTTGCTATCCATTCTGCCGATACGGAGACAGGCTATCGTCGTGACGAATCTTGGGAAACAGAGACCTTCCGTTTAGCTGATTACAGCAAGGAAAAGCGTGATAAACTCTATCAGGAGTTCGAACGTGTGGCTAAAGCACCTGCTGAGATTGAGGCTGGTTGCACTGATAATCTCTTGATAAAGGAGCTAAAGCCTTGGCTTACTGAGTTTGCTAAGTTAGGCGAACGTGGTAAGAGCGCTATCGAATTGATGGACCTCTATCGTAGTGGTGACAACTTGAAGTTCTGGAGTAAGTATGTTAAGAGCCGTATGTCTGCGGAAGATAAGAAAGCTTATGAGGCTCATAAGTCAGGAACTATGAAGTTGCAGCCATTCTACGACTTCGCAATGGACGACCTTGGTGATGCCTTCTATGAGAAGCTTTCAGGCGAAAAGGCATTCACACTACGTGGTATCGGTTCTTATAAAAATCTTAAGACGACTCAAGCTGGTTTGATGTTCGATGGCGATAGCATAACACATTACACCTCTGGTGAGGCACAGAAGGCTGGTGACTGGATGGGTGTGGCCCTCCCTGAACCAATGGCAGTACGTGAGGTGCATATCCTTCAGGGTCGTAACTCTACTGATGATTGCGACTTCTATGACCATGCAGCACTTGAATATTCGGTTGATGGCAAGACATGGAAGCCAATGTTGGGTGATTTGAAGAACCAGTATGACATCCTTTGGCAGGGTGAGCCGGTGCAAGCACGTTATATTCGTTTGCGTCGTCTTGACTCCGACCGTAAGAACTGGGCTGCTATTCGCTCGTTCGTAGTGGTTCCTGATGGTGCTGCAACGCTTGAGTTTGGTGGTTCTAACGCTGCTTCTGATGCCGTCCTTCGTGCGTTCGACCATCAGCCAAGTACGTCTTTCAAGAATACAGGTGCTGTTTCGTTTGAGGTACCAAGTGGTATGACTTCTTATACCTTCCTTCTCTCATTGCCAGAGGGTGGTTCTGTTCGTGTTTGCCAGTATGATAAGCGTAACAAGCTGAAGGCTGAATTCACCTCTAATGAGCCATTCTTCACAGTTAATGTGGCAAAGAAAGTAACGCGTATGGAGTTGATTGGCAAGGCAGAAGTGTTCGAGATTATTCCAAAGAAGTAAGACATTGGTTGACGAGTTGACGAGTCTACAAGTAGACAAGTTGCTTGTTGACAGACAACAAATAAATAGAAATGAGGGTGTGTCAAAATGTACACATCCTCTTTTTTATGCACAAAGCCCCGACTTTCTCAAGCCAGGGCTTTGCTATTTCCTAAAGTTTTTGTAC